>NZ_JBEZYU010000001.1:194286-659101 GCF_040638875.1 Nocardia sp. NPDC024068 | reverse complement strand
CCGGATGGAATGGCGCGCCCACTGCACGGCGAGTTCGGCGGTCAGTCCGGACAGTCCGGCCTTGCTCGCGGCATAGGACGCCTGCGGAATACCGGGGACGCCCACCTGGCCGCTGATCGAGGACACGTTCACGATCGACCCGCGGCCCCGGTCGCGCATATGCGGGAAGACCTGCTGGGCCAGCAGCAGCGGCGCCACCAGATTCAGGTCCAGAGTGCGGCGGATATCGTCGAGCGGTTCGGATTCGGCGCGTTCGGTGCCGAACCTGTTGCCCGCGGCGTTGATCAGGATCTCCGGTGGGCCGAGCCCATCGACGATGGCGGGGACGGCCTCGGAGATCCCGGCCGGGTCGGACAGATCGCAGCCCAGCGCCAGCCCGTCGATCTCGGCGGCGAGGGTCTCCAGGCGATCCCGGCGCCGGGCGACGACGGCCACCCGGGCACCCAGTCCCGCGAGGGCGCGGCTCACCGCGGCGCCCAATCCGGACGACCCGCCCGTCACCACCGCGACCCGGCCGTCGAGTTCGAACGGGCGCATCGCCGCCGCGCGATCGGCGCTCATGCCGAACCGCCACGGAGGGCGAGGGCGGGCAATTCTGTGCGCACCACTTTGCCCATCGCGTTGATCGGCAGGCTGTCGACCACGGCCCAGACCTCGGGCACCTTGTACCCGGCGAGCTCACCCCGGCAGAACTGCGCGAGCGCCGCGAAATCGAGCTCGGCGCCATCGGTTTCGATCACCGCCGCGACCTGCTGGCCCAATCTCTCGTGCGGTACCCCGCAGACCGCCGCTTTCACGACAGCCGGATGACCGGCCAATACCCGTTCCACCTCCAGCGGGTAGACGTTGGCGCTGCCCCGGATGATCACCATCTTCTTGCGGTCCAGCACGGTGAGCCAGCCTTCGGCATCCACGGTGCCGATATCCCCGGTGGGCACCGGCCCGTCCGGAGGAGGGGTGATCCCGCCGCCGGACCAGTGACCGAGCAGGGGGCGCCACAGTCCGGCCCAGGGGCCTTCGGTGCGCGCGGACAGGGACAGCTCGCCGAGTTCGCCCGGAGCGAGCCGGTTTCCGTCGTCGTCGTAGGCGGCCACATCGAATTGTGGCAGCACCCGGCCGCTGGACCGGGGACGCCAGTGTGAATCGGGCGGGTCGATGGCGACCACGGTGGGCGCCTCCGTCAGACCGTAGGTCACCCGGGGAACGAGGCCGTGCGCGTCGGCGAACGCCGTGCGCACTGTATCCGGGGTATCGCTGCCGCCGCTCCACACCTCGCGCAGCGAACTCAGGTCCAGATCCGGCCGGGCGGCCAGGTCGTAGAGCTGGGCCGGGGCGCCGTTCCAGACCGTGACCCCGCGGGTCGCGATCCATTCGGCGACCCCGGCGAGGTCACGCCGGTTCATGATCACCGCGCAGCCGCCCGCCTGGGCGGTGAGCAGGGTGGACAGGACCATCAGGTTGAGGATCGTGAACGGGAAACTATCGCCTTTGCGTAGATCCGGGCCGTAACCGCGGGTGGCCACCAGGGCGGCGCCGGGCAGCAGCAGATTGCGCTGGCTGTGCACCACGGCCTTGGGCCGGCCGGAGGTGCCGCTGGTGAACGCGATCGCGGCGGGTGCGTCGAGGTCCGCGGCGACCGGGGGCGCATCCGACGCGGATTGCGCGGCGGCCCATCTCTCGGCATCCACGCGTGCCGGTGAGTCGACCAGGTACCGGTCGCCGGCCAGGATGACCGCCGGTTCGATCAGATCGTGCAGGTACCGCTGTTCGCCGACGGCCAGCGCCTCCCCGATTCCCGCCCAGATCGCACCGATGCGCTGGGCACCGTGGAAAGCGGCGACGATCTCGAGATCGTTGGGCAGGCAGGCGCCGACCCGGTCACCGGGCCGGACTCCGAGAGACCACAGCGCCGCGGCCGCCGCGTCGGCGCGTCGGTCGAGTTCGCGGTAGGTCCAGGTACCCGAAACCGCTTCCAGCGCGGTGGCCTCGGGGTTCCGGGCCAGTGCGGGTCCCAGGACCTCGGCGATGGACGCCGGGAGCCGGGGTGCGGCGGTGTCGCCATTGAAACTGGGCACCTCTACTTGATATCACTATCCTTACAAAGATTCATCAGATAGCCGCTGATTTGTCCCGGTGGCCCGGTGGAGGTAGGGCGTATGCAGCACACAGGGCCGTTGGCCGGAGTGCGGGTGATCGATCTGACGTCCATGGTGATGGGCCCGTACTGCACCCAGATCATGGCCGATATGGGTGCCGAGGTCATCAAGATCGAACCCCCGGCGGGTGACAACACCCGTTATATCTCGGTGGGCCCCCAGGAGGGGATGGCCGGGGTCTTCGTCAACGTCAACCGCGGAAAGCGCAGTGTCGTACTGGATCTGCGGCGCGAGGAGAACAAGGCGGCGCTACGGGAGCTGATCGCCGGCGCCGATGTGTTCATCCATTCCATGCGCGGCCGGGCGGTCACCGCCCTCGGGTTCGGGTACGCGCAGGTGGCCGCGGTGAACCCGGGGATCGTCTACACCAACTGCTACGGCTACGGCCGGCGCGGTCCCGAGGCCGATCGCACCGCCTACGACGACACCATCCAGGCCGAATGCGGGTTACCGCACGTCCAGCGGCTGCTCACCGGTGAACCGGGCTATGTCGGCACCATCATGGCCGACAAGGTGGCCGGAATGACCGCGCTCTACGCCACCATGATGGCCCTGTTCCACCGGGAACGGACCGGCGAGGGGCAGGAGGTCGAGGTCGCCATGTTCGAGACCATGGCCTCGTTCATGCTGGTCGAACATGCCAACGGCGCGATGTTCGACCCGCCGCTGGGTACCGCCGCCTATCCGCGTGCGGTGACCACCGAACGCGCGCCGTATCGCACCGCGGATGGCTACATCTCGGCGCTGGTCTACAACGACAAACAGTGGAACGCCTTCGTGAACGCGGTCCGCCCGGCCTGGGCCGGACCGGAATTCGCCACCCTGGCCCAGCGTGCCCGGCAGATCGGCACCGTGTACGCCCATCTGCGCGAAACCTTCGCCACCCGGACCACCGCCGAATGGCTGGAACTGCTGAACTCGCTGGAAATCCCGTGCGCACCGGTGCGCACCCTCGACGAACTCTTCGACAACGAGCACCTGAACGCGGCGGGTTTCTTCGAGACCGTCGACACCCCCGACGGTCCGGTGCGATTCCCCGGACCGCCCACCTGGTTCTCCCGCACCCCGGGCCGGGTGGCCGGCCCGGCCCCGCGCCTGGGCGCCGATACCGACGAGATCCTGGGCCGGACGGCCTCGACACCGGACGTCTCCGGCACCTCGCCCGCGCCCCCGGCCGTCGAGGCGGCCGGTAACGGCCCGGCGGAATCCGCGGGCCGCGGCGCCGCTCCGGTGGATCAGGGAGGCAGCCGATGACCATCGAGGTCACCGCTGCCGATCTGGATCTCCGGCAGTTCCTGCGTCCGGGCGACCGCATCGTGATCGGGCAGGCGTGCGGTGAACCCAGCACGCTGATCGAGGCGCTGATCGCGCAGGGCGGCGAGATCGGCGGGCTGTCGGCGTTCGTCGCGACCAGCTTCTCCGGAATCTTCACCCCCGAATCCGTGGACGGATTCGCCCTGTCGAGTATGGGTGCCATCGGTACCCTGCGATCCTTGGCCAAGGCCCACAAGCTGGGGATCGTCCCGTGCCATGTGAGCCGGGTCGGTCCGATGATCGAGGACGGGATCCTCGGCTGCGAGGTGGCGTTCGTCCAGGTGAGCCCGGCCGACGAGCACGGCCGCCACAGCTTCGGCCTGATCGGCGATCACACCCGCGCGGCCGTCGACCGCGCCCGGGTGGTGATCGCCGAGGTGAACGACCGGGTGCCGTTCGTTCCCGGAGAAGGTCTGGACACCCGCGAGATCGACTGCGCGGTCACCGTATCCCGGCCACCGGTGCAGGTGCCGCCCGCCGCGATCGGGCCTCTCGACGAGGCCATCGCGAAGTACGTCGCCTCCTATATCGAGGACGGTTCGGTCCTGCAAACCGGTGTGGGCGCGGTGCCCGATGCCGTGCTGCGGCAGCTGGGCGACCGCCGCGATCTGGGCGTGCACTCCGGCATGATCGGCGACGGTCTGGTGGATCTGGTCGAGGCCGGGGTGCTCACCAACGCGCGTAAACGGATCGACCCGGGCGTCTCGGTCACCGGCGCGCTCATCGGCACCGATCGCCTGTACCGGTTCGCCCATCGCAATCCCGATCTGCGCCTGTGCGCCACCTCCTACACCCATGACGCGGCCGTGCTGGCGCAGGTGGACGGTCTGGTGACCCTGAACTCCGCGCTCGAGGTCGACCTCACCGGTCAGGTGAACGCGGAACAGAGCGGTGCCGCCTACCTCGGGGGTACCGGGGGACAGGTCGATTTCGTCCGCGCCGGGGTCCGGTCCCGTGGCGGACACTCCGTGATCGCGCTTCCCGCCACCGCCCGCGGCGGTTCGGTCTCCCGGATCGCCGCCCGCCTGTCGGGTCCGGTGACCACCGCCCGCAGCGATGTCGATGTGATCGTCACCGAGTTCGGCGCCGCCGAACTCGCCGGCCGCGATCTGGCCGAACGAACCCGGCGATTGATCGCGATCGCGCACCCGGACTTCCGGGAAGAGCTGTCCCGCGACGCCTACGAGATCCAGCGAAGAGGATTCTGAATGACCGACGACGCCGTACTGTTCGATGCCCGGCCCGACGGGATCGCGGTGATCACCCTGAATCGTCCGGGGCGCCGCAACTGCCTGGACAAGGATATCCGGGAGGGCCTGTTCGAGGCGTGGGACCGATTCGAACACGATCCGGCCCTCCGGATCGCGGTACTCACCGGGTCCGGATCCAAGGCATTCTGCGCCGGCGGGGATCTCGCGGAGATGGTGGAGACCCGGATGGCCGAGCCGCCCCGGGAGATGTTCCCGCTGCCCTACGACACGATCGAACTGTCCAAACCCACCATCGCCGCGGTGAACGGGGCCGCCTTCGCCGGCGGCTGGATGATCGCCCAGGCCTGCGATCTCTGCGTGGCCAGCACCACCGCCACCTTCGCGGTGACCGAGGTGAAGGTCGGCCGCAGCTCACCGTGGGCGGCGCCGCTGATCCATATGATCCCGCAGCGGATCATGATGGAAATCCTGCTCACCGGCGACCCGATCACCGCCCGGCGCGCCTACGAAATCGGTCTGGTGAACCGGCTGGCCGAACCGGACGAGTTGCTGCCGACGGCATTGAAGTTGGCGGGGAAAGTCCTGGCCGGGGCGCCGCTCTCGGTGCGCGCCGCCCGCGAAACGGTCATGCTGGCCACGGAAATGGGCCGATCGGCGGCGCTCCAGGCGGCCCGCCATTCCGCCGCGCGCGCCTATCGCAGTGCGGATGCGCAGGAGGGACCCGCGGCATTCGCGGAAAAGCGACCGCCGCAGTGGCGCGGCGAGTAGCCGGTCAGAAGCGTTCGGCGGTGAGATCGTCCGGGTTCCGGATTCCGAATACCTCGCGGAGCACCGCGGTGACGATGTAGGCGACCCGCTGGTCGTCGTCCCCCGTTTCGTCCGGGCGCATCTCGTAGTTCGGATCGCCGGGCCGGAATCCGAGATGCGCCAACGCCGCGATCTGCCGCTCGGTGAACCCCGCCGGAGCCGCCCGGCCGGAGTGTTCACGGCGCTGCCACCACCGGCGGCGAGGGTGCCGTGCCGGATCGACGCTCATGCTCCGGGATCACCTGGGCGCGGTGGGTACCGAGGCTTCGGATGTGACATCGCTGGGGCGTGCCGCTGGAGCGCTGCAGGTGAGCCAGAGGTTACCGATCTTGCCCTCTTTCAGGGACAGCGTGAATCCGTCTCGCGGGTCGTGGATACGCAGGACACGGAAGCGGTGGTCGAATTTCCGGGTGATGATGCGGTAGTCGTTGTCGACCGACCATCTGTTCCTCCGCTTGAAGACGGCCGTGTTCCGGGCGAAGATATCGCCTTCGGGATCGGGAAGGCCGACCGTGTAGTTCACCTCCACGTCCACCAGTCCCGTATCCACGCCGGCATAGGTGGGTGAATGGGCCGCAGGGTCGGATCCGGACCTCTCGCCATGAGGTCCGGACCGGCACGCCTATTCGTCGACGATCTTGATGGCCCACTCGGGGCAGGCGTCCTTGGCGGTGGTCACCGCCTCCTGGAGATCCGCGGGGATCTCGGTGTCGATGGCCTCGGCGTAGCCGTAATCGTTGAGCGTGAAGACCTCCGAGCACAGCGTGGTGCAGATACCGTGGCCTTTACAGGAGTCCGCGTCGACGATGACCTTCATGGGACCTACCCTTCCGTGCGGTCGAATTCCAGGTGCAGCGACGTGATTCCGCGGAGGATGAACGTCGGCAGATACGTGTAGTCGCGGTTGTCCGCCGGCCCGTGCACGCTTTCGTCGATCCGGATATCGGTGGTGCGTTCGAGCAGGCGTTTGATCGCGACCTTCGCCTCGGCCCGGGCCAGCGGAGCACCCGGGCAGGTGTGGATACCGCGGCCGAAGGCGATATGGGAGCGGGCGTTGGACCGCTGGGCGTCGAAGGTATCCGGGTTCTCGAACCGGCGGGGGTCGCGGTTGGCGCCGCCGTTGGCCAGCATCAGGACCGTACCGGCGGGCACTTCGACACCGGCGACCGTGGTGGTCGTCTTCGCCATCCGGAAGTCGCCCTTCACCGGGCTCTCCATGCGCAGCATCTCTTCGATGAAGTTGTTGATCCGCTCGTGGTCCTCCCGCAGCCACCGCTGCAGTTCCCGATCCTCGGCGATCATCTTGAGCGCCGAGGACAGCAGCCGGACCGTGGTCTCCTGGCCGGCCGAGAACAGGTTGGCCGCCACCCGCACCACATCGAGTACCTCCGGCCGACTGCCGTCCGGGAAGGTGGCCTCGGCGAGGCTGGTCAGGACATCGGCCCGGGGGTCGGCGCGCCGGTCGTCGATATACGCCGAGAATTTCGCGTAGAGGAATTCGATGGGGTTGTGCGACATCCCGCCTTCGCCCTCGGTGCTGCCCACGGTTTCGGTGCGGTGCGGGTCGCGCTGGAGGGCGTTGAGGAATTCCTGCTGGTCTTCGGTGGGGACGCCGAGCAGGTCGGCGATGATGTAGAGGGTGAAGGGCCCGGCGAAATCCCGGATGAGGTCGCCCTTGCCGGGCGCGAGGTATTCGTCGAGCACCTTATCGGCCATATCCCACATCGCCTCTTCGTTCTCCTTGAGGCGTTTGGGGGTGATGAGCCGCATGAGCAGGCCGCGATGCGCGGTGTGGGTGGGCGGATCCAGCGTCGGCAGCTGGTCGCTGAGCGGCAGCGAATCGCGGTGTTCGGCGATGAGGGCGTCCACATCGGAGTTCTCGTCGATGGGGACGGGAAAACCCGGGAACGGGCCGGTGACCGAAATGCACGACGAGTACTGCTGCGCGTCGTTGAGGATCTCCAGCGCTTCGTCGTAACCGGTGACCATCATGACGTTGTGGTGCTGCTCCCGTGTCACCGGGCACTTTTCGCGAAGAGCCTGGAAGTACGGGTAGGGGTCGGCTACCAGTTCTTGACCGAGGAAGAAATCGAGATCCTCGAAGTTTTTCACGTGACGGGTCCCTTCGCTTCGCCGGCTCCTACCGCCACGAGCAGCTCCGCCGGTTGACTTTCGCATTTGAGAATATAACTCTCATCTGTGAGTATGAGATTTCCACACGGCGTGCCGTGCGTCAACCGGAGGACCGGACAAAATGAACCTCGACCTCACCGCTGACCAGCGGCTCTTCCAGCAGACAACCCGGGAATTCCTGGCCGGAACGGTTCCGGTCGCGACAGTACGCGCGCTCGGCGAGAGTGGTACCGGATTCGAGGCGGACTGGTGGCGTTCGGCCACCGAATTGGGCTGGACCGCCATGCTGGTCGCCGAGGAACACGGCGGCGGAACGATTTCCGGTCGTCCGCTCACCGAACTGGCGCTGGTGGCCACCGAACTCGGCCGCGCGTGCGCACCGGGCCCCTTCGTGACCACCAACGCGGTGCTGGCCGGTCTCGCCGACGCGGGCGAGGGATTCGGTGCGACAGTGGCGGAGATCGCCGCGGGCACCCGGATCGCCTCATGGGCCATCTACGAACCCGGACACGGTATGGACGTGATCGCCGCCCTCACCGACGAACCCGCGGCCGCCGCCGATACGGTCACCGCGGTCGCAGACGGCACCGGTTACCGCCTCACCGGCGCGAAGGACCGCGTCGAGTCCGGCGACCGCGCCGATACCTTCCTGGTGACCGCGCGTGGACCGGAAGGGCCCGTCCAGGTCCTGGTCCCCGCGGACGCACCCGGCGTATCCATCACCCCCACCTGGACGCTGGATCTGGTCCGGCGGACGGCCCGGGTCGATTTCGACGCGGTGGCGGTACCCGCCGAAGCGGTCACACATACCGGCGCCGCGGCGGTCGCCGCGGTCCGCGCCCAATTGCATACCGCGGCCGTGCTCACCGCCGCGGAGATGGTCGGCGCCACCGATAAAGCCCTGGACGCGACCCTGGGCTG
Source organism: Nocardia sp. NPDC024068 (assembly GCF_040638875.1). Classification (NCBI taxonomy): domain Bacteria; kingdom Bacillati; phylum Actinomycetota; class Actinomycetes; order Mycobacteriales; family Nocardiaceae; genus Nocardia; species Nocardia sp. NPDC024068. The sequence continues at coordinate 650,559 of NZ_JBEZYU010000001.1, read as the reverse complement.
GCTGAACGATCGCTTCACCTTCGGCCGGCCCCTGGCCTCCTATCAGGCCCTCAAGCACCGGATGGCGGACAACAAGACCTGGCTGGAGGCCTGCCGGGCGACCGCGGCGGCGGCTGCCGCCGCCTGCGACGACGATCCGGCGAGCGCGGACGAGGCGGTCAGCGTCGCGAAATCCTATGTGGGAGCGAAGGCCCCGGTGATCGGCCAGGACTGTGTGCAGCTGCACGGCGGGATCGGGGTCACCTGGGAACACGATCTGCACCTGTACCTGCGGCGGATCGGTCTGGGACGCGCGCTCTACGGCACTCCGGAGGAGCACCGGCGCCGTATCACCGAACTTCTCGTCGCCGCCGCCTGACGCGGCGATCTCCTCGTGGAAGGCAGTACCGCTATGACCACCGAAGTCGAACCCGTCGCCGAATTCCGGGAGCGCGCCCGGGTCTGGTTGCGCGACAATCTTCCGCCCGCCCCGCCGGACCAGGGCCCGCCCGACAGCAAAGAGGAATGGGACCGGACCCGCGAGCTGCAGCGGCTGCTGTTCGACGGCGGTTTCGCGGGAATCTGTTTCCCGGAGGAGTACGGCGGCCTCGGTCTCACACCGGCGCACCAGCAGGCCTTCACCAAGGAGTCGTACCGCTACGAGATGCCGGTCATCCTGAATGTGCCCACGCTGTCCATCTGCGCCGCGACCCTGCTGGATCTCGGCACCGAGGAGCAGAAGCGCGAGCACCTGCCCGCGGTACTGCGCGGGGACGAACTGCTGGTGCAACTGCTGTCCGAACCCAACGGCGGCTCGGATCTGGCCGGCCTGACCACCCGCGCCGAACGGGACGGCGACCGCTGGATCCTCAACGGCTCGAAGATCTGGAGTTCGGGTGCGTACGCGGCCGATTACGGGCTGTGCCTGGCCCGCACCAATTGGGAAGTGCCCAAACACCGTGGGCTGACCATGTTCCTGGTGCCCATGGGTGCCGACGGGGTCACCGTGCAGCGGATCAAACAGGTCACCGGGTCGACCGAGTTCTGCCAGGAGTTCTTCGACGATGTGAGCCTGGGCGACGACGCGGTACTGGGTCAGGTGGACAACGGCTGGGAGGCCGCGTCGCGGCTGCTCTACCACGAGCGGTCCGCGATCGGCGGCACCTCGCCCTACATCAGTGGCGCGCGGCCGCATATGGGCGGCGAGGATTCCCCGATCTTCGAACTGGCCCGTGACACCGGTCAGCTGGACGACGCGCGGGTGCGCGAGGACGTGGGCGAAGCGCGCGCCATGGCCGTGGTGCGTGATCAGCTCATCGCCCATATCACCCGCGGCATCATGGCCGGGGAGCTGCCGCCCGCGGCCGGTTCGATCACCCGGCTGTTCAGTGCCGAATACTCCTGGCTGCAAACGGATATGGCGGTCAAGATCGCCGGTTCGGCGGCGGCCACGCACGCGCCCGGCGATCCGGCCGATACCGCGAAGATCGGGACGGATTTCCTGTTCCGCGCGGCCTGGAGCCTGGCCGGCGGCAGTACCGAGATGGCCCGCAATGTGATCAGCGAGCGGGTGCTCGGTATGCCGCGGGAGTACGCCGCCGATCGCGATGTGCCGTTCAACGAGGTCAGGCGCGGCCGGTAGCGGACCGGTTCGTCTCGAATACGCGGAGGTAACAGTGCGGTTCATCTTCCACTATCCGGAGACCGGCGGCGTGGACGCCGATATCCTCGACCCCGGGCCGCTCGGCGAGGTGGCCGCCGCCGCCGAGGAGGCGGGCTTCGCCGGATTCTCACTCAGCGAGCATCCGGCGCCGGGAGCGCGCTGGCTGGGCGCGGGCGGTCATCAGACCCTGGACCCGTTCGTCGCCCTGGGCTACGCCGCGGCGCTGACCAGCCGCATCCGGTTGATCACCTATCTGTCGGTGGCGCCCTACCGCAACCCGATGCTGCTGGCGAAAGCGGCGGCGACACTGGACAAACTCTCCGGTGGGCGGGCGATCCTCGGTATCGGCACCGGCTACCTCAAGGGCGAATTCCACGCCGTCGGCATCGATTTCGAGGAACGCAACACGCTGTTCGACGAGGCCCTCGACGTCCTGCCGCTGCACTGGAAGGGCGAGCCGTTCAGCTATACCGGCACCCATTTCAGTGCCCGTGACGTCCAGGCCCGGCCGACGCCGGTGCAGCAGCCGATTCCGATCTGGATCGGCGGCAACTCCGCGCTCAGCCGGCGGCGCGTGGCCCGGGCCGCGCACGGCTGGATACCGATGTCGGGCGGAGCGGAGCTCAGTTCGACGGCCCGGACCCCGGAGCTCGGTTCCATCGACGACCTCGCCCGCAAGATCGCCGAGGTGCGATCGGCGGCCGAAAACGCCGGGCGCACCGACCATATCGATCTGGTGTACTCCTACAGCCATACCGGTCTCACCGGCCCCGGTGAGGATCCGGAACCGCACCGCAAGGCGTTCGAGGCGCTGGCCCGGGCCGGCGTCGACTGGATCACCGTCTCCACGCGGGCGGGGGTGCACGACACCGTGGACCCGGCCGTGACCCTCGAGTTCCTGTCGTCGTTCGGCACGACCTACATCGATTGAGAGGCGCGACGATGGGCTGGTTCGAGGAGCGTGCCGGTTTGGCCGGTACCGTCGCGGTGGTCACCGGCGGTGCCGGGGGTCTGGGCCGGGCGGTGGTCACGGATCTGGCGGACAACGGCGTACGGCCGGCGGTGGTCGATATCGATGCCGACGCCGTGGCGGACCTGCGGGAGTTCCTCGGCGATCGCGGCTGCGACGCCCTCGTGGTGCACGGCGACGCCCGGGACCCGGAGGTGCTGGCCGCGCTGTTCGCCGCGGTGGACGAGCGCTGGGGCCGGCTCGACATCCTGGTGAACGTGGTGGGCGGGACCTTCCGCAGCCCGTTCACCGAGACGCGCCCGAAGGGCTGGGACGCCCTGCTGCGCACCAATCTGACCCATGTGCTGCACGCCTGCCACCTCGCCGTGCCGCGGATGCGGGCGGGCGGTCGCGGTGGCAGCATCATCAATATCTCCACCATCGAGGCGCACCGCGCGGCACCGGGTTTCGCGGTGTACGCGGCGGCGAAGGCGGCGGTGGAGCAGTTCGCGCGCACACTCGCGATCGAGGTCGCGCCGGACGGTATCCGGGTCAACAACATCGCCCCGGATTTCGTGCCCACCCCGAATCTGGAACGGATCGGGACCGGTGACAACGCGATGCTGGATCCCGAGGGTGTGCGGGTCGCGATCCCGATGGGCCGGGCGGGAGAGCCCGGCGATATCTCGGGCTGCGCGGTGTTCCTGGCCTCGCGGCTTGCGTCCTATCTCACCGGCACCACCCTGCATCCCGACGGCGGCACCTCGGCCTCGGCGGGCTGGTTCAACTGGCCGGAGGAGGGCTGGGCGAACCACGCGCCGCTGCGGGTGCTGCGGGGGAACTGACGGGGTCGCGCGCGGTGGCCGGTCGATCGCGCGGCTATTCGCCGGTCTCGGGGCCGCTGGCGCGGAGGATCCGCAGTGCGTTGAGGAAGCCGCGGCGGTCGGCGGCGGGGAGTCGCTCCAGTAACTCCTCCTCCCGCGCCCGGATCCCGGCCTGCGCGGCGCCGTGGAGCCGGCGCCCCGCGGCGGTGAGTTCGAGCAGGCGCGCACGCCGGTCGGCCGGATCGGGGGTGCGTTCGATCAGGCCGCGGGCCTGGAGATCGTCGAGGGTCGCGATGATGCGCGTCTTGTCCGCGCCGATCTCCTGGGCGAGTACCCCTTGGCCGCGGGCCGGGCCCGCGGACAGCGCCGTCAGGACGGAGTAGGCCCACATGGTCAGTCCGTGGTCGTCCAGGATGGGCAACTCCATGGCGATGAGACTGCGGGTCAGCGGCGCGAGCATTGCCGCCAGGTCCGGCCGGTCCGTTGATCCCATGGGTAGAACCTACCGGCCGAAAATAATGTGCATGGACATATGATAGGCAGCTGCATATTATTGCGGTATGACTCCGAACCTTCGTGACCTCGACCGCACCGCGGTCCTCGATACCGTGAAAACCGCCGAACTCGTCACCCCCGAGCACCTCTTGTCACCGACCCCCTGCACTGCCTGGACGGTCGGTGACCTACTGGCGCATATGGCCGCACAACACCGCGGTTTCGCCGCCGCGGCCCGCGGTGCCGGAGCCGATCTCGCGGTGTGGCAGCCGCGCACACCCGGTGCGCACACCCCGGCCGAGTACACCGAAGCCGCCGACGAGGTGCTGCGCGCTTTCGAACCCGCCGATGTGCCCGATCGGATATTCGCGTTACCGGAATTCGGCCCCGCCGTCACCGTGCCCGGACACCAGGCCCTCGGTTTCCATCTGGTCGACTACGTGGTGCACGGCTGGGATCTGGCGCGCGCCCTCGGACTGGACTACGAACCGGACGCGGCCTGCACCGATGCGGTACTGGGCATCGCCGCCGCAGTCCCCGACGGCCCGGAGCGCGAGAATCCGGGTTCACCCTTCGCGCGGGCGTTACCGGGGGCCGACACCGGCTCTCCGCTGCAGCGGATCCTGCGGATGCTCGGCCGGTCTCCGGACTGGCCGGCCCTCGGATGAGCCCCGGCCGATATCAGGCGGGTTCGACCGCGGCCCGGATCGCGGGATCGAGCAGACCCAGGTCGCTGCCGAGCCGAGCGGCCAGTTCCCGGGCCACCGCGACATCTTTGCGCAGGAAATCGCCGACGGATTCGGAGAAGGCCGCGACCGAGCCCTTCGCGGCCACGCTCAGCACGGCCCGGCTCGAACTGCTCGCGTGCGGAAGCGCGGCGAGTATCTCGGATTCGGCCAGACCGAGTTGCCCGGCCAGGCGCACGGCCTCGGTGACGAGGCCGATCTGGGCGGCGAACAGCGAATTGTTGACCAGTTTCACCCGCTGGCCGTTTCCGAGCGCGCCGACCGCCAGTATCGGGTCGGCATAGGCGGCCAGGACGGGCCGGGCGCGTTCGACCGCCTCCGGGGCGCCGCCGAGGAAGACCGTCAGACTGCCGTCGGCGATATTGTGCGGGCCGCCGCTGACCGGGGCGTCCACCACCGGCCGGCCGGCGGCCGCCGGTGCGGCCGCGATCGCGGTCGCGGTATCGGGACTGCCGGTGGTGTGCAGGATCAGCAACGATCCGGCGGGCATGGTTTCCAGCAGGCCGCTGTCCAGGCATACCTCGCGCACCTGCTGGTCGGTGAAGACACAGATCACCACGGCGTCGGCCTGCCGGCCCGCTTCGGGCGCGGCGCCGACCGCGGTGGCGCCGGCGCCGGTGATCGCGTCGCGGGCGGCGGGGGTGCGGCCGACCGCGCGCACCTCGTGGCCCGCCGCGACGAGACGCCGGATCATGGGGACGCCCATCCGGCCGGCGCCGACGAATCCGATACGCACTCGGTTCTCCTTCGTTCGTGGGGCGCGGAATCACCGTGCCCCGGTGGGGCGCACCGGGGCACGCGACGGGCGGCCGGTGCGGCGCGGGTTCAGCGGGGCCGGCCCATCAGGGCCAGCGTCGCGTCCGCGGTATCGAGTACCGCGCCCGGTGTGATACCGGCCGCCGCGGCCAGTTCGCCGATCAGCCGGACATCCTTGCGCAGCAGATCTCCGGCGTGCGTGGCGATCTGGTCCAGTGATCCGCCGCCGGCCAGGATCCGGCCGAGCGCGAAGCTGTTCCCGCTGCCGTTGCCGATCACTTCGCCGAGTTTCTGCGGGCTCACGCCGAGTCGCTCGCCGAGTTCCAGGGTGCTGACCGCGGTCGCCATATGCGCGGTGAAGAGCAGATTGTTGAGCAGTTTGGTGGTCTGCCCGGCGCCGATATCACCGAGGTGCACCACCGGGTTCGCGTACGTCTCGAAGACCGGCAGGCAGCGCTCGAGGGTCGCGGTGTCACCACCCGCCATCACCAGCAGCCGCCCGGCCTCGACCGCGGGCGCACCGCCGCTGACGGGCGCGTCGATCAGCGAGATCCCCTGCGCGGCAGCGGCCGAGGCCAGATCTCGGCAGGTATCGGGGTGCACGGTGCTGTGGATGGCGATGACGGGCCGCGTGCTCCGCCCCGGCGCGGAAGCGGCGAAGCCGGCCAGCACGCCGTCCTCGCGTTCCAGGACCTCCCGCACATCGGCGTCGCCGACCACACAGAGGCAGACCAGATCGCTTTCGGCGGCCAGGGCCGCCGGGGTTTCGGCGATCTTCGCCTTGGTGTCCGCGTAGGGGTCGGTACTCGCCGCCCGGCGGGCCCACAGGGTGGTCTGATATCCGCCCTCGACGATACGGCGGGCCATCGGCCCGCCCTGACTTCCCAGTCCGATGAATCCGACTCGCATATGACTCTCCGTTCGTACTGTTCAGGATTCGGTGTTCGGGGTGGCCGGTTCGGGCGCCCGCGGCCGCCAGAACACGGCCAGTAGTGCGGCTGTCGCGAGCACCCCGACCCCGAGCGCGATACCGCCGCCCGCCCAGCCGGTGATCTCGATTCCCGCGGCGTGATCCAGCGAGAGCCACCCGGGGCCCAGCAGGCCGATCACCACGCAGACCACGCCCAGGACGAGGACGTACTCGTAACCGTCCTTCATCACGAAGAACCCGTTGGTCCGATGCGCCAGCAGCGCGGCGACCAGCATCACCGACACCACGGCCGCGGCGGCCAGCGGTGTCAGCAGCCCGAGGACGAGCAGCACCCCCGCGCCGATCTCGGTGATCACACTCAGCCACGCCTGCAGTACCCCGTTGCGCAACCCGAGACTGCTGAACCAGCGCCCGGTTCCGGCGATCTTGCCGCCGCCGACCCAGTGGTTGACCCCGTGCGCGATCATGGTCGCCCCCACGACCAGCCTGAGCAGGAGCAGTGCGATATCGGTGACGTCCATCGGTTACCTTTCCGGCGGCGCGGCGCCGCCGTCGAATTGCAGGGTGGGCCCGGAGAACTGTCCGGTCTCGCGGGCGACGACGCATTCCTCTGCGAAGGAGAGCACATCGAGGTGGTAGGCGGTGGCCGTATGGCCGAGGCTGATGTTGTGGCCGGTATTGGGTCTGAGGTTCAGGACGACCCGCGGCGCGGCCGTGAACAGGGCGCCGGCGGCCGTCATCTCCTCGGGATCGTTACGCCATACCCGCTCGTATTCGCCGAGGCTGTAGCGCAGCGGTATCCGGATACGTGGCGCGAGACCTAGGAATTCCCGTTCCGCCCAGTCGTGCAGATTGCGGGATTCGAGCGCGGAACCGCGCGCGGAGACGCTCGCGCCGCCGAGCACATCGCGGGGGTAGAGGCGGGGTTGTTCCCAGATGAGCCGTCCGACCCCCGACGGCCGTTGCCCGGTCATCCGGGCCGGGCCCCACAGCAGTTCCTGGGCGGCCGGCTGATGCCGGCGGCCGGTTCCGGCCAGTTCCAGCCCGAGCAGGTCCGCGCCGCGGTCGGCCGCGGCCATCCGGACGGCGAGTTCACAGCCCGCCGAATGCGCGAGCAGGAAAACCCCCGCGCCCCGGGGGATTCCGTCCAGCAGGGCGTCGACGGAGCCGTACATGAGGTCGACCCGGCGGCGCGGGTCGGTGAGCCGGTCGGCGTAGGGGGCCGAACTCCGGAACCCCGGGCGATCCAGCGCCAGCACGGTGTATCCGAGCCGTTGCCCGAGCCGCAGCAGCGACAGTTCCGGATGGCCGGGGCAGTCGAAATAACGCGAATCGACCGCGCCGCCGTGCAACGCGACCACCACCGCGCGCGGTGCGGGCGCTTCGGCGAGCAGGCCGGAGACCGGAATACCGCCGACCTCGGGCACTTCGGCGACGACCGGTAGCGGCCCGCCGGAATCGGCGGGCGCCAGTTCGGTGTCGGTGAGGGTCACCGGGCACCCCGCTGCCGTAGGCCCATCAGGACTCGCTCCGCAGCAGCATGGCGCCGCCCGGCGTGAGACCACCGCTGGACACCACCGCGACCCGGGCGTCCCGTACCTGGCGTTCCCCGGCGGTGCCGCGTAACTGGACGATCGCCTCGTGCAGCAGGCCCATACCGTGGGTGCGGCCGTGCGAGAGCTGGCCGCCGTGGGTGTTCAGCGGCAGGATGCCGTCACGCGCGATGTTCCTGCCGCCCTCGAGGAAGTCCTTGGCCTCACCGATCTTGCAGAAACCCAGCGCCTCGATCCACGACACACAGTTGATGGTGAAGCCGTCGTACAGTTCGGCCACGTCCACATCGTCGGGCCGCAGATCGGTACGGGTCCACAGATGCGCGGCCGGGCCCAGCACCTGCGGTTCGTGGGTGAGCGTGCTCTGATCCCATTCGATACGTTCGGCGATCTGGGTGCCCACGGCCTCCACCCGCACGGCCGGAACCGGCAGATCCGCCGCGGCCTCGGCCGCCGAGACGATCACCGCCACCGCGCCGTCACACGGGACATCGCAGTCGTAGAGGCCGAACGGTGTGGTGATCGGCCGCGCGCTCAGGTAGTCGTCCATCGTCATGGGGTCGCGATAGACGGCGCTGGGGTTCAGGGCGGCGTTGGCGCGCTGGTTCAGCGCCACCCATCCCAGGGTTTCACGGGTGGTGCCGTACTCGTGGAAATGCCGCTGCGCCTTCTGCGCCAGGGTGTGGGCCGCGGAGGTGGCGCCGAACGGATTCATCCAACTGGTGGTCCGGCCGCCGCCGGACGGGGTGATGGTGCCGCGTTTCATCAATTCGTTGAACGTGGCCTCCCAGACCGTGCGGAAGCACAGCACATGGGTGGCCAGCCCGGCATGCACCGCGAGCATGGCCGCGATGACCGAACCGCCGGGACCGAAGGTCTCGATTCCGCCGTTGTGCCAGGTGGGCCGGATGCCCAGGGCCGCCTCGAGCGCCGTGACCCCGCCTTCACCGAAACCGCCGAGATTCCCGCCGCCCGGGTACGAGGACAGGCCGTCGATATCGTCGATGCTCAGACCGGCGTCGGCGATGGCCCGTTCGCACGCGTCCACGGTGAGTTCCAGCGGCGGCCGCATCAATCGCCGCCCGATATCGGACATGCCGATTCCGGTGAGCGCGATACTGTCCTCGAACTTGGTGCGCCCGCGCATGGGCGCGACGTGCTGCCCGAACTCCTGCGGCGGGATCTCGTCCACCGGAAGCGGGGCCGGGCCCGGCTGTTCGGCGGCCGGCCGGAAAAGTGGCAACCACACATCGTCGTCCTGCTGGAACACCACCTCCAGCCGCATGCCCAGAGTGAGTTCCTTCGGATCGCAGTCGATGATGTTGGTGGTGAGCCGGACCCGGTCGTCCTCCGCCAGCGCGACCGTGGCCACCACGTACGGCGGCGGCAGGCCGGGTAGTGCGAAGCGCTGGTTGACCGTGAACGACGCCAGTATCGCGGTGCCCGAGACGATCCGGGGCGCGAGATCGCGGGCCCGGCAGTATCGGCAGATCGGCTGGGGCGGATGGATCAGCGCCGAACACGCCCGGCACTCCTGGATGCGGAGGTGCCCGTCGGCGCCCGAGGTCCAGAAGAACTCGGTGTCCAGGGACAGCAGCGGGAGCGGCCGCCCGGAGCGGGGTGCCGGATCGTCGCCGGTCGTCGATGCCATATCGCCTCCTCGTATCGCCGTGCGGCCGGGGTGGTCACCCCGTCGCCGGCGACTGTGTGCAGTGCCTTCACGCTCGCGGCGGGTGACCGGTTGTCCGGCCACCCGCCGCGCGCCCGTGGTCCGTTGTACGGCCGATGACCGGCCTCAGATCTGCGCCGCGCCGCGGCGGACGGTCACCGGCTCGGCCAGGCGCTGTTCGTCGCACACGGACTGCAACTTCTCCAGCGTCTCCGCCAAGCCGGGTCCGAGCGGTTCGCCGGGGGTGAAGGCGGCGGGCAGGTGCCGCATCCCCTGGATCACCGCGATCGTCTCGTAGTGGACCGCGTCCTCCGGTATGCACCGGTAGTCCGGCAGCCGGTCCAGCACCGCGATCAGCATGCGCTTGTACACCGCGCGGGCCACATTGGACCCGATACAGCGGTGAATGCCCAGACCGAAGCTGAAATGCCGGTTGCCCTTCCGGTCCAGCACCACGGACTCCGGCCGGTCGAACACCGCGGGGTCGCGGTTGGCCATCGCCCAGGACAGCCACAGCCGATCGCCCTCGGCGAACCGGGCACCGGCCAGATCCACATCCGTGTTGAGGGTGCGGCCGTCGCCCGGGGCCGGGGTGAAATACCGCAGGAACTCCTCGGTGGCCGAGTCGAGCAGCTGATCCCGTTCCCGGCTGAGGGTTTCGCGCTCTTCGGGATGTTCCGAGAGCCACTCCAGGGAGTGCGCGGTGAGTGCGGTGGTGGTGTCGAAACCGCCGCCGATCAGCAGGCCGAGCATGCCCAGGATCTCGATATCGCCGAGCGGTTCGCCGCCGAGGGTCGCGTCGGTGGCGAGGGCGTGGATCAGGCCGGGCCGGGGCTTCTCCCGGATCTCGTTGAGGTTGAGGTACATATCCAGGCCCATCTCCTGATGGAGCCGGTGTACCCGCTCGTACTCCGGGGAGTCCGGCGGGGTGTAGACGGTGGCGTGCGCGGGTTCGCTGTACACCGCCCAGTTGCGCAGCGGTATTCCCAGCATCGCCAGGGTGAGCACGGCCGGAACGATATTGGCCAGATCGTCGACGAAATCGATATGCCCGGTGGCGATCTTCTCGTCGAGCGCCGCGCGGACGAGTTCGTCGACGAACGGGATCCACCGCTGCACCGCGGCCGGGGAAAGATAGGGGTTGAGCACCGCGCGGAGTTCGCGGTGCTCGGGATCGTCCATTTCCAGGATGCCGTTGCGGATGGCGGACTGGTTGGTCGAGGGAATGGTGATGCCCTGGTACCCGCGCCGCACGCCCTCGACATCACGGTCGTTGGAGACGTGCGGACACCGTGCGAGTTCGAAAACCTCCCGGTTCCCCGCGGCGACCCAGTACCCCTCGTGGTTGTCGGTCCAGGCGATCGGGCAGTGCCGGTGCATATGCTCGGTGATCGACTGGAACGATTCCCGGTAGCCGGGGCCGTACCGGTCGAAATCGAATCGGGGATGTAAACGGTCGGTGGGTTCGATGGCGGACATCGGATGCCCCCTCTGTGCTACTCGGTGAGCGAGATGGCGCGTTCGGGGCACGAGTGCACCGCTTCGCGCACCTGATCCTCTTGGTCGTGCGCTACATTCTCGTCCACCGGCGACGAATGACCGTCGATTTCGCTGAGTTCGAACGCTTTCGGCGCGATCATCGAGCAGAGGGTATGTCCCTGGCAGCGATCCTGATCGACATGGACCTTCACGGTTGTCACTTCCCTTCGAGTGAGGTCGGCGGATTCCTGGGGCTGATTCAGGTGTTCCGTCCGCCGTTGACGCCGATGATCTGGCCGGTGATGTACCCGGCCTCCTCGGAGATCAGGAAAGCGCAGGTGGCGGCGATATCCTCGGGTTTGCCGACGCGCCGCACCGGGGTGCGCTGGATATGGTCCTCGACACTGCCGCCGAGCAGCCGGCGTTCCTCGGAGCGGCGCAGCATCGGGGTGTCGATGAAACCGGGGGGCACGGCGTTGACCGTGATCCCGGAGGGGCCGAGTTCGAGCGCCAGCGATTTGGTGAGCCCGTTGACCGCGGATTTCGACGAGACATAGTGCGACATGAACGGCTGACCCGATTGCGCGCTCGACGACGAGATGTTCACGATCCGGCCCCAGCCGGATTCGATCATATCCGGCAGTACGGCCTGGATGGTGTGGAAGACGCCGTGCAGATTGACCTCGATGACCCGCTGCCATTCCGCGAAATCGATGTTCTGGAACCGTTTGAATCCGTCCACGCCGGCGGCGTTCACCAGAACGGTGACCGGGCCCAGCTTTTCGCGGACGGTGCCCAGTGCTTCGGCGAGACTGTCCGGGTCGGTGACGTCGGCCCGGTATGCGGAATCATCGTCCGCGGAGGCGTTCCGGTCGAGTGCCGCTACGTGGAATCCGTCGCTGCGCAGCCGCTGCGCGATGGCCAGTCCGATGCCCGAGGCGCCGCCGGTGACAACTGCGGTTTTCACGCTTGCCTCTCCTCACTCCGCGCCCCACGGCGCAAGAACATGCATTCCGATTACGAGAACCGTACTCTCGTCGCGATCTGCTGCGCAAGATCTGCACGAACCCTCCGCTGCGGGCCGATTCGGCGCTTTTCTCGGGATCACCCCAGCTCACCGAATCGGCAGCGGGAGCGCCCTTGTCAAATGTACTATTCTCCTCAAACGAGAATGTTATTTCCACGAACTTGGAGGAGGCGGGATGTCAACGCAGGAAGAGGCGGTGACTGCCACCCAACGGCTGCTCATCGACGGGCAGCTGATCGAGACCGGGAGCACCCTGGCCTCGCTCAATCCCGCGAACGGTGAAGTGGTCGGTCACGCGCCCGAAGCCGGTATCGCCGAGGTCGACGCCGCCGTGGCCGCCGCCCGCCGCGCGTTCGACACCACCGACTGGTCGACGAACCACGAATTTCGCGCGCGCTGCCTGGATCAGCTCTACCAGGCGCTGCAGGACAATGTGGAACAGCTGCGGGCCCTGATGATCGCCGAGGTCGGCGCGAGCTTCATCCTGACCAAGGGCAACCAGCTCGAGACGCCGTTCGAAATCGTCAAGTACTACGCGGGCGTCCTGCGGGACTACAGCTGGACCGAGGATCTGGGTCCGGTGGAGATCCGGGGCGCCCAGCATCAGCGCTGGGTCGAGAAGGAGGGCGCCGGGGTCGTCGCGGCCATCGCCGCCTACAACTACCCGTATCAGCTGGCCTTCGCCAAGCTCGCGCCGGCACTCGCCGCGGGATGCACCGTGGTGCTCAAGGGCGCCCCGGACACCCCGCTGATCACCCTCGCGCTCGGCGAACTCATCGACCGGCACACCGATATCCCCGCCGGGGTCGTCAACATCCTGACGAGTTCCGAGGTGGCCGTCGGCGAGCGGATGACCACCCACCCCGATGTCGATGTGGTGTCCTTCACCGGATCCACGCCGGTCGGCCGCAAGATCATGGCCGCCGCAAGTGCCACGCTGAAAAAGGTCTTCCTCGAGCTCGGCGGTAAATCCGCTGCCATCCTGCTCGACGATGCCGACTACAACCTGGGCGCGATGTTCGCGGCCTTCAGCATCTGCTCGCACGCCGGTCAGGGCTGTGCCATCACCACTCGGCTGCTGGTACCGCGCGCCGATCACGACAAGGTCGCCGAACTGGTCGCCGGGAACCTGGCCAACATCACCTACGGCGATCCGGCCGACCCCAAGAACTACATGGGTCCGCTGATCAGCGAGCGCCAGCGCGATAAGGTGCACGGTCTGGTGGAACGCGCGGTCGCCGCGGGCGCCACCCTGGTCACCGGCGGCGAGAAGGTCGATCCGGGCTTCTTCTACAAGCCCACGCTGCTGTCGAATGTCGATCCCGACAGCGAGATCGCGCAGGAAGAGGTCTTCGGGCCCGTGCTGGCCCTGATCCCGTACGACGATATCGATGACGCCGTGCGGATCGCCAACAACTCGATCTACGGCCTGTCCGGCGGTGTATTCGGCGCCGACGCCGAACGTGCCCGGGCGGTGGCGCGTCGTATCCGCACCGGCACCTTCAGTATCAACGGCGGCAACTACTTCCATCCGGACGCTCCGTTCGGCGGCTACAAGCAGTCCGGTGTCGGCCGCGAGATGGGCGTCGTCGGGATGGAGGAATTCATGGAGCGCAAGACCATCGCCGAGGTGGTGGCATGAGTAAGCCGCTGGAGGGGATCACGGTCCTCGAGGTCGCCATGTACGGGTTCGTGCCGTCGGCGGGCGCGGTGCTCGCCGACTGGGGCGCGAACGTGATCAAGGTCGAGCACGCGGTGACCGGCGACCCGCAGCGGGGTCTGCGCCAGATCGGCAAATTCAAGGTCGAGGGCGATCCGAACCCGAATATCGAGCACGCCAACCGCGGTAAACGCAGTATCGGCGTGGATATGTCGGTGGAAGGCGGCCGCGAGGTCATCTACGAACTGGCCAAACGCGCGGATGTATTCCTCACCAGCTTCCTCCCCGCGCACCGGCAGAGGTTCGGCATCGATGTCGAGCACATCCGCGAGGTGAACCCGGGCATCGTCTACGCGCGCGGCAGTGCGCTGGGTCCGCGCGGTCAGGAATCCGACCGCGGTGGCTACGATATGACCGCCTTCTGGTGCCGGGGCGGCGTGGCCGCCACGATCACCCCCGAGGGCACCGACGGCATGATCTCGCCTCCCGGACCGGCTTTCGGTGACACCATCTCCGGCACCAATCTGGCCGGCGGTATCGCCGCGGCGCTGCTGAAGCGGGAGCGCACCGGCGAACCTTCGATCGTGGACGTCTCCCTGCTGGGCAGCGGTCTGTGGTCGCTGGGCCATACCGTGGCGCTTTCGGCGTACCAGGGCGAGCCGATGCTCGCGCCGCCGCCGGGGACCCACGGCGCCATGTCGAACCCGCTGTCCGGGCTCTACCGGACCTCCGACGACCGGTACCTGTCGTTCGTCATGCTGCAGCCCGGCAAGTTCTGGGCCGATGTGTGCCGTCATATCGACCGCCCGGAACTGGCCGAGGATCCGCGGTTCGCCGATGCGGCGCAGATCGCGGCGAATACCGATGCCGGGGTGGAGATCCTGCGGGAGGCCATCGCCGGCCGCACCCTCGCCGAATGGACGAAGAAGTTCGCGACCCTGAAGGGCCCATGGGCACCGGTCCAGGACTCCTACCAGGTGGGTCAGGACGACCAGATCAGGTCCAACGAATACCTGCTGCCCGCAGGTGAATTGGAGCTGGTGTCGAGTCCGGTGCAGTTCGACGTGCAGGCGCCCGAACTGCGGCCGGGCCCCGAGTTCGCGGCCCAGACCGAGGAGGTTCTGCTCGAACTCGGCTGGGATTGGGACCGGATCATCGAATTGAAAACCAGTGGGGCGGTGGCCTGAGGCCGGGCCTCATCGGTGTACCGCACCCGAATCGACCGGGCCGGGGCGTATGCTCCGGCCCGTTGTCGTGCGATCAGCTGTTCTCGCAGCCGATCCCGTTGCCATCGCGGTCGAGATCGTATTCGTCGGGACCGATCACGGTGACGCGGGCGGTGTATTCCGGCCCGTTCCCGGTCCCGCCGATACAGTCCACATCGCTGGTGATGGGGACGCAGGGTGTGTAGGAGGAGTGGCATTGCGCGGGCTGGGCGGTCGCCGTGTGGGTGGCGCCGGCCAGGCCGGACGCGGCGGCGGCGAGGGCGGCGGCGAGGATGGGAAGAGTTCTCATCGGGAACTTCTTTCAGGGGGATTGATGAAGCGCTGAAGTCTCGCACGCGGGCCCGAGCGACCCGGGCAAATTTAATGCAAACGTGACCTATAAAATAGGCTCGTCCCGTTTCGCCGAAACCACCCGGATCGGGTGAGGCGGGGAGTCGCTTCGATCGCCACGCTGTTCTTCCCCGAGACCTGCCCGCGCGTTGGACCGCAGCCCCCGGAGGTATTCATGACCGCACCCGGCACAAACGAGCTGTTCGATACCGCTACCGAATTCGGATCCCGCGTCGCCGCCCGCCTGACCGGCGAGCAGATCATCTGGCTCACCACCATCGGCGCCGCCGGCGCCCCGCAGCCGAACCCGGTGTGGTTCCACTGGCGCGGCGATTCCTTCCTGATCTTCAGTCAGCCCGACCGCCCGAAGCTCCGGAACATCGCCCGCAACCCGCGGGTGGCCCTGCATTTCAACAGCACCGGCAGCGGCGGCGATATCGTCGTCTTCGGCGGCGCCGCCCGGCTCGAGGCCACCGTCGACCCGGACGAGGCGGCCGGTTATTTCGCCAAGTACGAGCAGGGGCTGGCGGACCTGTCCATGACGGCGGACCAGTTCCGGGCCGAATACTCGGTGCCGATCCGGATCGTCCCCGACCGGATCCGCGGCTTCTGACCGCCCCGCACGGATCGGCGAAGGGGCTCCGAGGGGCCCTCGTGCGCACTGCCGGCAGGTCACCGGGTGATGACGAGCTCGGGCAGCGGAGGTCAGCGAGCGCGGTCCGGTGGATATGCGGATCGGGCCCAGGAGCCGAGGATCTGCAGGCGCTGGGCCGAGGGTGAGCCGGGTTCGGGGGTATAGACCATGAGGATCAAACCGGGCTCGGCGGTGACGGCGAGCTCTTCATAGGCGAGGACGAGTTCCCCCGCGTCCGGGTGCCGGAACCGTTTCGTGCCGGTGCCGTGGGTTCGCACATCGTGAGTGCCCCAGAGCCGCCGGAAGGTCTCGCTGCGGGTGGACAGTTCGCCGACGAGATCCTGCAGACCGCGGTCGTGCGGGTCGCGGCCGGCCTCGCTGCGCATGATCGCCACGCACATCTCGGCGAAGGTGTCCCAGTCCGGGTAGAAGTCGCGGGCGGCGGGGTCGAGGAATTGGAAGCGCGCCAGATTGGGGGTGCGCCCGCCCGACCCGAGCAGTGGCGAGTAGAAAGCGCGCCCGAGCTCGTTGGTCGCCAGCAGGTCCTGCCGCGGGTTGCGGACGAAGGCGACCGCGTCGTGGATGCTGTCCAATGCCCACTGCAGGCTCGGCCGGGCGGCGGAGTGCCTGGTGGCCCGCCGCCGGGGGCGTCCGGAGGTGGGGATGCCGTCGGCCGCGCGGGCGAGGTCGAGTAGGTGGGCGTGTTCGGTGTCGTCGAGTTGCAACGCCCGCGAGAGGGCATCGAGTACCGAGGCCGAGGCGCCCGCGATCGCGCCGCGTTCCAGTTTCGCGTAGTACTCGACGCTGACCCCGGCCAGGGCGGCCACCTCCGATCGGCGCAGTCCCGGAACCCGGCGGTTGGGTGCCGCGGGGATTCCGGCCCGATCGGGGCTGATCTTGGCGCGCCGTGACATCAGGAACTCGCGCACTTCGTCCCGGTTGCCCATATCCGAAGCGTAGGACGATCCGGCCGCGCCGAGGGTGCCCTGGTGGTACACCCCTCGAGGGAGACTCCCCGGATCGGCGGTCGGGGGGTTCACTGGAGGTTGCCGGCGGAACAGGGCCGCGCCGGGCCTGTGGCGACTACCGCGGACCTCGACGTTCCGGCAGGGCCCGCCCTCGGCCGAGCGAGATGGAGCCCGGGCGGCTCCGCGGTCTCCGCTGCGTCACATCTGCGCGTGGCGGGAGGAGACAGAGGCCCGCCCGCGCGACGATTCGAACCAGACATCGGCGAAGGAGAACCCGATCATGCGTGGAGTCATGTTGTACGCCCCCGGAGATGTGCGGGTCGAAGACCGCGACGACCCGGTGCTCGTCGAACCCACCGACGCGATCATCAGGATCGCCGCCACCTGTATCTGCGGCTCGGATCTGTGGCCCTACCGGGGCGTGGAAGCCGTGGACGGTCCGGCTCCGATGGGTCACGAGTACATCGGTGTCGTCGAGGAGATCGGTACCGATGTCCGCGGCATCGCGGTGGGCGACTTCGTGGTGGGGTCGTTCATGGCCTCGGACAACACCTGCGAGATCTGCCGCGCGGGCTACCAGAGCCGCTGCGTGCACGTCGTGCCGATGGGCACGATCGGCACCCAGGCCGAACGCGCCCGTATCCCGCACGCCGACGGCACCCTGGTCGCCGTTCCGGCCACTCCGGCCCCGGAACAGTACCCGAGCCTGCTCTCCGCCTCCGATGTACTCGGCACCGGCTGGTTCGCTGCCGTCGCCGCCGCGGCCGGGCCCGGCAAAACCGTGGTGGTGGTCGGCGACGGTGCGGTCGGCCTGCTCGCCGTGCTGGCCGCGAAACAACTCGGCGCCGACCGGATCATCGCGATGAGCCGGCACGCCGACCGGCAGGCGCTGGCCCGCAGATTCGGCGCCACCGATATCGTCGAAGAACGCGGTAGGGACGGTGTGGCCCGGATCAAGGACCTCACCGACGGCCTCGGTGCGCATTCGGTGATCGAAGCCGTGGGCACCCAGGAATCGATGACGCAGGCCATCCGGTCCGCCCGGCCCGGTGGGCACGTCGGCTACGTGGGTGTGGCGCACGATGTGGAACTCGACGGGATGCGGTTGTTCTTCTCCAGCGTTCATCTGCACGGCGGGCCGGCGCCGGTACGCCGGTTCCTGCCCGACCTCATCGACCTCATCGTGCGCGGTGAGATCGACCCGGGCGACGTTTTCGATCTGACCCTGCCGCTGGAGCGGGCGGCCGAGGGCTACGCCGCGATGGACGAACGACGCGCCACCAAGGTTTTACTGACCGTATGAGGCGGTACCGCCCCGGACCGCGTTCACCGGTGAGCCGCCCATGTGACAGGGGTGCGGCTCCCACCCGCCGACGATCCGACTGTGGAGGAGATCGATGGACATCCTGAGCACACCGCCCACCACCGAGGCGCCGCCGGAAATCTTCACCGGCTCCGTCTGGTTCGACACCATCTACCGCGGCGAAGAACCCGCCCGGGCGCGACTCAACGCCGTACATTTCGCACCCCGGTCCCGGACGAACTGGCATACCCACGGCCTCGGGCAGACATTGCATGTCACCGAGGGCACCGCGCTGGTCGTCACCCGCGCCGGTGTGGTGGCGGTGCTGCGACCGGGCGACACCGTATGGTGCCCGCCCGGCGAACAGCACTGGCACGGTGCCGCTCCGGACCATTTCATGACGCATCTCGCGCTCTGGGAAGGCGACGACGTCGATTGGGCGGAACCGGTGACCGCCGCCGAATACAACCGGGCAGCCGCGCAGATCTGACCGGCCGCGTTCACCGGTTCCCGTGTCCTGCGCCGAGGGCGGCTGCGCTGGCTGAATAATAAGCGCACGTATACGATGTGCGCATGCGTATCAAAAGGAACGGTGGCGATGCCCGGGCGAGACGAGTCGGGTCGTGACGCGCGCCGAACACTTCACCGAGGGCACCCTGCTCATGCCGTGGCAGCCGGGTCCCCGCGCGGAGACCACCGACCCGGTGTTCGTGAGCGTGACCGATTTCCTGGCCACCTCGGAGGCGGACGTGCAGGAGATCTACCGCCTGGGGCTCGAGCTGGGAGATGCCTGGCCGGTACTGCAGGGCGCGGTCGGCGTCTGGCTGTGGGGTAGACCCGCGGACCTGCGTGGCGGCTCGATCTCGGTATGGGAGACCGAGCAGGATATGCGGCGTTTTGTCCGGTGGCCGGTGCACACCCGGATCATGCGGGATTGGCGCGGCCGGGTGCGGGTGGCCGCGGACTCCTGGTGGGCGGACAGTTTTGATATCGACGGGGTGTGGGCTCGGGCCGCCCGAACCATCGACGAGGATCGTTCGGGCTCATGATGAACCGATGGCCGCGTCCGGAAGGCGGTCGCGGGGTATGTTCCGGTACGGGGTAGTTGTCACACCGGTGGCCGAACCGGTCCATCCGGCCGGAGCAGGTGCAGGTACTGCCCGAGCAGACCCGCCGCGTCGAGCATGGCGAGGCCGCGTGCGGTGAGTGTGCGCCGCCACCCGGTGAGCGCGGTGGCGGTGGCATCGGTGCCGCCCGCGGTCCGGATCCGTTCGACCACTCCGGCGATATAGGGCAGTCCGTACCCGCCGCGCCGGAGCAGGTGAGCGAGTTCCGCGTCGCGGGTATCGGCGCTGTCGTAGACGCGATACCCGGTGGCGGGGTCACGTGCGGGGTCGAGGATTCCCGCGCGTTCCCAGGCGCGCAGGGTCGCGGGGGTGACGCGGAGCCGGTGGGCGAGTTCGCCGACGGTACGGGTCGCGGCGTCCGACGGTCGCTCGCGGAGGTCCGCACTCGCGGCGGTGAGATGGTCGATCGCCGCGCGTACGGCGCTCAGGGTCTCCCGATCGCGGAGCAGCTGCTGGTGCCCGCGGTCCAGGAGTTCGAGCGCGCTGTCGAGTTCGCCGTGGTGGATCTCGGTCATGATCCGCCCGGCGAGATCGTGTCCGTATGCGGTGACGAGCGCCAGATAGGCCCGCAGGGCCGCCGCGTGCAACTCGGTGTAGACGCGGTAGCCGCTCGGCGTGCGTCCCGCCGCCGGGAGGAAGCCGTCTCGTTCGTAGTTGCGGACGGCCTGGGTGGAGAGCCCGTGCTCACGTGCGAGATCGGTCGGTCGCAGGGTGGACATCGCTTTGAGACTTTAGCCGGATATCCCGCGGTGTTTCGGCAAAAAGTCTCAACCGATCCATCAAAGATACGATCGAAGAAATGGACTACGATCTCGACTCAGTGCTCTCCCCCTCCGTCGACCTGCTCGCCTTCGGTGAACCGACCCACCTGGAACCCGCCTTCGCCTGGACCCGTAACGACCTGCTCGCCCGGCTGGCGGACCGCGGCTTCCGGTCGATCGCGCTCGAATCCGACCGGGTGGCGGCACTTCTCGTGGACGAGTATGTCCGGGCCGATGTGGGCACGCTGGACACGGCGATGCGGGACGGTTTCTCGCACGGCTTCGGGGAACTCGAGGCCAACCGTCACCTGGTCGCCTGGATGCGGGAATACAACGAGGGCCGTCCGGTGGAGCAACAGCTCGCGTTCTACGGTTTCGACGCGCCGACCGAGATGGTCAACGTTCCCGGCCCGCGCAGCTATCTCGAACACGTCCGCGACTATCTGCGGCTCGACCTCGATCTCGCGGATCTGCTCGGGGCGGATGAACGCTGGCACCGCACCGAAGCGGTCATGGACCCGGCCGAATCACCCGGAGCGAGCCCCGAGGCCGGTGTGGTCCGCGCCCTGGCCGACGATATGTCCGAGCAGCTCTACACGCGCGCACCGGAACTCGTGGCGCGGAGCTCGCGGGCCGAATGGGTCCGCTGCGAAACCCATGTGATCGCCGGCCTGGGTCTGCTGCGGTATCACCGGCTGGCGGCGCAGCCGCTGGAACAGGAGGACCGGTGGACGCGGATGTGCGCGCTACGTGATGTCCTGATGGCGCAGAACCTGCTGCACATCCGGCGTATCGAGGCGCTGCGGGGTCCGACGTTGATCTTCGCGAACAACAGGCATCTACAGCGGAATCCGAGCACGATGCGGTTGGGGGAGATGCACCTCGGCTGGCACAGCGCCGGTGCCGTGGTGGGCTCGGTGGTGGGGCCGCGGTATTCGCTGATCCTCGGGAGTCTGGGACGCGACGAACTCATCGGCCTGCCCGAGCCGGACCCCCGGACCTACGAGGGATTCCTGCAGACCCGGATGACCGCCCCGGGCCCGATCGCACCCGCCGAGATCCCGGCCGCGGATATCCGCGCCGACCACGGGCCCGACCACGGCTACTTCCCACTCGACCGGGCGAGTATCGACGCCGCCGACCTGATCCTGCACATTCCGGACGGCTCGGCCGTGCGGGGCGCCGGACCGGCGATCCGCGGCGACTACGGGTCGCGCCACATTCCTTAGGCAAGGCTTTCCTTGTCTTCGGGTATCTGGATAGACTGCGCGTGACTACCACCCGAAACAACGTGTAGGGGTTTCTCCGTGCCCGAAGACAGCCCGGCCGGCAACCGTCGCGGGGCGACCGCCGATACGAAACAGGCCGCGAAGACGGCTCGCCGCGTGGTGCTCGCACCGGTACGCGGGCGCCTGACCATGGCCGCCGCCATCGTGTTCGTCTCCGCCATATGCGCGGTGCTGCCCTATGTGCTCATCGTCGAGGCCGCCCGGCGGCTCCTCGGCGATGTGCGCAGCGATGTATGGCAACCGGTTCTGATAGCGCTGATCCTGCTCGGCCTGCGCGGCATGCTGTACTCGGGTGCGCTGCTGTGGACCCATGTGATCGATGCCGACAACCAGCTGCACCTGCGAGAGGCGCTGGCGGACAAACTGCGCCGCGTCCCGCTGGGCTGGTTCGGGGCGCGCTCCTCGGGCGAGGTGAAGAAACTCCTCCAGGACGACGTCGAGGCGATCCACTATCTGGTCGCCCATGCGCAGATGGAGTTCACCGCGGCGATCGTGACGCCGGTGCTGACCCTCGGCTACCTGTTCCTCGTCGATTGGCGCCTCGCCCTCGTCCTGCTGGCGCCACTGGCGCTCTAC
The DNA here is from genome assembly GCF_040638875.1 of Nocardia sp. NPDC024068. Lineage (NCBI taxonomy): Bacteria > Bacillati > Actinomycetota > Actinomycetes > Mycobacteriales > Nocardiaceae > Nocardia > Nocardia sp. NPDC024068. The sequence goes on along the minus strand of NZ_JBEZYU010000001.1, from coordinate 628,614 downwards.
GGTGCGGCGCTCGCGGTGATGATGGGCCGCAACTACAACGAGAAGCTGGCCGAATACACCGAGTGGGAGAAGAAATCGGAGTCGGCGACGGTCGAATTCGTCGACGGTATCCAGGTGGTCCGCGCGTTCGGGCAGGCCCGCCGGGCACACCACCGCTACCGTGAGGCGGTCGAGGGATTCACCGACTACTTCACCGCCTGGACCACGCCGATGACGCGGATCGAGGCGGCGGCGGGCCTGTTCCTCAATCCGGTCTTCCTCATGGTGGTGGTGCTGGCTGTCGGACTTCCGCTGATCTCCGGCGGGATGCCCGCACTGGACCTGCTGCCGTTCCTGCTGCTGGGTCTCGGATTGGGTACGACGGTGCTGACGGTCGGTTATTCGGCGCAATCGCTGAGCCAGGCGGACGCGGCGTGCCTGCGACTGTACGAGCAGCAGCAGGTCGCGGAGCTGGAACAGCTCGAACCGGCGGATCCGATTCCGGACGAGGCGGCCGGCACCGTGCACTTCGAAGATGTGCGGTTCGGTTACCACGACGGGCACGATGTGCTGAAAGGCGTGACGGCGACCCTGCGTCCGGGCACGATCACCGCCTTGGTCGGTCCCAGCGGCTCCGGTAAATCGACCTTGGCGAAATTGCTACCGCGGTTCCATGACGTCACCCGGGGGCGGATCACCATCGACGGGCGCGATATCCGTTCGCTGCCGCAGGAGGATCTGTACCGGCGGGTGGCGTTCGTATTCCAGGATGTGCGCCTGCTGCACGACACAGTGCGCGCCAATGTGGCGCTGGCCCGGCCCGGCGCGACCGACGAGGAGATCCACCGCGTCACCCGGGCCGCCCAGATCCACGACCGCATTCTCGAACTCCCGCGCGGCTACGACTCCGTGATCGGCGACGACGCGCGACTGTCCGGCGGTGAGGCGCAACGGCTTTCCATCGCCCGCGCACTCCTGGCCGATGCGCCGATCCTGGTGCTCGACGAGGCGACCGCGTTCGCCGATCCCGAATCGGAAGCGGCGATCCAGGACGCCCTGGCCCAACTGGTCGCCGGCCGTACGGTGCTGGTGATCGCGCACCGGCTGCACACCATCACCGGAGTCGACGCACTGCTGGTCCTCGCGGACGGCGAGCTGGTCGAACAGGGCACACACGACGAGTTGCTCGCTGCGGGTGGCACGTACCGCGGGCTGTGGGACGCGAACGAAGCCGCGGTCCGCGATCTCGGCGAAATCGAGGGAGTAGCACGATGATTCGGCAGATCGTCCGGTTGGTTCCGGATCAGTACCGGCCGCTGCTGCCCCGCTACGGCGCGGCGCTGATCGTACTCGGGATCGCGCAGGGCATCGCCTATGTCCTGCTCGCACCGCTGCTCGAGGACGTTTTCGCCGATCGCCTGGACCGCGCGGGCTGGTGGCTCGCCGCGATCGTGGGCGCCTTCGTGGTAGTCGCCGCCGCCAGCTTCCTGCAGGCCCAGATCGGCCTGCGCATCGGCGTCGCCCTGATGCGCCATCTGCAGATGCGGCTCGGCGACCACCTCGGTGCCATGCCGCTCGGCTCGTTCGGCCCCGCGACCTCGGGCCAGGCCTCGCGGTTGATCACCTCCAGTACCCGCGAGGTCATGGGTGTACCCGCGCATCTGCTCACACCGCTGGTCACCGCCGTGCTCGTGCCGGCGACCGTCGCGGTCGGAATGTTGTTCATCGACTGGCGGATCTCGGTGGCGATGGTCGCCAGCGCGCCGGTGCTCTACCTGGTGAACCGATGGGGTGGCGACCTCTTCGCCCGGGCCACCGCCGGGCAGCATCAGGCTGCCGCCGAGGCCAACTCCCGCGTGATCGAGTTCGCCCAGGCGCAACCGGTGCTACGGGCTTTCGGCGCCGACGATTCGGGCACCCGGGCGCTGCGAGCGGCGTTGCGGGAGCAGGGCCGCGCGACAACCCGCGCCATCGGGGCCTCCGTGCCCGGGCTGGTGATCTTCTCCTTCGTCGTGCAGCTCACCTTCATACCCCTGGTGTGGCTGGTGATCTCGCTGGCGACGTCGGGCGATATCTCGGTTCCGGTGGCGATCGCGCTGATCGTCGTCAGTTCCCGGTTCGTCGAACCGCTCAATCAGGCCGCCGAACTGTCGACCGCCATCCGCCGCGCGATGGTCGCGGTGAACAAGATCAACAAGTTCCTGGACGGCCCGGTTGTCGCCGAGCCCGCCGAACCGGCGCAGCCGGCCGATGCCGGTATCCGTTTCGAGGACGTCACCTTCGGATACCGTCCGGGGGAGACCGTGTTGAACGCTGTGTCGTTCGCCGCGCCCGCCGGGACGACCACGGCGATCGTCGGCCCCAGCGGCGCGGGTAAGACGACGGTGCTGCGGCTGGCCGCCCGGTTCTACGACGCCGGCTCGGGCCGTATCGTGCTCGGTGACCGCGATGTGCGCGATCTGGCCTCGGAGACCCTGTTGAACCAGGTCTCCCTCGTATTCCAGGATGTGTACCTGTTCGACCAGTCGGTGCTCGACAACATCCGTGTCGGCCGCCCCGGCGCCACCGACGACGAGGTCCGCGAGGCGGCCCGGATCGCGCGGGTCGACGAGATGGTCGCGCGGCTGCCCGACGGCTGGGACACCAGGGTCGGCGAGGGCGGTACCGCGCTGTCCGGTGGTGAGCGGCAGCGGATCTCGATCGCGCGCGCCCTGCTCAAGAACGCCCCCGTGGTGCTCCTCGACGAGGCGACCAGCGCCCTGGACCCGCAGAACGAGGCGGCCGTCGTCCGCGGTATCCGTGAACTCACCCAGGGCAGGACCGTGCTCGTGGTGGCCCACCGCCTGCCCACGATCCGCCATGCCGACCAGATCCTCTTCCTGGACGACGGCGGGATCGTCGAACGCGGCACTCACGACGAACTGCTGGCGGCCGACGGGCGCTACGCCGCGTTCTGGTCCGAACGCAGCCGGGCGGCCGGGTGGCGGCTGACCGCGGCGGCGCGGGCCTGAGTTCGTGCTGCTCTACGTCCACCGGGTCACCATCGCGGTCGATATGGTGACGAAAGTGTGAATCTGTCGCTTCGGGCGTTACCGGAGAACCTGCCGGAGCCATCCGTTTCTCCTGGACGCGACCCGAACCCGCCGAGTCTTCGCGACGCCGATGACGATGGCGGCGCGACGAACCGATAGGGCGCCGGTACCGCTCGTGTGGCAGGATCGTCCGGTTCGACGATGTTGTCCGCGGAGGGGCCCTGGTTTGGTTATTCGATTCGGGCCCAACGGATATTTCCGGACGCGGTGTGCTTTCCTGGCAATAGCGGTCGCCCTCGGCGTGCTGGGTATGCCGGTGCCGGTTTCGGCGGAGGACGGGATCGACCCCTATATCGATCGGCTGGCCGAGGGCGCGGCGACTCCGGCGTTGCAGTGGTCGGACTGCCAGGACGGCTTCCAGTGCGCCACGGCCGACGTGCCGCTGGATTATCACCGGCCCCAGGGCGACCGGATCGGGCTCGCGGTGATCAAATTGCCCGCTACCGACCCGGGACGCCGAATCGGCACCTTGTTCGTGAATTTCGGCGGACCCGGCGCTTCCGGTGTGGACCGGCTGCGGGAGCGGGCGCGGTGGCCGTGGCTGTTCTCGGAGGAACTGCGGTCGCGTTTCGATGTGGTGTCCTGGGATCCGCGCTCGGTGGCCCGGAGCGCACCGGCGCGCTGCTTCCCGGACGCGGACGAACAACTCGCCTTTCTGAACTCGGCTCCCGCTATGCCCGCGTCCGCGGGCGACGAAGCCCCGTTCTACGACTGGTCCCGGCAGTTCGCCGATCGCTGTGCGCAACAGGCCGGGCCGATCCTGAATCACGCGTCGACCGGTAACACCGCCCGGGATCTGGACCTGCTGCGCCGCGCGGTCGGCGATGCCCAGCTCACATATCACGGCATCTCCTACGGCACCCAACTCGGTGCCGACTACGCGAACATGTTCCCCGGCCGGGTCCGGGCGATGGCGCTGGACGGATCGCTGGACTTCGAGGGCAATATCACCGGACATGCCGCGCAGGGCGCCGTATTACCGCTGGACACCAGACAGAACGTCGCCGACGCCATCGCCGCAACCTTCGACGCCTTCCTGCGCGACTGTGCCGCCGCGGGCCCGCGTTGCGCATTCTCTTCCGGCGACCCGAAGCTCAAATGGACGACACTGGCCGAGCGGGCGCGCCTGGCACCCATCCGGGTCGACGGCCAGGAGTGGACCTATGCGGCGATCGTCAACGCGGCGGCCGGGCTGTCACAGCCGTCCGGTTATCCCGGCCTCGCGGCCCTGCTCCAGACGTTGTTCGAGGCGGGTACTTCGATTCCGGGCCCGTTGCCGGCCGCCGGCTCGTCCTACTCGGGCAATCGCACCGAGGCCTACCATGCGATCCAATGCGCCGACAGCGCTGTCCCGGCCGATACCGGAAGCTACAGTCGCGCGGCGGTATCGGAAGACCGGCGGGTGCCCTCCTTCGGGCGCGTAGCCGTATTCAGCAGTATCGCCTGTGCGTTCTGGCAGGGCCACGACGACGACCGGTACACCGGCCCGTGGAACCGGCGCACCGCGGCGCCGATCCTGGTGCTCAACAGCAGGTTCGATCCGGCGACCCCACTCGCCGGCGCCGAGTCCGGCGCCGCCCAGCTGGCCGATGCGCGGGTGGTGGTGACCGAAGGCGCCGGGCACAGCAGCATGTATGTGCCGAGCGCCTGTACCGAGCGTGTGAAGCGGGACTATCTGTTCACCGGTTCCCTGCCGCCCGAAGACACCCGCTGCGCGATCGACAGATCGCCGTTCGGCTGAGTCGACAGGTCGCCGTTCGGCTGAGTCGACAGGTCGCCGTTCGGCTGAGGGGGGCACCACGCGGCGGTCGGAACGGAGCAGCGCGACCTGGCCCGTGACCGCATCGCCGCCGCGGGCCTGTGCGCCTGATCGAGTGAATCCGAAATGCCGCCATCGCAGCACGACTCGGCCGGCCACGACGTCGTGGCCGGCCGGAGTCGTACAGGTCAGCTCGCGTGTTTGGCGGCGAATCGTTGCGCGTACTCCGCGCGGGTGGTGGTCGACAGATCCACATCGGTGGCCTTGGCGCGCAGCGCGCCGACGGTGGCCTGTTCCCGGGGGATATGTTCGAACGGATCCCAGCTCAGGTGGCGGCAGGCGTTCTGCCAGGTGATCTTGTCGATATCGGAGTCGTCGGCGCCCGCCTGCTGGAGCTCGTTCAGGACGAACTCCGGCGCACCCGGCCACAGCGAATCGGAATGCGGATAGTCGCATTCCCAGGCGATATTGTCGATACCGATCTCGTGCCGCAGTTTCAGCGAGGTCGGGTCGGTGACGTAGCAGGCGAGGACATGCTCCCGGAACACCTCGCTGGGCATCTTGCCGCCGAAATCGCGGCGCAGCCAGCGCTGGTTGGTGTAGTGCCGGTCGGAACGGTCCAGGAAGAACGGGATCCAGCCGACACCGCCTTCGGACAGGGCGATCTTCAGTTTCGGGAACGTGCGCATCGCCGGTCCCCACAGCAGGTCCTGGGTGGCGATCAGGGAAATGCTGGGGGCCAGCACCATGAGGTTGTCGATCGGCGCGTTCGGTGCCAGCTTGAGAACACCGAAACCCTGTCCGATGTGCAGGTTCATCACGGTGTCGTTATCGCAGAGCGCCTGGAACACCGGGCCCCAGTAGTCGATATCGTGGTAGCTGGGCAGACCGTCGATATGCGGCAGTTCCGGCATGGTGACCGAATGGCAGCCCTTGGCGGCGACCCGCTCGATTTCGGCGACCGCGAGTTTCGGGTCCCACATGGGCAGGATCGCCAGCGGGATGAACCGGCCCGGATAGGCGCCCGCCCACTCTTCGATATGCCAGTCGTTGTAGGCGGAGATCATCGCGACGGTGATGTCGTCCATACCGCCGCGGCTCAGATGCCCGGCGCTGAATCCGGTGAAGGTCGGGAAGCACATGGAAGCGAAAACGCCGTTGGCGTCCATATCGCGGACCCGGTCGTGGATGTCGTAGACGGCGGGCCGCATCTCGGCGTAACCGGCGGGATCGTAGCCCCACTCCTCGGGCGGCCAGGAGACGACGGCGTTGAGGCCCGTGACACCTGTCGGGCGGTCCCGGTAGATCCAGCGATCGATACCGTTGTCGTCGACGACGACCTTGGGCACGTACTCGGCGTACTTCTTCGGCGCGTGGTTGTCGAACATATTTTGCGGTTCGACCACGTGGTCGTCGATGCTCACCAGAATCATGTCGTCGATATTCACCGGACTCCTCGCTGTTCAAGGTCGACGCCGGGCGCGGCCCGGACTAGGAGATCGAAAATCTCTAATTATGAGAATCACACTCTCTTTTGTGTTCGACGATACACCGTGGCGGGTGCCCCGGTCGAGATCCGGCCGGGTCGGCCGCACGCCGAATCGAAGACGAGAGAGGGGTGCGGACACAGTGGGTCCGCGGGTGATGCGCACCGGATCCCGGCGGCCGCCGATACGGCAGCCGGGAACTGCTCCGGTCAGCGCAGCTGGTCCTTCATCACCTTGCCGGTGGCGTTGAGTGGCAGCTCGTCCAGGAACACCACCGACCGCGGGACCTTGTACCCGGCCATCCGGTCCTTGCTCCAGGCAAGGAGTTCGGCTTCGCCGAGTGCGCCGCGCTTCACTACGAAGGCCTTGCCCACCTGCCCGAGCCGCTCATCCGGGACGCCGATCACGGCGGCCTGGGCGACGGCGGGATGTTCCAGGAGGAAACCCTCGATCTCCGCGGGGTAGGCGTTGAACCCGCCCACGATATACATATCCTTCTTGCGCCCGATCACCTTCAACCGGCCACTGTCGTCGAGGCTGCCGAGATCGCCGGTGTGCAGCCAGCCGTCGGCGTCCACCGCCGCCGCCGTGCCCTCCGGATCGTCGAGATATCCCTGCATCACGCTGTAGCCGCGGATCAGGACCTCGCCGTCGTCGGCGATACGCAATTCGATCCCGTCGCAGGCGCTGCCCGCGGTGGTCGCGATCTGCTCGAAGGTGTCCCCGGGGCGTGAGGCGGTGGCGGTCCCCGCTTCGGTCAGCCCGTATCCGGTCATGATCGACTGGAACGGCAGATCCTCCCGGATGCGCCGGATCAGATCGACCGGGATATCGGCGGCGCCGGTCACCGCCGCGCGCAACGAGGAGATATCGCGCGCGCCACGGTATTCCAGCAGCGAGTGGTAGAGCGTCGGCGGTCCCGGGAGCATGGTGACCCGTTCGGTCTCCACGAGTTCGAGCACCTTGTCGACGTCGAACACCGGAACCGGCAGCATCGTCGCGCCCCGGATCAGTGAGGATACGATGCCGGCCTTCAACCCGAAGGTGTGGAAGAACGGGTTGACCATAAGATACTTGTCGCCGCGGCGCAGATCGGCCAGATCGCACCATTCCGCGTACAGCCGCAGCGTCTGCAGATGGTTCATCATCACGCCCTTCGGGCGCCCGGTGGTGCCCGAGGTGTAGATGATGTCGGCGATATCGGTGCCCGCGACCTCGCGTTCGAAAGGATCACCGGAGGTGAGGAAATCGGATTTGAGGTCGTAGACCGGCACCCCGTGCGGCGCCGGGTAGTCGCCGCCCAGGAACCCCTTCTGCACCAGCAGGGCCTTGGCGCCGCTGCGACGGATCACATCGGCGGCCTCCTCCGCTTTGAACCGGGTGTTGACCGGGACCAGGGTGCCGCCCGCGGTCATCAGACCGAGGGCGGCGACAATCCATTCCGCCGAGTTGGGCGCCCACACCGCGGCGCGGTCGCCCTTACCGATACCGGCTTCGGCGAACGCCCCCGCGGCCCGGCGCACCCGGTCCACGAGTTCGGCGAAGCTCCACCGCAGCTCGCCGTCGACGACCGCTTCGGCATCACCGAAGCGGTCCGCCGCCGACAGCGCCAACTGCGGGATGGTCTGCCAACTCATACCTTCAGCAGCCGCGCCAGGTTGCCGCCCATGATCTTGGCCTGCTTCTCCTGGGGCATGTCCTTGATCTCGTTGATGTAGCGCGCGGGCTCGGCAAGGCCCTCCGGGTGCGGCCAGTCGGAACCGAACAGCACATGGTCTTCACCCATGACCTGCGACAGGCGTTCCAGGTCTTCTTCCCAGAACGGGCTGACGTAGAGGCTCTTCTTGATGGCCTCGATCGGATCGCGGAAGCCGAAGCCCTCCGGGGCCTTCTTGTAGACATCCGACAACTGCTGCAACAGCGGTTCGAGCCAGGCCGAACCGTTCTCGATCACGGCGATCTTCAGGTCGGGGAAGCGGTTCAGCGCACCGTGGCACACCCAGGACGCGACCGCGTCGGTCACCGGCCGCCACTGGTTGGTCATGGCGAAGGTGTTGGTCTGGAACGGCAGCATCTCGGAATCGCTGCCATCCCATTCGGCGTCGAAGCGGGAGTAGCCGCTATCCGAGGAATGCATGGTGACCAGCACATCGAGTTCCTGAACCCGCTTCCAGAACGGATCGAACTCCGGCATCGCGAACGAGCGCATCCCCTTGAAGCCGGGGACCGGGGCCGGGCGCACCAGGATGGCCTTGGCGCCGTGTTCGACGACGGCCCAGTTCAGCTCGGCGATCGCCCGTTCGACGATCGGCAGCGTGATGACCGGCACGGTGAAGATCCGGCCGGAGTGCACGAAGTTGCCGTCCTGGCCCCAGTCGTCGAGCATCCAGCGGTTCAGCGATTCGATCACCGCGTGGATCAGTTCGGGATGGTGGCGCATCCGCTCCTCGACCAGGCTGGCCAGGGTCGGGAACATCAGCGCGCGCTGCAACTGCAGGTCGTCCATGACCTGGAGCCGGGCCTCCGGGTTGCGGAAGGCGTCGATCGCCTTCATCGACTTGCCGAAGATCTCGCGCCGGCTCTTGCCCTCCGGGTTGCCGTGCTTGAAGTAGTCCTCCATCGCGCCGGGGCGTGCCACGACCTCGAAGGTCGGGTTGGGGATGTACTCGCTGATCTGGCCGAGGACCGCGATCTTGGTGCGGCCGTTGATCTCGACGTACTGGATGGCGCCCTTGTACTTCTCGGGCAGATGCCGGGTGAGCGCTTCCTTGGTCTCGTAGAGATGGTTGTCCGCGTCGAAGAGCTGGTACGGCAGATCGACTTTGCTCATGGAATCCTCCTTGGCTATTTATGAGAATCGTATTCTCATCAGGGTTCGGTTGCAACGGCCTCGTTGCGCGCCGCGGCCAGCTCGCGCCGGATGACGAATTTCTGGATCTTTCCGCTGGGGGTACGCGGGAAGTCGGTGACGATATGCAGTTCCTCGGGCCACTTCTGCTTGGCCAGCCCGGCCTGCGCGAAATGCGCGCGCAGGGTCTCGATATCGGGTTCGGGCCGGCCGGGAAGGCAGCGCACCACCGCGGCCGTACGCTCACCCAGGCGGGTATCGGGGACGGCCACCGCGACTCCCTCGGCCACGCCCGGCAGGCCGAGCAGCACTTCCTCGACCTCGAGGGCGCTCACGTTCTCTCCGCCCCGGATGATGATGTCGGATTTACGGTCGGTGATCGTCAGATAACCGTCGTCGTCCACGACGCCGATATCGCCGGTGTGGTACCAGCCGTCGTCGTCGAAGGTGCGGGCGGTGAGTTCCGGATCGGTGTAACCCAGGCAGAGATCCGGTCCACGGCTGATGATCTCCCCGTCCTCGGTCAGCCGGAACTCCACACCGGGCAGCGCGTTACCATCGGTGAACAGGCGTTTTTCCGCCGCTGCGGTGGCGAGTGAACCGGTGATGGACGGATGTTCGGTGCTGCCGTAGGAGCGGAACACGGTGATGCCGAGTTTTTCGAGACGGGTGCTCACCGTCACCGGTACCGCCGCACCGCCGAGTCCGGCGTAGCGCAATTGGGCCAGATGTCCGGGCTTGTAGTCCGGGTGGTCCAGCAGGCTGGTCATGAAATAACTCACCCCGCCGCCGACGCAGATGTTCTCGGTCTCCATGAGCTCGAGCACCCATCCGGGGTCCCAGATATCGAGCAGATGGATCGGCGCGCCGTCGAGGACCGGGATGAGCAGGGCGTTGAGCATGCCGATGAAATGGCCGACCGGCGCCGCGGTGAGCTGATCACCGCGGTCCGGCGGGTACATCCCGGCGAGCTGGCGCACCTCGTAGCCAAGGGTGTTGTGGCTGTGCACGACACCCTTCGGTGCGCGAGTGGTGCCCGAGGTGAAGGCGATGCAGGCCGGCGCGTCGGGGTCGGTGATGAGGAGCCCGCGCATCGGCTCGGGCTCGAGCAGATCGTCGAAGTCCTGGCCGACCACTCCCACCACCGGCACCGATTCGCGGACCTGCGGATCGAATTCGTTATGGCCGAAACGCTCACAGGTGATGAACACCTTGGGTGTGACGGCGCCCAGGATGTAGCCGAGTTCCTTGCGTCCGTAGAAATGCGCGATCGGGACCACGGTCGTGCCCAGCAGGGCCGAGGCCCAATAGGTGGCCGCCGCCTCCATCCAGTTCGGCAGCTGGAACGCGACGAGATCGCCCGGTCCGACGCCACGGCGGCGCAATCCGGCGGCCAGCCGCCGCGCGATCCGCTCCACCTCGGCGAAGGTCCCCGACCACGGCCGGATCCGGGAGTGCACCCGGAAGATCGCCTCGGGGGCCTCCGCGAGGCTGCGGGCGAGTAGTTCGCCGAGCGTTTCGTCGGCCCACCAGCCTGCTTTCCGGTAGCGAACGGCCAGTTCGGAGGGAATTGTGCGCAGAGGCGAGTCGAGCCCGGAGGGGGTGGCGGAGCGTGACGAGGCAGGGCCCTCGCCCGGATGCGATGGATGCGGCATTTCGAACTCCCGATCCCAGCGCCGGAGACCGGCGGGAAAGTATATGGTTCTCTATGTAAGAGAATCATATTTCCGTCGAGGAGAACAAGTTGTGATCGAGCTCGAACTGGCCGACGGTCTGGCCGTCGTCACCATCAACCGGCCGCATGCCCGCAACGCCATCGCCCTGGACACGATGGACGAGCTCGACAAAGCGATCGACGGGGCGGCCGGCGCCCGGGCTCTGGTGATCACCGGTGCCGGGGACAAGGCCTTCGTCTCCGGCGGCGATCTCAAGGAACTGGCCGCGCTGCGGACCGTGGAGCAGGCCTCCGCGATGGCGAACCGGATGCGGGAGGTCTGCGACAAGATCGCGAGCTTTCCGGGGCCGGTGATCGCCGCGCTCAACGGCCATGCGCTCGGTGGCGGCGCCGAGGTCGCGGTGGCGGCGGATATCCGGATCGCCGCCGACGACATCAAGATCGGGTTCAATCAGGTGACACTGGCGATCATGCCGGCCTGGGGCGGTGCGGAACGGCTGTCCCGGCTGGTCGGGCGCAGCCGGGCGTTACTGCTCGCGGGCACGGGGGAGATCCTGACCGCCGCGGCCGCCGAACGCGCCGGGTTGCTGGACCGGGTGCTGCCGCGCGCGGAATTCGACGCGGGGTGGCGGGCACTGGCTCGCACGCTGGCAACGCCCGCCGCCGGCTCGATCAAACGGGTCGTCGACGGCGCGAGCCCGCCCGAGGCGGTGGCGGCCTTCGCCGAACTCTGGGTGTCGGATGCGCATTGGGCGGCGGCCGACCGGGTGATGAACCGCGGTAAATGAGCCCGGGATGAGCCGCCTACGCCCCGTTCTCGAGGAAGCCGATCTCGCGTTCGGCGAACGCGAAGGTCTCGGCGTGACCCGCCGTCATCCCGAGGGCCTCCTCGAGCACGACCATCCGGGCCGCGCTGGTCATCAGCACCGAGAGCACATCGGCGGGGAAGCGGCTCATATCCACTCCGTAGCCCTCGAGCAGCCGGGCCAGTGCCTCGGTCTGCGCGGCGCGGAACTGTTCGGAGTAGCGGACCACCTCGGCCCGGATGGCCGGTTTGTGGTTGGCCAGCCCGACGAATTCCATGGTGAACCGGGCCGCCGTGGTGTCGGTGCTGAACTTCCACAGCGCGTGCAGGGGGCGATCGGATTTCAGCACCTGCGCCAGGGCTTCCAGGCCCTGATCGGCGCGGCGCCGGAACATATCCAGGAACAGGTCATCCATCGACCGGAAGTAGTAGTGCACCAACTGCGGTTTGAGGCCGGCGTATTCGGCGATCCGCCGCGAGGTCACGGCCGCCCAGCCCTGTTCCATCATCAGTCGTTCCGCGGCGTCCATGAGGACTCCGCGGTTCTTCGCGTCGGGCGCACCGAGCCGACGAGGGGATGACATGTTTCGGCCTCCTTCAGGATTTCCGCAATGTCAGCGCAGCTACGCCGGTCATGGGATCACCCGGGATGGTATCCCGCGGACGGCCACTGTTGACGCGCTCCCGCCGACCATGCTAAGCATGTGCTCAGCATCACATCTGAGCGCTCGCTCAGCAAGGGTCGTCCCGGATCGTCATCGGGATACGGCTGTGATCTCGGATGGAATGCGCGACGGCGCGAGGAGGCGGCTGTGGAAATCCCGGAGCGGCAGTGCGCGTCGACCACGACCTACGGCGGCGACTGCCCGAGCGGGCAACGGAGCATACGAGCCGTATCAACCGGTGACCCACGGTTGGCAACACGATTCTGTTGATATCAGGAGGTTCCCGTGACCGATTTCGATACGGTCGACTACTTCACCGACCCTGCGCTGGTCCCCGACCCGCACCCCTACTACGACCATCTGCGCGCCAAATGCCCGGTGACGCAGGAGCCCAACTACGGCGTCTGGGCGGTCACCGGGTACGAGGAGGCCGTCGACGTCCTGCGCGATTCGGACACCTTCTCCTCCTGCATCGCCGTCGGCGGCCCGTTCCCCCCGCTGCCGTTCACCCCCGAAGGCGACGACATCACCGGTCAGATCGCCGCGCACCGTGAACAACTGCCGATGCACGAGCATATGGTCACGATGGATCCGCCGGATCACACCGCCGCCCGCTCGCTGCTGAACAAACTGCTCGTTCCTTCGCGGTTGAAGGAGAACGAGGAGTTCATGTGGAAGCTCGCCGACAAACAGCTCGACGAATTCATCGACGACGGGAAATGCGAATTCCTGGGCGCCTATGCCAAGGTCTTCACCCTGCTGGTGATCGCCGATCTGCTCGGCGTGCCGGAGGAATATCACCAGGACCTCCGCATCAACCTCGCGGGCGGTCCCACCGTGGGGTCGATCGACAAGGAGATCGTGCCGGTCAACCCGCTGGAATGGCTGGACAACCTGTTCAGCACACTCATCTCGGACCGGCGGAAGAACCCGCAGGACGATGTCCTCACCTCGCTGGCCCAGGCGAAATACCCCGACGGTTCCACGCCCGAGGTGATCGAGGTGGTGCGGACCGCGACCTTCCTCTTCGCCGCGGGTCAGGAGACCACCGCCAAACTGCTGGGCAGCTCTATGCAATTCCTGGTGAGCCGCCCGGATCTGCAGGACGCCCTGCGCGCCGACCGTAGCCGTATCCCGGTCTTCATCGAGGAGACCCTGCGGATGCAGGCGCCGGTGAAGAGCGGTTTCCGGCTGGCGAAGAAGCCGGTGGAGATCGGTGAGGTGCCGCTGGACGCGGGGTCGCTGGTGATGGTCTGCCCGGGTGCGGCCAACCGCGACCCGCGGCGTTTCGAGAACCCGCACGAATTCGACCTGGACCGCCCGAACTTCCGGGAGCACATGGCCTTCGGCCGCGGTGTGCACACCTGCCCGGGCAGCCCGCTGGCGCGGGTCGAGGGCCGGGTATCGCTGGAACGGATCCTGGACCGGATGCTCGATATCCGGGTCGACCCGGAAAAGCACGGCTCCCTGGACAACCCGACCTTCAACTTCGAGCCGACCTTCATCCTGCGCGGCCTGACCGACGTGCACATCACCTTCACGCCCAAACGCTGACGTTCCAGAGCACGAAATACCCGAAGCGATAACACGATCCGGCCGGTGGATACGGCCGGATCGAGGAAAGAGGTAGACATGACCGGACGGGTCGAAGGCAAGGTCGCCTTCATCACCGGCGCGGCGCGCGGCCAGGGCCGCAGCCACGCGGTGCGGCTGGCCGAAGAGGGTGCCGACATCATCGCGATCGATATCTGTAAGCCGATCGACACGGTGGAGATCCCGCTGGCCACCCCCGACGATCTCGCCGAAACCGAGGAGCTGGTCAAGGCCACCGGCCGCAAGGTCGTGACCGCCGAGGTCGACGTCCGCGATTCGGATGCGCTGAAGGCGTCGCTCGCCGAGGCGGTCGGGAAGCTGGGCCGGCTCGATATCATCGTCGCCAACGCCGGGATCGCCAGCGGCGGCGATACCCTGGCCGAGACCGACGAAACGGTCTGGCAGGACATGATCGACGTCAATCTGAGCGGTGTCTGGAAATCGGTGAAGGCCGGTGTCCCGCATATTCTCGAGGGCGGCCGCGGCGGGTCGATCGTTCTCACCAGCTCGGTAGGCGGTCTCAAGGCCTATCCGCAGACCGGTCACTACGTCTCCGCCAAACACGGTGTCGTGGGCCTGATGCGCGCGTTCGCGGTGGAACTCGGTCAGCATATGATCCGGGTCAACTCGGTGCATCCGACCCATGTGAGCACCGCGATGATCATGAACGAGAAGACCTTCGCGATGTTCCGCCCCGATCTGGAGAACCCGACCGCCGACGATATGGCGCCGATCTGCCAGATGTTCCACACCCTGCCGGTGCCGTGGGTGGATCCGATCGATATCAGCAACGCGGTGCTGTACCTGTCCTCCGATGAGGCCCGCTACCTCACCGGTGTGACACTGCCCGTCGACTGCGGGTCGATGCTGAAGTAGCCGGATACGAATAACACTCGTGGCCCGGACAGTAGGCCTACTGTCCGGGCCACGAGTGCGCGGGTCCGCGTGCGACCGGGCGTGGGCCGGGTCGTCGCAGCGGCTCCGGCCGGCGGGATCGTCTCCGGTCTCTCGGCGCCGGACCTTTCGCGGTGGTGGAGTACCCCGTACCCGCCCTCATCGTCACGGATCCGCACCCGGTTGTGTGCTGTGCGCGGTGCGCGCTCACCTGTGCACGCTGCTGGGCTGCGTTGTTTCTCGGGGAGTCGAACCCCGTGCACTGCCCTCCGTGCGCCAGGAGGTGACCGATTGCCCGTCGGTCAGCGGGTTGTGCGCGCCTCCGTGACGACTACCTGCTCCACCTACCGCGATCAGTCCAGCAGGTCGACCTCCCAGTTGGTCCGCTGGATTCGTACATCGAGCTCCCGCAGCTCCGCGGCCGACCGGTCGGCCCGCGCGCGGAGATCGGCGACCGGCAGCGCGGACAGGATCTTCAGCTCCGACCGGAGCTGGCGTGCGTAACCGGACCGGTTCTTGCCCGCCGCGGCGTCCGCGGCGTCGGTGACCAACGAATGCCGCAACCGGAGCGCATCCCGGCGCGCGAGGGCGTCGGTGAGCGTGCCGTCGGCGCCCAGGACGGTGGCGGCGTTGGTGCGATTGATCCGACGGATCAGGGCCTCGTACTCGTCGAGCACCGCACCGGCTTCCCGGAGCAGGGCCGCCGCATCCTCGCTGGGCTCCTCACCCTCCTGGAACCGGGCGTTGCCCACGATGCGGGCACGCAACTGCTCGATCCGGCGCGCCGCGTCGGCGCGCAAGGACAATGCTTCTGCCAGTTTCATACCCCCACCCCTTCGACTTGTGGATCACGAAGACCCGAGTATGGACCGGATCGGCCCGAAGATCATCTCAATTATGGACATTGCGATGCTCCCGGTACTGGGCACAGTCCGGCGGACAGTGGGTTGCCCGGCTGCGCATACTCGGCCCGGCGGACGCCCGTGCCGCACAGAAAGGAGGATCCGTGTGCCCCGCACACTCCACTCGCGAGGTGGTGGACACGATCGTCGCGCTCGGCCTGGTCGATCCGGCGACACCGGCCGCGGTGCTGCGGCTCGGTGAACTGGAGGAGCCGCTGAGCTATTACGGTCACACCGATCGGAGTGCGGTACGCAATCTGCTCAGCGATCTGGGAATTCGCTACACCTTCGATTACAAGACGTTTCGTGGGATCCGGGACGCGGACGACGAGGAGCGGCTCGACTGGTACCGCGGCGAATTGGAGTCCGTGGCCGCGTGTACCCGGGGCGCGGCGACGATCGGCGATGTGCGGCTGGTCGAGAACGACGACACCTGGGAGCTGCGGTTCGAGTGGAACGGCGAGGTCGAATCGTGGCTGGTCTACCCCGGTGACGAGGACGAAGATCTGGAGGCAGCGCTGACCTTCGCCACCTACGTGCCGGGCCTGTCGGCTCCTCCCTCCGGTGTCTTCTGCCTCGTGAATCCACCGGATCTCGACTACAGCGGCGAGGCCGTCTTCGGTGTTCCCGAAGCGCTGAATACGCTGGGCAGGCCTTTCGGTCTGACATTCGAGGGTCCGTGGCAGCAGCGACCGGACGACACGGGCGCCCCCAAGGCTCCGCCTGCCGGATGAGCGGTCACCCGGGCCGGTGCCGCCGGTCGTCCGGTGCCGGCCGGGTCACTCGGTGGGCAGCGCGCGGCGCAGTTCGGTGACCGCGATCCGCGCGGCCTCCGCGATCGCGGCGTCCACGGCGGGCAGCGCGGGGTCCGCCCGGGCGGCCCTGGTGAAAACGGCCACCGCGACCGGATACTCGTCCGGAAACTCGACTACGGCGACCTCGTTGCGGATGATCCCGATGGTTCCGGTCTTCCCGGCGACCGTCACACCGCGGTGCGGAAAGCCGGCCGCGATCCGGTGCGGCCAGACCTGACGGCGCAGCACCGACCGCGCGAATTCCGTCTGTGAATCCGACACCACCTCACCGCGCCACAGCGCCGCGAGCAACCGCGTCATCTCCTCCGGGGTGGTCGCGCTCGTATAGGCGGGGTCGTAGGCGGAGACCGTCCAGGCCTCGTCGTTGTCGGCGAGCGCGGCGAACGCCGCCGCCGTGTCGTGGGTATCGGTATCGCGCACCAGGGTGCGGTGGACATCGCTGGTCCCGCCGACCAGCCGGGTCTGCTCGAGTCCGGCCGATTCGACCAGTTCGTGCACGGCCGCGAGCCCGATCTCACCGAGTAGCAGATCCGCGGCGGCGTTATCGGAGACCGTGATCATGGAGGTCGCCAGGTCCCGGCGGCTCAGGGTGACCGGATCGTGCAGGGCGGACAGGCCGGTCGGCCCGGGCGTGCAGTCGGCGGGATCCACGGTGAGGCGGGACAGCGGATCGATGCGGCCCGCGTCGACCGCGCGGCAGTAGGCGAGCAGCAGCGGAAGTTTGTACACCGACGCGGTGACCACCCGTTCGGCGCCGCCGATCGAGATCTCCTGTGTGCTGTCGTCGCAGCGGCGGGCATGCAACCGGCCGGTGCACCCGGCGTCCGCGAACACCGCGCGGATGCGGTCGGCGGCCGTCACCGCAGGCGTTCCCGGTAGAGCACCCGGTCCAGTGCGTCGGCCTGGTCCTCGGCGCCGGGCCGGTGGATCACCCGGCAGCGCAACGCCACCGCGTGCGGCGCGACCCGCAACCAGGCGACCCCCGGGATATCGGCCGGCGGGGTGGTGGTGAGACCGAAACTGGTTCCGGCGGCCACCGCGGCGAGTACCGCGCGGTCGTCGTGCACCGTCACCGTGGGAACGTCGAGGCCGCGCTCGCGCAACAGGTCCCGGACCGTATCGGAGGCCGGGGGATTGGCGGCCCGGGGATAGGCGGCGTGGGTGAGTCCGGCGAGCATCGGGAACACCGGGCGTTCGGTGGTCGCGCTGCGATGATCGGCGGGGACCACGATCCAGCGGGGTAGTTTCACCACCGGCCGGGACTCGACACCGTCGACGAGCGCCGGATGTTCGATCACCGCCACATCGCACAGCCCGGACCGCACCGCCGTGACGAGGTCGACGGTGCCGGCCACATCGGTGGATACCGCTTCACCGGAGGTGTTCCCGCTGCGTAGAGCGGTGACGCAGGCCGTGACGATCCGGTCGGGCAGTGCCGCGGTCGCTCCCCAGTGCACCGTGCCGCGGGTGCGGGCGATGCGTTCCGCCTCGGCCAGTAGCCGGGCGGCGTCGTCGACCAGCAGCCGGGCCCGGGGCAGCAGTTGCCGCCCGGCCGCGGTGAGTACGGCGCCCTGCCGGGTGCGGTGCACGAGTTCGACCCCGAGCCGGGTCTCGAGCCGCCGCAACCCCTGGGAGAGCGGAGGTTGCGTCATATCCAGTACCGTGGCGGCCCGGCCGAAATGACCCTCGTCCGCGATGGCGACGAAATAGCCGAGATGGCGGATGAGGTCCATAGCGACATTGAACCAGGGGCCTTCCGGGGGCCTGCCGGTAGCCGGTCGACACGCCGAATCGGGCGTGTAAAACCCCATTTACCAGCATTCATATCAAATAGGAATGACAGGCGGGAGTGTCGAATATTGGCGGTGGCCCCGATAGTGCGTGTGTGCTGCCGGAGTGAACCCCCACCGATCCGAATCGCGTGTGCCCGCGGGAGGTCGAACACTGGCGGCCGCGCTCGCCGTTGTCGCGCTGGCCGGCGGCGCCTGTAGTGCGGACAAGGGCGAGCCACCGGCACTGCCTACTCTCAACGTACCCGGGAACTCCGCGCTCGCCACCACCTTGATGGAGCTCGAGGAGCGGCACAACGTGATGTACGGGATCGCCGCCTACAGTCCGACCGGCGCCCGCACGGTCGAATGGAACGCCGACGACCGGTTCGCGATGTGCTCGACCTTCAAGGTGTACGCGGTGGCCGCGCTGCTGCGGCTCGCCGAACGCGAGGAACTGAAACTCGATGAGCGGGTGCCGATCTCCGAGGCGGAGATCGTGCCGAACTCGCCGGTCACCAGTTACCGGGTCGGCGAAACCCTCACCTGGTACAGCCTGGCGCAGGCCGCCATCGTGCGCAGCGACAACACCGCCGCCAATCTGATCCTGGACCGGATCGGAGGGCCGCAGACAGTGACGGATCTGGCGCGTACCGTCGGCGATACCGAAACCCGGCTCGACCGCTGGGAACCCGCGCTCAACGAGGCGCTGCCGGGGGACAACCGCGACACCAGTACCGCGACCGCGCTCGCCACCGGCTACCACCGGCTGATCCTCGGTAACGGCCTCGCTCCCGAGTACCGCCGGATGCTGACCGGATGGATGCGCGGCAGCGTCACCTCGGGCGAGCGGATGCGTAAGGGTTTGCCGGTCGGTTGGGTGGCGGCGGATAAAACCGGTGCGGGTGGTTTCGGCACCGTCAACGACGCCGGCGTCGTCTGGAGTCCCACCGGAACCTCGGTCGTCCTGGTGATCTTCAGCCGTTCGACCACCGGATACCCGATCGCGGCACCGAGCAACACCGCCGTCGCCGAGGCGACCACCGCGGTCCTGGACGCCATGACCACCTGACAGCAGCGCACCGGAATCGCCTCCCACCTGCGCCGATATCGGTTGCGTCTCGGAACCGGGCGAATCGGATATTGGCGTGGAGTGCGCCCGTCCGTGTGTGCTGCGGTGGTGAAAACGAACAGACCCATCCACCGGGCCGGCCGGTCGCTGACGCTTCTGCTGGTGGCCGCCGCGCTGTCCGCCGGCGGTTGCGCGGCCGGTGACGGCGCCGCCGGCGATCCGGCCACTTCGGCGCCCGCCTCGACCACCGCCGGTACCCGCGACTTCAGCGCGCTGAACACCCGATTGGCGGCCCTCGAACAGCAACACGGGATCCGATACGGCATCACCGCCTTCGTTCCCGGTAGTGCCGACGTCTTCGGCCGGAACGCCGATCAGCGCTTCGCGATGTGCTCCACGTTCAAGACCTATGCGGCGTCGGCCGTCCTGCGGCTCGCCGAGCAGGGCAAGCTGGATCTGAACGAGCGGGTACCGGTGGCCGCCGCGGATATCGTGGAGAACTCGCCGGTGACGAGCACCGCGGTGGGATCGACACTGAGCTGGACCGAAATCAGCCGCGCGGCCCTCGAACGCAGCGACAACACCGCCGGCAATCTGCTGCTGCGCCGGATCGGCGGACCCGGCGCGATCACCGAATTCGCGCGCACCGTCGGCGATGGTGAAACGCGGCTGGACCGCTGGGAAACCGAACTGAACGAGGCGGCCCCCGGCGACCCGCGCGACACCACCACACCGGCCGCCCTCGCGGCCGGCTACCGGAGCCTGATCCTGGGCGACGGGCTGAGCGCGGACGGCCGCGCGAAGCTCACCACGTGGATGCGCGCGAGCGTCACCTCCGAACAGCGGATTCGCAAGGGGCTACCGCTGGGCTGGACCGCGGCCGACAAGACGGGCGGCGGTTCGTACGGCTCGGTCAACGACGCCGGTGTGGTCTGGAATCCCGCCGGAACTCCGCTGGTCCTGGTGATTCTCACCCGGTCGGCCACCGACGATCAGGCCGCGGTCCCGAACAACCAGGCCATCGCGGACGCGACGGCCGCCGTGGTGGACGCGTTCTCCGGCTGAGCCGGAAGGGGCTCCGAAGGGAGCGATCCGGCGGTTCGAGGCCATGTGATGGGTGAGCCGTGGGCGCCCTGCGGCACCTGCCGGACGCGCCGGACCGGGCAGCCCGGCCCGTCACCGCCCGAAACGCAGGGTCAACTCCGCGGTGACCGGGTGAGCCCGGCAGGGCAGCACGCGGCCGGCGGCGAGTTCGCCGTCGGTGATCGCGGCCAGTGGGTCGGGTTCCATCCGCGCTGTACCGTTTTCCACGGTCGCCAGGCAGGTTCCGCAGGAACCGCCCAGACACGAGTAGGGCAGATCCTCGCGCTCGTCCAGTGCGGCGTCGAGGATCGTCCGGTCGCGCGGCATCTCGAATACGAGCGGCCGGCCGTGCCCGGTGAGGGTGACCCGGCTGCGGCCTCCCGTGGCGGCCGCGGCCGGAAGCGGTCGCCGGGTATCGAACAGTTCCACCATTATTCGCGCACGGGGGACGCCGCGTGCGGTCAATGCCGCGACCGTATCGGAGACCAGCGGCCGCGGTCCGCACAGGAACCAGCGATCGGCATGCTGCTCCGCGAGGTCGGCCGGGACGATCCGCCCGGACCGGTACTCCGCGGTGGTGGTCGCGCCGGAGCCGGTGCCGGGCTCCGAGCCGGTGCGGGTTTCCACGGGGTCTGCGCGGACACGGGAGAGGTGATGGACAACGCGCAGCCGGTCCGGGAATCGGGCGAGGAGGTCGGCTGTTTCGCGGGCCAGCATGATGCGCGCGCGGTCGCGGCTGCCGTAGTGCAGGGTGCAGGTGCTGTACGGTTCGGACTCCAGCAAGGCGGCCAGGATCGATACGATCGGTGTGATCCCGCTGCCCGCCGCCACCGCCGCATAGGTTCGCCGGGCCTCCGGATCGAGTGCCGGTGTGAACGCGCCGGTCGGCTCGGAGACGTAGAGCGCGGTTCCGGTGATGCGGCCGCCGGCCGTGTATGCGCCGAACGCGCCGCCGGGCACTCGTTTGACCGCGATGCGCAGGCGTCCCGATGACGGTGGGTCGCAGAGTGAATAGCTGCGGCGTATCGGTTCGCCGTACCGGGTTCCGCGAATGATCACGTGCTGGCCGCCGGTGAACGCGAACCGGTCCCGCAGGTACTCGGGTATCTCGAATTCCAGTACCGCGCTGTCGGCGGTATCGGGGACCACCGATCGCACCGTCAGCCGGTGAAAGCCCTGGGCGGGGCCGTGCGGGAGCGGATCGAACAGTGCCATGGGCGATTCGGTGGGCGGGCCGGGTGTCCGGCGCAGCCGCCGGATACCCAGGGTTCCCAGTGTGAGCGCCGCGCGCCCCACCAGGTCCGGGCGGAGCATGGAAGCGGGTGGGTCGAGGAGGCCGGCCACCCGGGCGACCTGCCTGCCGATGGCGGGATCGTGTTCGCCGATCGTCATCGCGAGGCCCGTGAGCGGGCCGAGTGCCCGCAGCGGCGCCGCGTCGGCGGTATCCACGTGGGGCATGGCGAGATCGAACAGCCGGGTGATGGCCCAGGGATCGTCGACGGTCGCCCCGACCGCGCGGAAGAAGCGCCGGGACAGCGCGTGGTCGCCCGCGGCGAGAACCTCGCGCAGTCGCAGCGCCTGCAGGGCCGAGACCGTCATGCCCTGACCGAAGGCGGGACTGAAACTGCAGACGGCGTCGCCCAGCACCAGCAGCCCCCGCGGGAAGCGATCCAGCCGCTCGTAGCGGCGGCGCTGGTTGGCCGGGTAGCGGTAGGTCGCGATATCGGTCAGCGGTTCGGCGTCCACCAGCGCCGCGCGGACATCCGGTGGCGCCACCGACGCCGCGAATCGCCAGAAGCCGTCCGGATCGGCCGGCGGATGGTCCTTGCCGTACCCGATCAGGGTGAGAATGTGGCGGTCGTCCTCCACCGCGAACAATGCCAGCCCCCGGGCGGGATCCTGGTTCGCGACCACGATCTCCTTGTCGCCGCCCACCGAGCCGCCCGGTAACCGGATATAGCGGCTCGCGTATTTCATATCGATCCGCACGCCTTCCTCGGGCGGGCGGTCGTAGCCGAGATCGGCCAGCCAGTCGTTGATCGGCCCGTGCCGGCCGGTGCAGGCGACCACCAGGTCGGCGCGGATCTCCGCACCCGTATCGAGTCGAACCCCGGTGACCCGCGTCCGCCCGGTATCGGTGAGCAGACCGGCCGCAGTGGTGTTGTCGGCGAACTCCACACCCCGCAACGCCCGGACCCGTTCCCGTACCCGCCATTCCAGGAAGGGCCGGCTCGCCTGCAGCAGTGAGTATCCGGCATCGGACTGCCGCAGGGTGTGGCCCGCCACCGTCATCCGCATCTCGCTCAGCGAGCGGCATTCCACCGCGCCCGCGGCGAGGAGGTCGCCGGTGATTCCCGGGAAGAATTCCTCGAGTATCTGCCGGCCGCGGGCGAGTAGTGCGTGCACATGCCGGCCCTGGGGGACACCCCGCCGGTCCCCCGGGGCCGACAGATCGTCGCGTTCGATCACTGTCACCCGCGCGAAGCTCTCGCTCAGGACGCGGGCGGTCAGGAGCCCGGCCATGCTCGCCCCCAGCACGACGGCATGCCCGCGCGATGCCGCATACCCGGTTGCGCTCATCTCTGCCTCCGACCTCGTCGTCCCGGCCCCGCGCCGGCCTGCCGCGCAATCGGACGCTACTCCGAACTGAGACGAAATGGCAAGTGAGTCTCAGAATGGCCACCGGGTCGACCGGCTCCCGGCCGTTTCGGGGTAAAAAGAGCCATGACCCCTTCGACCCGGTCGTCGGACGCGCTGCTGGACGCGGCGGTCGCGCTGATCGCGGAGAGCGGTCTGGACGCGCTCACCCATACCGCCGTCGCCGCCCGGGCCGGTGTCTCCCGGGCCACCGCCTACCGGGAGTTCGGCGACAAGGACGGTTTGGTTTCGGCGGTGGGCCGCCACGAAGTGGGCAAAATGGTGGCCGCCGCGTTCGCTGCGATCGATCCCGGTGCTTCGGCCGGTGAGATGGCTTATGCGGCAACGCTGTTCGCTCTCCGCTATCTCCGCGAGCACCGGGCATTCCGCTACATCCGGGTGCACGAACCCGCCTGGCTGCTCACCGTCGCGATCGAAGCGGGGGATTCACGGCTCACGCTGGTCGGCACGGTCGCGGCCTTCGCCGAAGCGCTGATCGCGAGCCGTGCGGACCCCACCCTCGCCCTGCCCGCACGGCAGGCAGCGGAAGTCGTCGTGCGCACGGTGCTGTCCCACGCCCTGGTCCAGGACAGCGCCCTGACCGACGAGGAGATCGCCCGGACGGTTGCGCGCGCGATCACCACCACGCCCGAGGGCGTCCGGAGGCCGGGCTGACCGCGGCGCAGGCTCGCGTAACCCGTCCGAGATCGCGAGGATCGAGAGATGAACGAATCGCCCGCCCGGCCCGGATTCACCTACACCGAGATCGGCGCGACCCGTGACGAACTGCCTCCCGGCTACCATCACCTGCGACTTCGCCGCGAGGTCGGCCGCGGGCGGACCGAATTCCACCGGCTGGGCGCGGCCGTGCTCCGTTACCGGATGCAACGCGGGCTGGGCATCTTGCGGGACGCGCGGAGTCCCGTGGCGGAGCCGGGTGCCGATGTCACGGTGCAGCTCGGTATCGGCCGATTCGGGTTGCGCGCGCCGTGCCGGGTCGTCTACGTCCTGAACGAGGCGGACCGGATCGGTTTCGCCTACGGCACCCTGCCCGGGCACCCGGAGAGCGGGGAAGAGCTGTTCGCGGTGGAGTACGACCCGGACACCGATATGGTGTCCGGCGTGGTCACCGCGTTCTCGCGGCCGGCGAGCCGGTTGACGCGCTTGGCGGGGCCGTTGACCCGGCCGGCGCAACGGGTGATCGCATGGGCCTACCTCGCCGTGCTGCGGCGCACCCCGCGCGAACACTGATCGGTGGCCCCGTACCGGGCGGTGGCCACCGCCGCGAGTAGTGCCGCGGCCAGGACCACGGCCATCATCGCCGCCATCGGCGTGGGGCCGGTATCGCCGAACAGCCCGACGACCGGCGAGGCCGCGGCGCCGAGCAGGAACTGACCGCCGCCGAGCAGTGCCGACGTCGCACCGGGGGCGCTGCGTCCGCGGGCCTGGGCGATGGTGACCACGGCGGGAAAGAAGACGCCGAACGCGGTCAGCGACACCAGCAGACACAACCACGTCACCACCATGGCCGCGCCGACGGTGAGCGATACCGCCACCAGCAGCACCGGTCCGGTCAACGCCACCGCGGCACTCCCGCACAGCAGGAACTCCGCCGGCCGTCGCCGCACCAGGCGCCCGTAGGCGAGGCTGCCCAGCATGTTCCCGACCGCGTTCACCCCGTACACCAGGCTCGCCGCCGCCGCGGAAAGCCCATAGAACTGCTGGAACACGAAGGTGGTGCCGGCGATATAGGCGAACACCGCGGCACCGCCGAACGACAATGCCAGCACCGGAGCCAGTACCGCGCCCCGGCCGGCCACCCCGCCGATCGACCGCAACCCCGCCACCAGGCCGGCCGGGCGCCGCGAATGCGGTGGCAGTGTCTCCGGGATCCACCACCACACTCCCGCGGCCAGCAGTGCACCGATACCGGCGAGGACGAGAAACACTCCGCGCCAGGGCAATACCAGCAGTAATGCACCACCGGCCAGCGGAGCCAGTACCGGTGCGGCGGCGGTGATCGCCCCCAACCGTGAATACACACCCGCGATGTCGTGATCGTCGAAGACATCGGTGACCACCGCCCGGGCCACCACGATCCCCGCCGCCCCGGCCACGCCCTGCCCGAACCGCGCGACATCCAGGACCGCCGCGGTCGGGGCCAGCGCGCACGCCACCGACAGGACCGTGAAACCGGCCGCACCCGAAAGCAATACCGCCCGGCGCCCGGAGGCGTCACTGAGCGGGCCGAGTATCAACTGGCCGACGATGATCCCGGCCAGGAAACCGGTCAGCGACAGTTGCGCTCCAGCGGTATCGGTCCCGAGGGAGCGGGCAAGCTCCGGCATCGCCGGTACATACATATCGGTGGCCAGCGGCGCCGCACCGCTGAGCCCGGCCAGCACCACCAGCAGCCGGCCCCGTCGCGCCACCCCGCCCGCTTGCGCGGCCGCTGGGCGGCTGTCGGTGCGCTCGGTGGTCACAGTGCCGGTGCCGCGCCCTCGCCGCGCGAGAGCGCCGGCGTATCGCCGGTGGCGGAGGTGGATTCGGCGACCGTACGCAACAGGCCCGCGGCGATCTCCAGCACTGCGCGTTCGGCGTCGGTGAGCGAGGAACGCAGCGCGGCCGCCAACCATACGTTTCCGTCACGCACATGCTCGCGCAACGCGTCCTGCCCGGAGTCGGTGATGGTGATGTCCTGCTGCCGGGCATCGACTGCGCTGCGTGATCGGCGAATCCGCCCGAGTTCGTCGAGCTCGTTGAGTACCCGGGTCAGCGACTGCACCTGCAACCCCTCGATCGCCGCGAGTTTCGAGGCCGTCAACGGGCCACTGTGCGCGAGGTTCGCCAGCACCGACGCCCCCAGACGCGTCAACGGCCGCTCCCCACCGGGCTGCTCGGCCCGCAACCGCGACGACAGCCGTGACACTGCCCATCGCACCGATTCGGCCAACAACAGGTCATCCACACCATCTGCCGTAGTCACAGTTATCACGCTAAAGCTTGGTGATTTTGCAGTCAAAGGCGAATCGATCGAATAATTAGCACGCTAAAACTTAACTATCTGCCGGCTTGCTGGACGCTACGGCTCAGCGCCGTCAAGCGTCCGCGTGGTCGGCACCATCGATCCGGACGTATCGCTCGATCTGCGGAACGGCTACCTGCGCAGCTTCTTCAACGCGACACTGGGCCGATACGGCCGGCTCATCCAGGCGCCGGCCGCCTTGCTGCACCCGGAAATGGTCCCGGAAGGCCGGCCGCTCAGAGCAGGATGTCCGCGATCTTGCGGGCGGTGACCTTCGCGAGGTCGACGAAGAACGGAACCCGTTCGTCGATCATCAGGTCGATGGGCCCGCGCAGCCCGAGGGCGAACCGGGCCGGCCCCGGCTCGTCGCCGATCGGTACGCCGATGGTCCGGAATCCGTGGACGAGTTCCTCGTCGTTGAAGGCGTAACCGCCCTGCCGTGTGCGGGCGAGTTCCTGTGCCAGTCCCACCGGCCCGGAAACCGAACGTGCGGTGCCACTGTCGTAGGGCAACCGGGCCAGATCCTCCTCGCCGGCCGGTGCCCAGGCCAGCAGCGCTTTACCGAGCGCGCTCGCGTGCAGGGGAAGTCGCAGGCCCTGTAGTTCGTGCCCGTCGGCTTCGCGCCAGCTGCTGGTTCCCAGCAGAACGGCATCGTTACCGTGCCGCGTCGCGATGGAGGCCTTCGCGCCGGTGATCGTCGCCAGCTCCTCGAGGTGTGGTTCGGCGAGGTGGATGCGGTGCTGCCGGTAGGCGATCTGACCGTATTCGGCCAGCGTGGTGCCCAGCCGGTACCGGCTGGGCGAGTCCATTTTGTCCAGGAAGCCTGCCTCGAGGAGTGCGGAGAGCAGGCGATGGGTGGTACTCACCGGCAGGTCGAGCTGTCTGGCGATCGCGGAGACACCGAGGTCCTCGCCATTGCGGAAGCAGGTGAGGACGGACAGGGCCCGCGTGACGGATTGGAGTTGGCCCTTGGCCGAGGAAGTGGGCTCCACATGCCGACGCTAACACGGGATGTGTCCGGTTCGGTGCCCAAATTTCCGCCTGGCGGAAAGGATGGATTTGATTCGGAAGTCCTGCCGTGGCTGACATCTAGGTCATCTATCTGGAGATTTTCACCTTTTCCGACTTTCTTGGAGAAGAAACATACCTACCGCTCTCGCGTCAAGCTTTCCGGTCGAAGGAAAAGTAAGGGTGGGCACCTCCACGGCTGCCGCTTAGTTTTCTGGGGTACCCCGCCCTCTCCCGACTAGGAGCCGAATCCGATGCGTCCCCACCGCCGCCCACCTCGTGTGCGCGCTGCTCTCGCGATCCTCCCCGTCGTTGCGTTGGTCGCCGCCGCGTGCGGCTCCGGCGGAGAGGCCGCGGACGGGTCTGCGGCGGGCGGCGAACCCACCTTCGTCCTCAAGGTCACCGACGAAGGCAATTCCGGCCCGCTCGCAGTCGCCAAGCGAGACGGCACTTTCGACGAAGCGCTCGCACCGCTGGGCGCGAAGATCGAATGGGTCAACGCTCCGCCGTCGTTCAGCGCGAACCTCAAGCTGTTCAACGCCGGTGAACTCGACGTCTCCGGCGGCGCCTACAGCCCGGTCGTCGGAGCGCTGTCGAAAGATGTCGGCGTCCGCATCGTCGCGGTCGCGGACCCGGTGGATCAGGATCAGGCCGGTATCATCGCCGCGCCGGACTCGGGTATCCGGAAAGTCGAAGACCTCGTCGGTAAGCGAATCGCGGTCAATCCGGCGGGCAAGGGTGAGTACATCACGCTGAAGGCGCTGGAACAGGCCGGGATTCCCGCCGCCCGGGTCGAGCGGGTTCCGCTGCAGATATCGGACGCCGCCTCCGCTTTCTCCACCGGTCAGGTGGACGCGTGGGCCTCGTTCAACGATCCGTACGCGGAGGCCAAGGCCCGCGGGGCCGTCGAGATCGCGACCGAGGCCACCGTCGGCTCGACGGACAATACGATCGTCGCGTTCCGTACCGAGGTCCTCGAAAAGCGGCCCGATGTCGCCGCGAAGTATCTCGAGACGCTGCAGCAATTGGTCGAGCGGCAACGGACCGACCCCGAGGACTTCGAGAATGTGTTCGAGAAGGCCGGGCCACGGGCGCTGTCCGGTGAACGGCTCGAGCGCGCGATCGATCTCGGGCGCCGGGCGTCGGTGCCGCACTACCCGACCGCCGACGATGCGGCCGATCTGCAGGGAGTCGCCGACCTGTTCTACGAGAACGGTGTGATCACCCGGGCCGTCACCGCGGCGGACGTCTTCTATCCGCTCGAGGAAAAACTCGCCGCCGCCGGGAACCGGCCCGCACCGACCACGGGGAAATGAGATGGCCACGGTGACCACACCGCGTGCCGGGGGCGGGCCCGGGCAGCGCCTCGGGGAACCCGGTCTGGAGGCGCCGCGGTACCGGGGCGGCCGGCGCCGCCCCGGGTGGGTGTCGATCCCACTCCGTTTCCTCGTGCCCGCCCTGCTCGTCGCGGTGTGGTGGATCGGCTCGGCGACCGGTGTGATAGCCGAGGAGATCCTCGCCGGACCCCCGAAGGTGTGGACGGCATTCGCGGAGTTGTACGAGACCGGACAGCTGGTCGACTATTCGATCGCCTCGTTCCATCGGGCTGCGCTGGGAGTGCTGTTCGGGGTCGTGACCGGGCTTGTCCTCGGTGTCCTCTCCGGGTTGTCCGCCCTCGGTGAGGAACTCGTGGACTCGACGATGCAGATCAACCGGGCAGTTCCGTTCCTCGCGCTGGTTCCCCTCTTCATCGCCTGGTTCGGTATCGATGAGACGTTCAAGGTGCTGCTGATCGCGTTCGCCACCGTCGGGCCCATGTACGCCTACACCTATCTCGGCGTCCGCAATGTCGATCGCAAGATGGTCGAAGCGGCACGGAGTTTCGGAGCGCGGGGCCCGCGCCTGGTGTTCGAGGTGATCCTGCCCTCGGCACTGCCCGGAGTGCTGATG
The DNA here is from genome assembly GCF_040638875.1 of Nocardia sp. NPDC024068. NCBI lineage: Bacteria > Bacillati > Actinomycetota > Actinomycetes > Mycobacteriales > Nocardiaceae > Nocardia > Nocardia sp. NPDC024068. The sequence continues at coordinate 599,556 of NZ_JBEZYU010000001.1, read as the reverse complement.
GCACTGCGGATATGCCTATCCATCGCGATCACCGGCCTGATCGCGGCGGAGCAGGTGGGAACCCGGGAAGGGATCGGATACCTGGTGACCCTCGCGCAGGAGTACAACCGGACCGACTACATGGTGCTCTGTGTGGTGCTGTACGCGGTGCTGGGCCTGATCTTCGACGGAGTGGTCCGGATCATCGAACGGTTCGCGATGCCGTGGCGCGGTCAGGTGGCCACCCGATGAGCCCCGAAGCGCCCCTGCCGCCGCTGTCCGCGCGCGCCCAGAGCCCGGCGTCGGCAACCGCCCGCCGGGCAGGCGAGCCGGTCGCGGTGTCGATCACCGGGCTGCACAAGAAGTTCGGTGACAACACCGTCCTCGACGGGATCGACCTGGAGATCCGCCGCGGCGAATTCGTCGTCCTCCTCGGGCCGTCGGGAACCGGGAAGACCACTCTCCTGCGGCTGCTGACCGGTCTCGAGAAGCCGGATGGGGGAACGATTCTCGCGGCGTCCCGGCGGACCACCGTCTACCAGGAGCCGCGACTGATCCCGTCGAAGCGGGTTCTGGGCAACGTCACCATCGGGCAGCGCCGCACCACCGAGACCAAGGAGCGCGCTACCCGCGCTCTGGTCGAGGTGAATCTCGACGGCAAGGCGCGCCAGTGGCCCGCGACGCTGTCGGGAGGCGAGGCGCAGCGGGTGGCGCTGGCGCGGGCGCTGGTGCGCGAACCGGAACTGCTGTTGCTCGACGAGCCGTTCGCCGCGCTCGACGCGCTGACCCGGCTGCAGATGCAGGATCTGGTCGGCGACCTCGTGGCGCGGCACCGGCCGGCGGTGCTGCTGGTGACCCACGACGTCGACGAAGCGGTCCGGCTGGCCGACCGGGTCCTGATCCTGAACGAGGGCCGGTTCGCCGTCGATACCGATATCGACCTGGCCCGCCCCCGGGACCGCACCGATCCGGAGTCCCTGCGCTACCGCGCGGCGTTCCTGGCCGAGCTGGGTGTCGGCCGCACCCCTTCCCCCACGACCCTCCGAAGGAGCACGCGATGACCGCTGCCGCCGATCACGTCCTCGACACTCTCTGGTACACACGGTGCCCCGTGCCCACCGCGAGCGGTCTGGCGCACAGTCTCGGCTGGCTGGGCGAGACCGCCGCCGAAGCGGGGATCGGTCTGGGTGTGCTGCAGGACGCCGGGCCCGAACTGGCGCCGCGGCACTTCGACCATCGGCTGCTGGGCCTGATCCGCGAGGGCGGCAATGTGCCCGCACTCGCCGCGCGGGCCGAGGGTTCGCCCACCCGGCTGATCGGCCTGACCTGGATCGACGAAGCGCAAGCGATCCTGGTGGCACCCGACTCACCCGCTTCCGGACCCAGTGATCTGGCCGGATCGCGGATCGCGGTCCCCGCCTGGGCGCAGGACCGGGCCCGCAGTTTCCCCCGGGCGATGGCGCTGCACGGATTCGCGAGTGCGCTCGCGCTCGGCGGGCTCACCTTCGCGGATGTCCGTCCCGTCGAGGTCGCGGTCGAGCGCGACCCGCAGGTACGGGGCGCGCAGGCTGCGGGTCGCAGAATCACCACCTGGGGGGTGGAGGCGCTGCTCGCCGGCGAGGTCGACGCGATCTACGTCAAGGGCGCCCGCGCCCAGGAGGTGGCCCGCGAACACGGCCTGCGGACCGCGGTCGACCTGGATGCCACGGAGTCGAAGCGTTCGCGTGTCAACAACGGCACCCCGCGCCCGATCACCGTCCACGCGGACCTGTTGGAGTCGCGACCCGATCTGGTGGTCGGGTTCCTCACCCAGACGCTGCGGGCCGCGGACTGGGCCACCGGCAACCTCGACGAGGTCCGCGCCGTGCTGGCCCGGGAAACCTTCTCCGGCGCGGCGGGAGTCGAGGCCGCATACGGTGACACGTTCCATCGTGGCCTGCACCCGACGCTGTCCGGCGAGCGGATCGAGCTGCTCGACATCCAGAAACGTTTCCTCTACACCCACGGTTTCCTCGCCGCCGATTTCGATCTCGCCTCGTGGGTCGCCCCGGAGCCGCTGCGGCAGGCGAGCGAGCGGCTCGCCGCCGAACGGACGGTGTCCTCGTGACCGAGTTCCGGTGGGAGCTGCCGGTTCGCGGGGACGGGCGCCATGTCGGCTCCGTTTCCGCGCATCGCGGCGGATTCGACTTCCTCGATCAAGTCGTCCTCGCCGCCGAACTGTCCGGGCTCGACGGTGTCGTGGTCCCGTACGACCCGGAGGGGGAGGAGTCGTGGGTGGTCGCGGGGTCGGCCCTGCGGCAGACCCGGCACCTGCGGGTCGGCGTCGAATTCCATCCCGCGTTCGGGACACCCGTGTACGCGGCCAAGCTGTCGGCAACCCTGCAGCGGCTCTCGAACGGCCGGCTCGACTGGCGGTTGCGCGTGGAAACCGATGCCGCCGATGCCGCGGCGCGGGGTGACCGGGTCGGCGGCGCCGATCGTTACCGGCGGGCCGCCGAGTTCCTCACCGTCGCACGCGGCGTGTGGAACGAGGAGCAGGTGCTGCCCGGGCGGTTCGGGGGCACCGGGTTCGACTTCGCCGGCGAATACTACGACGTCATCGACGGCGGATTCCGTGGCATCCTGTCGGGTCTGCCGTTTCCCGTCGTACATCTGTCGGGCAATTCGCCCGCGGCGATAGAACTGTCGGCCGAGCACGGTGATGTGCACGTGTTCGACGAGACCGCGGCCGGCGTCGACGACGCGGTGGCGGACCTGCGGGATGCGACGCGCAGGGCCGGGCGCGGTGTGCGCGCGGGACTCGCCCTGCCGGTCGTCGCCCGGGAGACCGAGGACGAGGCGTGGGCGCGCGTCCTGCGACAGTGGCGCGAAGTTCATCCGGCGGGGCACGAGAACGAGGTCCGGGGGCTCGCACTCGACGGTTCCCGCTGGTCGGGTTTCGACCGTATCGGTTACACCCGCTCGATCGGCCTGGTCGGTAGCTACGAGCAGGTGGCGCGGGCGCTCTCGGACTACCGGACGCGCGGTATCGAGCTGTTCGAACTGACCGGACATCCCCATATCGAAGAACTGCACCGGGCGGGGGAGCACCTGCTGCACCTGGCCGACCCGGCCGGACGCACTCTCGTGGGACAGGAGAACCAGGCGTGAGCACGGACTTCTACTGGCGCATCGGTATGGAGGGCGACCACGCGTCGTTACGCACCCCACGCCGCTACAACCGTGGGCATGCCGGCGGCCACCGGCCGGGCAATATCGCACCCGCTATCCGTGGCGGCAGGCTGGATGGATACAGCTATATCGACCATATGGCCGCGGTGGTGAAGGCATCGGAGTCCGCGGGGTTCGTCGGTGGGCTGCTGCCCTCCTTCCCGATCACCGAGGACCCGTGGGCCACCGCGTCCGCGCTCGCCCGGGAAAGCGATACCTACCGATTCATGGTGGCGTTCCAGCCCGGGTTCCTGCACCCGCTGCAGGCCGCCCGGATGTCGGCGAGCCTGCAGCGTGCCACCGGGGGACGCCTGGTCTACAACATCATCAGCGGCGGCGGTGGGGCACCGCAGCTGTGGTGGGGCGACAAGGTGGCGCACGACGACCGCTACGGGCGCACCTCGGAATTCCTCGACGTGCTGCGCGGCGTGTGGGACGGGGCGCCGTTCGACTACAGCGGGCGGTTCTTCACCACCGAGGGGGCGGCGCTGCCGCCGTTGCTGGCCGGACAGCCGTTTCCCGAGGTGTACTTCTCCGGGTCGTCCGGTGCCGCCGTGGACGCCGCGGGCCGGCACGCCGACTACTACCTTTCCTGGCTCGAACCCTTCGACGACCTGCGGACGAAGTTCGACGGAGTCCGCGCGCGTTCCGAGAAAACCGGCCGCGCACCGAAGTTCGCGGTCCGGATCGACATCGTTGCCAGGCATACCGAAGAGGCCGCGTGGACGGAGATCGAGAAAGGCTGGGCGTCGGTCGACCGCGCGGCAGCCGACCGCGCCGCCCAGGGCGATTCCGTCGGTGCGGCGCGGATCAAAGGCTGGGTGCCGGAACACATCACCGGCTACCGCGACCTGGAAGTCCAACCCAATGTGTGGTGCGGATTCAGCCTCATCCGCGGCGGGCCGGCGTTCGGGCTCGTGGGCAGCTACGAGCAGGTAGCCGAACGGCTCGACCAGCTGATCGACCTCGGGGTGGACGCGTTCATCCTCGCCGGTAATCCCCATCTCGAAGAGGCCTACCGCGTGGGCGAAGAAGTGCTGCCGCTGCTCCGGCGCACCACGCCCACCCGGGTCCGTCCCGTTTCCACCCGATAGGAGAATCAGCATGACCAGCATCGAATCGCGCGTCACTCCCGCGGTCGAGGCCTTCGTCGACGACGCGCGCCGGGCCGCCGACACCGCGTTCCGCGTCTTCCGCGAGACCGGGACCGTTTCCGCCAACGGCACCGTGAACTTCGTCGAACGGGTCCCCGGCGAAGAACTCGCCGTCGCGCTCAACGAGCCCGGCCCGTGGGCGCAGGACCGGAACGCGAAACCGATCCTCGCGACATTCGACGGAGAGGTACTGGCCGGCGCCGGTCCCGCCGGATTCGTCACCGGCTATGCCAAGGTGTTCCGTGAGCACCCCGAGATCACCTCGATCGTGCACGTGCACACGCCGTGGCTGGGTGGGTGGGCCCAGACCCACCGCACTCTGCGTATCAAGTACGCGGCCTCGCAGCGCCTGACCCTCTCCCGCGATATACCCGCTCATATCGACCGCAGCCGGGCGCCCGGCGATTTCATCCTCGACCGCCTCGTCGACGACCCGGACCTCGCCGCGATCTTCGAGGCCAACGGCGGCGTCAATGTCATCGGCCGGTCGGGTCTGCTCGATCTCGCCAAATTCGTGGTCCTGCTCGAAGAAGGCGCCCAGTACCAGGCGCTCGGCGAACTCGTCGGCGGCGCCGTCGACTTCGACCCGACGAACCTCGTCGCGCAATGGGGTCGCAGTGGACTGCTGGACGAGGCCCGCCGCCGCGGCCTCGTCTGAGCGGTCGCCGAAAAGGAGTTCTTCTCATGACTGTTCGCATCGGCTACTTCCCGAACAACAACTCGTTGTTCGTGCTGCGCCACAACGGCCTGCTCGAACGCCACCTCCCCGACGCCGAGTGGGTCGACCTGCGCGAGCTGCCGGCGCCGCCGCGGGCCGATCCCCGCACCGGGTTGCCGACGCTGCATTCGGACTGGTTGTTCGAGGACGGTGGATACGATTTCATCGGTACCGGATTCACCCCGCCGATCACCGGCCTGGGCCAGGGGCGCGACCTGGTGTACGTCGGGATCTCCGGGCCGCGCGTCGAGAACGGGCGGTTGGTGAGCCTCGCGGACTCCGGTATCCGCACCGTCGCCGATCTGCGTGGTAAGCGGGTCGGGATCGCACACGGTTCGTGGCAGACCACGCTGGCCCTGCTCGCCCTGGACCGCGAGGGGCTGCGCTGGTCCGATATCGCGCCGGTCGATATCGACGTGAACGAAGGCGGTGCCGCCTTGGTGCGCGGCGATCTCGACGCCTGGGTCGGGGCCCACCCGGCACTGGCGGAGATCGAGGCCGCCGCACCGGTACACACGCTCGTCGACACCGAGGGCCTCTTCAGCCACCCGTCGTTGTGGTTCGTCCGCCGCGAGTTCGCCGAGAACCATCGCCGCGAGCTGGAAGCGATCGTCGCGGCGCTGCAGGAATCGGATGCGTGGATCGTGGCCAACCCGCGTGAGGCGGCACAGTTCTTCGTCGACGACGCGCAGCGGCGGGGCGGGACCGCCGACCTCGATCGCTGGGAGGCGGCGCTGCGTGGGCGCCCCTTCGGAATCGGCTCGGTCACCGGTGAATTCCTCGACGAACAGCAGCGTTCGGCGGATCTGTTGCGCACCAACGGTTTGCTGCCGCGAACCGTCGATGTCCGCGACGCGGTCCTGCCGTGGATCGGCGAGCTGGTCGACGCACGGCGTCCGGTCACGCCGGCCTGAGCATTCGAGCGCCACTCGCCCGATCGCGGCGTTCGGCGCGAGCAGGTTCTTCCCGGTGACCGGAGGCTCCCGCTCGATCGGTTTCGCGCAGGGCGGCGTCGACCTGGCCCGGCGCCGCCCGGATCTCACCCTGCGCCGACTCATCGTGCTCGCCGTGGGTAGCCACCAGCAGCCCCTGCTGTTGGGCGCGCCAATGGATGTACCGTGGCCGCATGGAGGAGATGCCCGCGCGCCTGACGGACAAGCCGAGCTGGTTGCTGACCCAGCTGTCGGTCTACGCCCATCGCTTCGCCACCGAGGCGTTCGCGGCGGCGGGTGCGCGTGGGTATCACTACCGCATTCTGGCCGCGTTGGATGAGTTCGGGGTGGCCAGCCAGGCCGAGATCGGCCGCCGCTGCAATATGGACCGCAGCGATGTGGTGGCGGCGATCAACGAGCTGGCCGAGCCGGGTTTCGTGGAGCGGACGCCGGACCCGGGCGATCGGCGGCGGAATCTGATCAGTCTCACCGAGGCGGGGAGCGGGCAGCTGGCGCGTCTGGACCGGGATCTCGATCGGGTGCAGGAGGAACTGCTCGGGCCGCTCTCGGATCGGGATCGGCAGACCCTGGCCCGGCTGCTCACCCGGCTGTTCACTCACCACCAGCAGAGGTAGGGCCGGGTCCCGGCTTCCGCCTGCCGGCTACTGCGCCGCCGCAGTATCGATGGAATCCCCGGATCGAGGGCGCTCTCGCGCTCACTTGTTGGTTCGACCAACGTTTGATAACGTTGGCAGCGCCAACGAAGTAGGAGCTGTCATCACCGGACCCATCCGTTGCGCCGCCGCTGGTCTCGCCGCGATCACCCTCGTATTCGGCGTCACCGGGTGTGCGTCGCCCGCATCCACCGTCACCCACCCCACCACGCAGGAGGCCGCCGTGAATCCGACCGCCGTCACCCCGTTCGAGATCGATATCCCCCAGGCCGACCTCGACGATCTGAACGACCGGCTCGCCCGCACCCGCTGGCCCAACGAGATCGCCGGCGCCGGATCGGACTACGGGTTCCCGCTGGCCCGGCTGCGGGAGCTGGCCGAATACTGGCGCACCGGTTACGACTGGCGCAAACACGAGACGGAGCTCAATCGTCTCCCGCATTTCACCACCGAGATCGACGGCCAGAACATTCATTTCGTGCACGTGCGGTCGCCGAAACCGGATGCGCTCCCGCTGATCCTCACCCACGGGTGGCCCGGTTCGTTCCTGGAATTTCTGGAGGTGATCGAACCGCTCTCGCGCGACTTCCACCTGGTGATCCCGTCGATCCCAGGTTTCGGTTTCTCGGGTCCGACCCATGAGCGCGGCTGGGATGTCACCCGGGTCGCGGGAGCCTGGGCCGAGCTGATGCACCGCCTCGGGTACGAGCGCTACGGCGCGCAGGGTGGAGATTTCGGTTCCGGCATCTCCACCGCACTCGGTGCGCTGGCGCCCGATCACGTGGTCGGAGTGCACGTCAACTACCTGCCCACCCCGCCGGATCCGGAAGCCGGTGTCGCCCTGTCGGCGACCGATGAGGCCCGGCTGGACAAGGTCCGGCAGCTGATGGCCAATCGCCCGCCCTACCAGGCGCTACAGGCCCTCACCCCGCAGACCATCGGTTACGCGCTGACCGATTCACCGGTCGGCCAGCTGGCCTGGATCGCCGAGCGTTTCGCGCAGTGGACCGATCCCCGCACACCGATCGACGACGAACGGATCCTTACCGATATCTCGCTGTACTGGCTCACCGCCACCGCGGCGTCGTCGGCGCGGCTGACCCGTGAGACCGCGCGCGGGTCCGCCCCTTGCCCGGTGCCGTTGGGAGTGGCGGTATTCGCGCACGACATCACGCAATCGGTGCGGCCGCTGGCCGAACGGAAGTACAACATCACGCACTGGTCGGAGTTCGACCGCGGCGGCCATTTCGCCGCGATGGAGGTCCCGGATCTGTTCGCCCAGGATGTGCGTGCTTTCTTCCGCTCGCTGAGTTGATCACCCGGGGTGGGAGACAACGGCGGTCCGGGGCGCGGCCTGCCCGGATCGGCCGCGCCGGCGCCGGGCGGGATCGGCCAGGACCGGCGGCCGCCACGCGGTGTCCTCGGGGTTGATATCGGTGCCCGGCGCGACGATCCGGTCGATGCGATCGAGGACGGCGGGGTCGAGCCGGATCTGTGGCGCCGTCAGCTGAGCTTCGAGCTGGTCCGGTGTGCGGGGTCCGATGATCGCGGAACTCACGGCGGGGTGCTCCAGGACGAACGCCAGTGCCAGCTCGATCAAGGTCAGCCCGGCTTCGTCGGCCAGGGCCGCCAGTTCGGTGACGATCTCGAGTTTGCGCCGGTTGGCCGGCGTCGACAGGTCATAGCGCCCGCCGGCGCCCGGGCGCGCGGGCAGGCGCCGATCCCGCTCGCTGCTGTTCGCCTTACCGGCCCCGAACCGCCCGGACAGCCAGCCGCCGGCCAGCGGGCTCCACGACACGACCCCCATCCCATACGCCTCGGCGACCGGCAGGACATGGCCCTCGATCCCGCGCACCAGGATCGAATACGGCGGCTGCTCGGTCGTGAAACGCTCCCGGCCACGCGTCTCGGCCACCCACTGGGCTGCCACGATCTGCTCCGCCGGGAACGTCGAGCTGCCGAAGGCCCGGATCTTGCCCGCCCGGACCAGATCACTCAGGGCACCCAGCGTCTCGTCGATATCGACTCTCTCGTCCGGCCGGTGGATCTGATACAGGTCGATGTAGTCGGTGCCGAGACGGCGGAGGCTGTTCTCGCACGCGGTCACGATCCAGCGCCGGGACCCGCCGCGCGCATTGGGGTCCGTCCCCATCGGCGAGCCGAATTTGGTCGCCAGCACGACGCGGGACCGGTCCACCGCGGCGAGAGCCTTGCCCACGATGACCTCCGACTCCCCGGCGGAGTAGACGTCGGCGGTGTCGACGAGGTTGATACCGGCGTCGAGCGCCCGGCCGATGATGCGGACGCAGTCGTCGTGGTCGGGGTTGCCCCAGGCACCGAACATCATCGTGCCGAGGGCGAGCGGGCCGACTTCGATCCCGGTTCTTCCCAGGGTGCGTGTTTCCATACGGTCATGAGATCGCGTGAACGCCGGCGACCGTGACGCCGATCCGGCTCCCGGCTTGCCCGATCCGGTCGAACTCGCCCGGATCGGGCCGAGGGGCGTTGCGCCGCCGGAGCCGGGGTGCTGCACTCGTGGGGTGAGCCTCCTCGACGAATTCCGGGCGCTGGTGGTGCGCCATGCCGGAGGCGGGGGCCAGCGCGCGGTCCGGGTTCTGGACGGTGTTCCGCTCGATGCCGCCCACACACCGACCGTGCTGGACGGGGTATCCCTCACCGCGGTCCGGGAACCGACCCTTCCGATCGGCACGATGGCCGAGCCGACATTCGCGCTGGTGGGACAGGGTGTGAAGCGTACGACGCTGAACGGGACGCCCTACGACTGCGGCACGGGGCAGTACCTGGTCGTCCCGGTCGATCTCCCGGTGACCGGCCAGGCGCTGCGCGCCGATGCGGACGCGCCCCTGGTGGTGTTCAGTATGCGGCTGCGTCCCGAGTCGATCGCACCACTGCTGCTGGAAACCGGCGCGGTGCCCCGCGCGGCCCGGCCTGCCGGTCTCGCCGTCGGTACCGCGCCGCCGGAACTGCTCGATCCGGTCGTCCGGCTGCTGCGCCTGCTCGATCACCCGGACGATCTCGCCGTACTCGCCGCCGGACTGCAGCGGGAGATCCTGTGGCGGCTGATCACCGGTGACCAGGGTGCACTCGTCCGGCGGATCGGCCTGGCCGACGGGCATCTCGCCCATATCGCCCGTGCCATCCGCTGGATCCGTACCCATTACGACCAGCCGTTGCTCGTCGCCGACCTGGCCGCCGTGGCCGGGATGAGCGAGTCCGCGTTCCGCCGCCACTTCCGGGCCGCCACCTCCATGACGCCGATCGAGTTCCGGCGGGAGATCCGGTTGCGCGAGGCCCGGATCCTGCTCGGCACCCGGACGGCCGATATCGCCGAGATCGGCTATCGCGTCGGCTACGAGAGCGCCTCGCAATTCAACCGTGAGTACCACCGGACGTTCGGTATCTCGCCCGGCCGGGACGCGGTGCGGCTGCGGTCGGTGACGGGCCGGAGATAGGCCGCGGGCCTTCCGGGTGTCCCACCGGGAACGTCGATCGCACCCGCGATCATGACGATCTGCCGATGCGATGCTTCCCCGCCGAGATGCCGCCCTGGGAACCGCGGCGGCGGAGGTCGACGCCGGGCTCCGCGGCGCCGGGCGAGTCCGGAATCGATGCGGGCTAGAGGGGTTTCACCACGAGGCCGGCGGCCGCCGCGAATGCCGGGGCCAAGTCGAGTAGCTGGCCGGGTGTGATGATCGCTCCGCGCAGGGCGTCCACCCCGTCTCCGACACCGAGGCTTTGCGCCTGCCGGAAATCGACCTTCTTCAGCTGCGTGTCACGCACCACGAGTGCCGAGATCTCGGTGCCGGGGAACTCGACCTCCGAGAGTTTCGCCGCGCCGATATCGATATGCCGCAGTACGCAGTCCACGAATCGGACCTTGGTCAGCGTCGCTCCGCGCAGGTTCACCGAATCGAATTTGCAGTTGTGGAACACCACCCGCCGCAACTCGGCGCCGCTGGCTTCCACACCCGACCAGGCGCCTTCGATGATCTCGGCGTCCATCCACATGGCGTCCGGCATCTCGGTACCGGTGAACCGCACGCCGTGCAGCCAGACGTCGGCGAACCTGGCGTTGTGGGCCGAACCTCCCGAGAAGGTCACGCCCCGGAAGGCGCATTGCCCGAATTCCGTGTGGCGGAGATCGGCACCGGGGTGTTCGGCCGCTTCGAACAGCGCGCATTCGTACTCGTCTTCGGCCCGCAGGTCACCGGCGGTTTCCAGCCACTGTGCGAACGGCAGGTCGGCGAGCTCCCGGGGCATTCCATTTCCTCACTGGACGGTGGACGGTTCGACGCCGGTGGACGCTACACCGCCCGCCCGACAACCGCCGTGCTGTCCGTGGTCGTCCGGTGCCGTCACTCCTGCTGCCGGACCAGGAGTTGCGCGAGCGTCGACCCGGTCCGGCCCGACAGTTCGGCGAGTTGCAGGCGGCAGGAGAAGCCGTCGGCGAGGACCACCGTCTCGCTGCCACCCGCGCGCACGGCGGGCAGCAGCGCGGTTTCCGCGACCGCGACCGATACCTCGTAGTGGCCCCGTTCGACGCCGAAGTTACCGGCCAGACCGCAACATCCGCCGACGGTGGTGACGGTGGCTCCGGTCCGTTCGAGTAGCCGGGCGTCGGTATCCCAGCCGAGAACCGACGCGTGATGGCAGTGCGGCTGGGCGATGATGTCGACGCCGGTGAGATCGGGTGGCTGCCACCCGGGGGTGTCGGAGAGGATCTCGGCAAGCGTCCGGACTCCCGCGGCGACGACGGGCAGGCGTGGATCGTCGAGCAGTTCGCGGGCATCGCTGCGCCACACCGCGACACAGGAGGGTTCGACACCGACCACCGGGGTGCCGCCGGCGATGATCGGATACAGCACATCGAGCGCCGCCGCCAGCTGCCGGCGTGCTCCGTCGCGCTGACCGGTGGAGATCCAGGTCAGGCCGCAGCAGGCCTTCCGGTCGAGGAACCGGGGCCGGTAGCCGGCGTCGGCGAGCACCCGGACCAGCGCTTCGAGATGTTCGTTTTCGAAACCGTCGGTGAACGAGTCGACCCAGACGACCACGGGTTGTCCCGTTACGGCCGGTATCCGCGTGGCCCGCCGGTTCGAGCGGCGCGCGAAGGCGGGCAGATTCCGGCGCCGGTCCACGCCCGCGGACCAGCGGATCAGGTTGCCCAGCCCGGGGAGCCGGGTTCCCGCGTTGAGCGCGGGACCCAGGCGCAGGGCCGAGACCAGCCGGGCCCAGCGGGGGAGCCATCCGAGCGCGTAGTGGCTGCGCGGCCGGATCTTCCCGGCGTACGCGTGGTCGGTGGCGATGGATTTGTAGGAGGCCATATCGACGCCGCTGGGACAATCCCGGGAACATCCCTTGCACGACAGGCACAGATCGAGCGCCTCGGCGACTTCGGGTGCGTCCCAGCCCGCGACCAGTTCTCCGTTGACGAGTTCCTGCAGGACCCGGGCGCGACCGCGCGTCGAATCCTTCTCCTCCCCGGTCGCCAGATACGACGGGCACATCACCTGACCGGCGGAACTACCGTTCGCCAGGCATTTCCCGACACCCGAACACCGGTGGATCGATTCCACCAGCAGAGGTTCGCGCAGCGCCAGCGGTGTCTCGCGCGCGAGCGGGATACGCATATCGGCCTCGACCGGCCGCGGATCGACCAAAACGCCGGGATTGAGCAGGTTCCGGGGGTCGAAGATCGCCTTCACCTGCGCCATCAGTGAGATCGCGGCGGGAGAGTACATACGGGGCAGCAGCGCCGAGCGGGCGCGGCCGTCCCCGTGTTCACCCGATATCGATCCGCCGTAGCCGCCGACCAGATCGGCGGCCTCCTCTACGAAACGCCGGTAGGCCAGGGGGCCGTCGGCGGCGTCGAGCGGGAAATCGATCCGGCAGTGCACGCATCCGTCCCCGAAATGACCGTACGGCAGCCCCCGGACCCCGTGCCGGCTCATCAGCCGCTCGAAATCGCGCAGGTAGGAACCCAACCGGTCCGGCGGCACCGCCGCATCCTCCCAGCCTCCGTAGGCGGGCCGGTCCAGGCTCAGCGCCGCGAGTCCCGCGCCGTCGGCCCGGATCTTCCACAGGCGGTCGGCGGCCCGCGGGTCCTCGACGACCCAGCCGTCCCGGGCGCCGGCCTCGGCGAGCAGGGCCTGGGCCCGGTCCTGCAGCAGGCGTGGATCGTCGTCGACGAGTTCGACGAACACCCAGGCGTCACCCTCGGGAAGCGCGGGAATGCTCGCGGCGCCCTGCTGCTGCGCGACGACATCGACGATCCGGCGGTCCAGGCCTTCGGCGGCCGTCGGCCGGTGCCGCAGAATGGCGGGCGCGTCGTCGGCGGCCGCGGGCATGGTGGGGTAGCCGAGGACGATCATCGCCTTGTGCGCCGCGTCGGCGGCGAGGCGGACCGTCGCCTCGGTGATCACGGCCAGCGTCCCCTCGGTGCCCGCCAGGAACCGGGCGACGTCGAACCCGTTCTCCGGCAGCAGATGTTCGAGGGAGTAGCCCGACACCTGCCGGCCGAACCGGCCGAACTCGGTGCGGATGGTCCGCAGGTTGTCGCGGACCAGCTGCTCCACCGCATCCAGCGTGGGGGACGGGGTCCGGGTCCCCGACCCGACCCGCAGCTGTTCACCGGTGCCCAGTACGACCTCGAGTGCGGCGACATTATCGGCGCTGCGCCCGTAACCCAGCGCGCGCGGACCGCAGGCGTTGTTGCCGATCATTCCGCCGATCGTGCATCGGTTGCTGGTCGAGGGGTCCGGCCCGAACCGCAGGCGGTGCGGCGCCGCGGCGGATTGCAGTACCGCCTGCACGGTGCCGGGCTGAACGGTCGCGGTGCGGGCGGCCGCGTCGATACCGAGAACACGGTCGAGGTGGCGGCGGGTGTCCACGATCAGGCCCGGTCCGATCGCGTTCCCGCAGCACGAGGTGCCCGCGCCGCGCGGGGTGATCGCGATATCGTTGCGCAGGGCGGTCTGCACGGCCGCGGTGAGTTCGCCGGCGGTGCGGGGGTAGGCGATCGCCTGGGGAACCACGCGGTAGAGGCTCGCGTCACTGGTGTAGAGCGCCCGGGTGAGTGTGGAATCGTCCACGGCGACGCCGGTATCGCGCAGGTCGGTGAGCAGCCGGGCGAGGCGGTCCGGGTGCCGGTGGTCGCGGGGGGTGTCGGTATCCGTCATGCCCTCTTGTCCGGTAGTCGGGAGTTCGTCTACTCGATGGTGAGGGCTATCGGTCGCCGGTGTGTGCATATCCACGCGCACCGCCGCGTTATGTGGTGGCGGCCTCACCGGGTGACTCCGCCAGGACGTGTCGGTCCGAGCATGGCCCCGTTGGCGGGGGGACACCACCGACCAGGGTCGGCCGGGTTCCGTGATCAGCCATCTGAGCTGCGGGGAAAGTTGTTCCCACAACCCGCCAGAGTCGACTGTTTCCCAATTGGAGAATGGTATTCTCATTTGTGATCGGCGGATATCGACGTCCGGGGCCGGACCGGTTGCCAGGCGCCCGGGCGGCCTTGCCGCGCCCTGTCTCGTCTATCCTTACAAAGATTGCAATACTTATTGCGCTTGCCTGGATGGAGCGTTAGATTCCTTACAAGTCCTCGACATCGAGGCGGATCAGCGCTATCGGCCGGGTCGGTTGGGAGTCAGTCGGAATGTTGCAGCAAGAGGCGCGCTTTCAGGGCGGTCAGGCGATCGGTCTCGCGGCGGGCTGGAGTCAGCGGCGCGTCACCGCGCCCAGCCGGCTTTTCGGAGCCAACGGCCTGCGGACCGGCCCGGACGGCCGGATCTATATCGCGCAGGTCACCGGGAGCCAGATCAGTGCCCTCGATATCGACACCGGTGCGATCGAGACCATCAGCGCCAAGGGTGGCGATATCATCGCCCCCGACGACTGCGCCTTCCATCCGGACGGCACCCTCTACGCCACCGAGGTGATGGACGGCCGGGTCAGCGCCCGGCACGCCGACGGCACCACCCGGCTGCTGCGCGCGGATCTGCCCAGCGCCAACGGCATCACGGTGCACCAGGGCCGGTTGTTCGTCAACGAATGCCGGCCCGGCGGCCGGCTCATGGAACTGCCGCTCGACGGCGGTACGCCTCGCATTCTGGCGGAGAACATCGAGCAGCCCAACGCCATGGAGGTCGGGCCGGACGGGTTGCTGTACTACCCGGTGATGGGTCTCAACGAGATCTGGCGCATCCACCCCGACGGCGGCGAACCCGAGCGGGTGGCCGGTGACCTGGGCGTCCCGGATTCGGTGAAGTTCGACTCCGAGGGCTATATCGTCTCCACCCAGGTGGCCTCGGGTCAGGTACTGCGGATCAATCCGCGCAACGGGGAGAAGACGCTGCTGGCGCAGCTGAACCCCGGCCTGGACAACTGCACCCTGGTGGACGGGCGCCTGTTCGTCTCAAACTTCACCGGCGAGATCACCGAGATCCTGTCCGGCGGCGAAACCCGCACCACCCTGCCCGGGGGTCTGAACTGGCCCCTGGATCTGACCGTGGGCCCGGACGGCACGTTGTTCGTGGCCGACGGGACCTATTTCTACGCCGCGGGCCCGGACGGGTTGCAGACGCTGGGCATGCTGTTCAGTCCCGGGTATCCCGGATTCATCCGCGGTGTGACCGCCACCGGCCCGGGCGAATTCGTGGTCGCGACCGCGGGCGGTCAGATCGCCCGCTGGCACCCGGCCACCGGGGAGAGCGAATTCCTCGCCGGTGCGGAGGCGCCGCTGGATCAGCTCTACGGTGTCGAGGTCGGCCCGGGCGGGGCGATCGTGACCACCGAATTCGGTACCGGCCGGGTGCTCGGAGTCGGCGGCGGCGGAGTCGAAGTGCTCGCCTCCGGCCTGGACAAACCGATCGGCGTGGCCTTCACCGCCGGTGGCACCTGTCTGGTCGCCGAATCCGGTGCGGGACGGATCGTCTCGGTCACCCCGGCCGGGGTGGATACCGTGGTCGACGGTCTCGACAATCCGCAGGGCATCCTGGTCCGCGGCTCCGAACTGCTGGTGGTCGACTCCGGAGCCAAGAACCTGGTCTCGATCGATCTGGAAACCAAGGCCCGCGAAGTACTGGCCTGGAACCTCCCGGTGGGCGCGCCCCCGGGAGTGACACCGAAACCGCTGCTGGGCATGCCGCCGTTCTCGGGGCCGCAGGGCCCGTTTGCGGGTATCACCGCGGGCGCCGACGGCACCCTCTATATCGCCGCCGATGCCGAGGGCAGTGTGCTCGCGTTCCGGAAGGACGGGTGAGAAATCCATGACGAACGACTTCTTCGGGCTCGACGGACGCGTGGTGATCGTGTCCGGTGCGGGCGGCGGTGGTATCGGCACCGCGGTGACCAGAATGGTCGCCGCGGCCGGGGCCACCGTGCTGGGGGTGAGCCGGGGCGCCGAGAATCTCGCGAAGCATGTGGAACCTCTTGCGGGTGAGGGGTTGAAAGTGATTCCGGTGCAGGCCGACGCCACCACCGACGAGGGAGTCGCCACCGTGCTGGCGGCGGCGCGGCAGGCCGACGGTGACCTCTACGGTCTGGTGAATATCGCCGGTGGGGCGGCGCCCGCCACCTGGATGCCGGCCACCCGGGTCACCCGGGAGGACTGGCGGGCACTGTTCCACCAGAACCTGGAGTCGATGTTCTTCATGAGCCAGGCGGTGGCGGCCGAGATCAAGGAGCAGGGCCGGGCGGGTTCGATCGTCTCGTTGTCCTCCATCAGCGGGATGAACACCGCGCCGTTCCATATCGCCTACGGCACCGCCAAGGCCGCACTGGTCGCCGCGACGCGCACCCTGGCGGTCGAACTGGCGCTCAGCGATATCCGGGTGAACGCGATCGCCCCCGGCGTCACCGAGACCCCGGCCTCGGGCACCTATGTGGACGAGGATCCGCACCGTGATCGCACCGCCATCGCCATGGGCCGGCGTGGCCGGCCCGAGGAACAGGCCGGAGCGGTGCTGTTCCTGCTCTCGCAGCTGTCGTCCTACATCACCGGGCAGACGATCCTGGTCGACGGCGGCCTGAACCTGAAATGGACGCATCTCGGCGCCGACAACACCTCGCTGTTCCTGAAGGACGAGGGGTTCCGGGCCGCGATCACCAGCTGATCACCGAAATGTATTGCACCGACACCGACTGTCCCCGGACCCGGGGTGGGAGAACAGCATGAGCGAGACCGTCGACGATATCGCCACGAACACCGAACCGCTGTCCGCGCCGAAGACGATCGGGGTCGAGGCCTACCTCAGTCCCGATTACGTGAAGGCCGAACGCGATAAGCTGTGGCGCAAGGTCTGGCAGCAGGTCGGCCGGATCGAGGAGATCCCCCGGGTGGGCGATTACCTCACCTACGAGATCCTCGACGATTCGCTCATCATCGTGCGCACCGCACCGGACAAGATCCGGGCCTACCACAATGTGTGCGCGCATCGCGGCCGGCGCCTGGTCGACACCCCGCCCGGGGAACGTAACGCCCACGGCCAGAAGAAGCAGTTCGTCTGCGGCTTCCACGGCTGGCGCTACGACCTCGAGGGCCGCAACACCTTCGTCCCCGAACGTGAGGACTGGCCCTGCGGTCTCAGCGACGGCCGGGACGGGCTCGTCGATGTGCAGGTCGACACCTGGGGCGGCTGGATCTTCGTCAACCTGGATCCCGCTCCGACCGAAAGCCTGCGGGAATACCTGGAACCGGCCGCGAGCCTGCTCGATCCCTTCCAGTTGGAGAACATGCGCTACCGGTGGCGCCGGTGGCTGGTGTTCGACTGCAACTGGAAGGTCGCGCTCGAAGCCTTCATGGAGACCTATCACGTGCCCTACACCCATCCGGAGTTCATGAACTTCGGCATGTTCCTCGGATGGGCGCGCGCGCAGGGCAAACACAGCAATATCGGCTACGACGCGCCGAAGGGGCAGGAGGAGAGCCAGGGCAAGATCCGCCTCGGCCACGGCCCCGACGCCCGTAAATCCACCATCGAACTGCAGAACTTCACCTGGGAGAACGCCAACACCAACACCACCTGGACCATGGTGGAGGCGGCGCGGCGGCTCACCGACGAACTGCCCGAGGGCACCCCGGGGCCGGAGGTCATGGCGCACTGGCTCGCCTCGGCCCGCGCCGACGACGAGAAGCGCGGTGTCATCTGGCCGACCGTCACCCCGGCCGATGTGGCGGCCGCCGGTACCGCGTGGCAGATCTTCCCGAACTTCCAGATCGGCCATGCCGTGAACAATATGCTCTGCTACAGCGCGCGGCCCTACGGCTACGACCCCGATAAATGCATTTTCGAGGCAGCGGTCTACGAACTGTTCCCCGAAGGCGAAGCGCCGGAGACGGAATGGGTCCACACGCCGCAGGACGATCCGGGCTGGCGCACGGTACTCCCGCAGGACTTCGACAATATGGCCGCGGTCCAGCAGGGTATGAAGACCGCCGGTTTCTCCGGTCCGAAACCGAATCCGTATCGCGAGCGCAGTGTCGTGAACCTGCATCACAACCTCGCCGAATACATGGGCACCGGCGAACCGCGTGACCTCACCTGACCCCGGCGCCGCCGGCCTCTCTCACAATCCCACCGAGGAATCCGAATGAACAACTGCGCACCCACGCAGACCCCCGAGATCGACCATGCCGCATTGCGGGCCAAGTATCTGGCCGAACGCGATAAGCGGCTGCGTCCGGAGGGGCAGAAGCAGTACGTGGCGTCCGAGGACGGATTCACCGACTTCTTCGAAGGCGACCCCTACACCCCGGTCGCCCCCCGTGAACCGCTGTCCGAGGATATCGACGTGGCGGTACTGGGCGGCGGCTGGGCCGGGCTCACCGCCGGCGCGCGGCTCGTCCAGGCCGGAGTCGAGGACTTCCGGGTGATCGAACTCGCCGGCGATTTCGGTGGCGCCTGGTACTGGAACCGGTACCCGGGTATCCAATGTGATTCCGACGCCTACTGTTATCTGCCGCTGCTCGAGGAAACCGGATACATCCCGACCCAGAAGTACGCCCGCGGCGACGAATGCTTCGAGCACGCGCAGCGCATCGGCAAGCATTTCGGGCTGTACGAGAAGGCCGTCTTCTCCACGATGGTGAAGTCGCTGGAATGGGACGAGGCCATCCAGCGCTGGCGGATCGGCACCAACCGCGACGACGATATCCGCGCCCGGTTCGTGGTGATGGCCCAGGGACCGTTCAACAAGCCGAAGCTGCCCGGTATCCCCGGCCTCAACGATTACACCGGCCATATGTTCCATTCGGCCCGCTGGGATTACGACTACACCGGCGGAGACATGAACGGCGGTCTCACCGGTCTGGAGGACAAGAAGGTCGCGGTGATCGGCACCGGCGCCAGCGGAATTCAGGTGATTCCGCATATCGCGCGTTCGGCCGAGCATCTGTACGTATTCCAGCGCACCCCGTCCTATATCAACGAGCGCGGCAATGTGCCCACCGATCCGGAATGGGTGAAATCGCTGCAACCGGGCTGGCAGTTGCAGCGGCGCCGCAACTTCCACACCGCGGCCTTCGAGGCGTTCGCGCCCGGCCAGCCGGACCTGGTGTGTGACGGCTGGACCGAGGTCAGCCGGAATGTGCAGTCCTACCTGGACGAGAACAACCTCTGGGCCGAGGTGACGCCGGAAAAGTTCATGGAGATCCGGGAGAACCAGGACTATCGGGCCATGGAACGGGTCCGGCAGCGGGTGGATGCCATCGTGAAGGATCCGGCGACCGCGGCGGCACTGAAGCCGTATTACCGGTTCCTGTGCAAGCGGCCCTGTTTCAACGACGAATACCTGCCCACCTACAACCGTGACAATGTGACCCTCGTCGACGTCGCGGCCACCAAGGGCGTCGAGCGGATCACCGCGAAGGGCATCATCGCCGCCGGGGTGGAGCACGAGGTGGACTGCATCATCTTCGCCAGCGGTTTCGAGATCACCACCGAACTCGACCGCCGCTACGGAATCCATCCCTTCGCCGGTCGGGACGGGTTGTCGCTCTACGAGCACTGGGCGAACGGATACCGCACCCTGCACGGTCTGACCAGCAACGGCTTCCCGAATCTGTTCTTCACCGGGTTCATCCAGGGCGGGGTCACCGCGAGCACCACCGATATGTTCGACCAGCAGGCCACCCACGCCGCCTACATCATCGGCGAGGCCCTGGAGCGGGGCGCGCACACCGTGGAGCCGACCGCCCAGGCCGTCGACCAGTGGTGCGCCACCATCAAGGAAACCGCGGTCGACAACAGCAACTTCCAGCGGGAATGCACGCCCGGTTACTACAACAACGAGGGCGAGCAGAACATCCGCTCGCATCTCGGCGAACCGTACTGGCCCGGTTTTTACGCCCTCGAGGACATTCTGCAGAGCTGGCGGGAAACGGGCGAGCTGGAGGGTTTGGCGCTCGGCGAATAGTTCGCCGCGGCGAAGGTTAGGAGAAGCGTTGTCCGAAATGCGGTTCGACGGACGGGTCGCGGTGATCACCGGGGCGGGTCGCGGCCTGGGGCGAGCGTATGCCCTGCTGCTGGCCGCCCGCGGCGCCGCGGTCGTGGTCAACGATGTGGGCGGCAGTATCCCCGGCGGCGACTCCGATATCGGAGTCGCGCAGTCGGTGGTCGACGAGATCGTGGCCGCCGGTGGACAGGCGGTGGCCAACGCCGATTCCGTTGCCACTCCCGAAGGCGGGCAGGCGATCGTCTCGAACGCGATCGACACCTACGGGCGCGTCGATGTGGTCGTCCACAATGCGGGCAATGTGCGGTACGCCCCGCTCACCGAGATGAGTTACGAGGATTTCGATTCCGTACTCGATGTCCATCTGCGCGGTGCGTTCCACGTGGTGCGGGCGGCATTCCCGGTGCTGCGGGAAGCGGGATACGGGCGGGTCGTGCTGACCTCGTCGATCGGCGGTCTCTACGGCAACCAGAACGTCGCCAACTACGCCGTCGCCAAGGCCGGTGTGATCGGCCTGTCGAATGTGGTGGCGCTCGAGGGCGCCGAATTCGGCGTGAAATCCAATGTGATCGTGCCCGCGGCGGTCACCCGGCTCGCAGACGGGCTCGACACATCGAAATACCCGCCGATGGATCCGGAACTGGTCGCGCCCGCGGTGGGCTGGCTGGCCCACGAATCGTGCTCGGTGAGCGGCGAAATGCTGGTGGCACTCGCGGGCCGGGTGGCACGGGCCTATATCGCCGAAACCCCCGGCGTCTACCAGCAGGAATGGACGCCCGAGGACGTGGGCGCCCGTATCGATGAAATACGTGACACCAAGGATTCATGGTTGCTGCCGGTCGTTCCGTCGGCCCACAGCGACCATATCGGTCGGAGTTTCGCAATGGCCATGGGAGGAAAGTGAGTATGGCGGTCAAAGTCTACGAACGGATTCTGGATCTCTTCGAAGCCGAGGGAATCAACACCATCTTCGGCATCCCGGATCCGAATTTCGTGCACCTGTTCCACCTCGCGGATGAACGCGGCTGGAATGTGGTGGCCCCGCACCACGAGGAATCCGCGGGGTTCATGGCCGAGGCCGTCTCCCGGATGACCGGAAAGGCCGCGGTGTGCATCGGCACCCTCGGTCCCGGCGTGGCGAACCTGGCGGGCGCCATGATGTGCGCCCTGGTGGAGAATTCGCCGGTCATCTTCCTCGGCGGGCAGCGCGCCCGCATCACCGAGCAGCGGGTGCGCCGTGGCCGGATCCAGTTCATCAAACAGTCCGGGCTGTTCGAACCGTCGGTGAAGTACGCGGCGAGTATCGAATACGCCGATCAGACCGACGAGGTCATCCGTGAGGGCCTGCGCAAGGCGCTGTCCGGAACTCCCGGCCCGGTCTACATCGAGTACCCCTCGCATGTGATCCAGGAGGAACTCGACGTTCCCGCGGCGCTGCCGCCCGAGCGGTACCGGCTGGTGGGCCAGACCGCGGGCCAGGACAAGATCGACGCCGCCGCCGACCTCATCCGGCGGGCGAAGCAGCCGGTCCTGCTGGTCGGGCACGGGGTGCACACCACCCGGGCCGGCGCCTCGGTGAAGGCACTCGCCGATCTCATGGCCTGCCCCGTCATCCAGACCTCCGGCGGTACCTCCTTCATCGAGGGCCTCGAGGACCGCACCTTCCCGTACGGCTTCTCGCCGTCCGCGGTGGACGCGGTGGTGAAATCGGATCTGTGCCTGGCCATCGGCACCGAACTCGGTGAACCCGTGCACTACGGCAAGGGACGGCACTGGGTCGCGGGTGAGGAGAACCGGAACTGGATCCTGATCGAACAGGATCCCAGCGCCATCGGCGTCAACCGGCCGATCGACGTTCCGCTGGTCGGCGATCTGCGGGCGATCGTGCCGCAGCTGACCGAAGCGCTCAAGAACACGCCGCGCACCGCGACTCCCGAACTCGCCCAGTGGATCGAACAGGACGCCTCGCGCCTGGCCGAACTAGCCGAGAACGCGCCCTCGGGTGGCACCCCGGTGCATCCGGCGCGGCTGGTCGTGGAGGCCACCAAGGATTTCCCCGCCGACGGCATCCTGGTCCGCGACGGCGGCGCGACCACGATCTTCGGCTGGACCTACACCCAGTGCAAACCGCACGATGTGATCTGGAACCAGAACTTCGGCCATCTCGGGACCGGCCTGCCCTACGCGGTGGGCGCCTCCATCGCCGACGGCGGAAAACGCCCGGTTCTGATGATCACCGGTGACTCCTCGTTCCAGTTCCAGATCGCGGAACTGGAAACCGCGGTGCGGCACAACCTGCCGCTGGTCTGCGTCGTCGCGGTCGACTACGCATGGGGCCTCGAGGTCGGCGTCTACAAACGCACCTTCGGCCAGGGTTCGCGCGAAACCGCCGTGCACTGGAGCAAGGAGACCCGGCTGGACAAGGTCGGCGAGGGCTTCGGCTGCTACGGCGAATACGTCGAGACCGACGCCGAGATCGCACCCGCCATCAAACGCGCTTTCGCCAGCGGTAGGCCCGGCGTCATCCACGTCGCGATCGACCCGAAGGCGAACTCCGAGGAAATGCCCAGCTACGACGAGTTCCGCACCTGGTACGCGGAAGGGATGCAGTGATGCGCGAGTACCTGAAGTTCTATATCGGCGGCCAGTGGGTCGATCCCGTGGCCGACCGCACTTTCGAGGTGATCAACCCCGCCACCGAAGCCGCGGCCGGCAAGGTCGCTCTCGGCTCGGCCGCCGATGTGGACGCCGCGGTCGCGGCCGCTCAGGAGGCCTTCCCGAGCTGGTCGCAGACCAGTGTCGCCGACCGGCTCGACCTGTTCGGCGCCATCGGGGCGGAGTACCAGAAGCGCACCGGCGACCTCGCCGCGGCCCTCACCGAGGAGATGGGCGCCCCGAGTGCCCTCGCCGGCGGATTCCAGGTGGATCTGGTTCTGGGCCATCTGCAGAAGGCGACCGAGGTCCTGCAGAACTACCGGTTCGAGGATCAGCAGGGCGCGACCCTGATCGTGAAGGAACCCATCGGGGTCTGCGGTCTGATCACCCCGTGGAACTGGCCGATGGCCCTGATCTCGGTGAAGGTGTTCCCGGCGCTGGCCACCGGTTGCACCATGATCCTCAAACCGTCGGAGCGGTCACCGTTCACCGGCCAGATCTTCACCGAGGTGCTGGACGCCGCCGGTGTGCCGGCCGGAGTGTTCAACCTGGTGCAGGGCGACGGGCCGAGCGTAGGTGTCCCGCTGGCCTCGCATCCGGGCGTGGACATGATCTCGTTCACCGGGTCGACCCGCGCCGGGATTGATATCGCGCGTAACGCTGCCCCCACCGTGAAACGGGTGGCCCAGGAACTGGGCGGTAAGGGCCCCAACATCATCCTCGACGACGAGGATTTCGCCACCAATGTCGGCCAGGGCGTCGCGGATATGATGGGTAATTCGGGCCAGACCTGTAGCGCCCCGTCGCGCATGCTGGTGCCCACCGCTCGCATGGAGGAGGCGGTCTCCGCGGCCCGCGCCGCCACCGAGGGCGTCACCGTCGGTGATCCCACCGGTGAGGTCGCCATCGGGCCGGTGGTCGCGGGGTCGCAGTGGGACCGGATCCAGGCGCTCATCCAGAAGGGCATCGACGAGGGCGCCACCGTGGTGGCGGGCGGTCCCGGCCGGCCCGACGGGCTGGAGAAGGGCTTCTACGTCAAGCCCACGGTGTTCGCCGGGGTCACCAACGATATGACCATCGCGCGCCAGGAGATCTTCGGACCGGTCCTGACGATCATCGGCTACGACAGCATCGACGAGGCGATCGATATCGCCAACGACACCGAGTACGGTCTGTCCGGGTTCGTCGCGGGCCGGGATCTGGACCAGGCGCGGGCGATCGCCCGGCGGCTGCGGGCCGGCTCGATCGCCATCAACGGCGGTTTCGATTTCGCGTCGCCGTTCGGCGGTTACAAGAAGAGCGGTAACGGTCGCGAATGGGGTGAAGCCGGCTTCGACGAGTACCTCGAGGTCAAGGGCATCCAGGGCTACGCACCCGACGCGGCCCAGGCGTAGGTCCGCCATGATCACCGAGGGCACCGAGCCATGACGACCGAGGGCACCGAAGAGATAGCGACCGTACTCGCCCACGCGCGCATCCGGGACTGTATCGTCCGGCTCGCGCGGGGCGAGGACCGCCGCGACGCCGCCCTGGTGAAGGACGCCTTCTGGCCCGACGCCACCGTGGATTTCGGCATCTTCGACGGCACCTTCGATCAGTATCTGAACTGGGTGATCCCCGGTTCTCCGGCGATCGTGGTGACCCAGCATCTGCTGGGGCAGACCTCGATCGATCTGCGCGACGCGGTGGCGCTGTCGGAAACGCAGGTCATCGCCTATCACCGGCTCGACACCGGCGCCGAGCACCGTGATTCGGTGCTCGGCGGCCGCTATCTCGACCGGTTCGAATGGCGCGACGGCCGCTGGCGGATCGGCAAACGGATCATGCTCTACGACTGGGCGCAGGACCAGGGCGTATCGGTGGACTGGTCGCAGGGCGTCCTGGGTGCGCCGCTGCGCGACGATCGGTTCATCGGCCGGGCCCGTGGTGACTACAGCGAACAGTTCTTCGGCGAATAGGGCGGTGCCAGATGGGGTCACTGACCGGCCGGGTCGCCGTGGTCACCGGGGCGAGCCGCGGGATCGGCAAGGGAATCGCGCTGGCCTTGGCGGCGCAGGGCGCGACGGTCTATGTCACCGGTCGTACGGTCACGTCCGGGGAGCATCCGTTACCGGGCACGATCGGTGAGACCGCGGCCGAATGCGGGCGCCGCGGCGGCACCGGGATCGCGGTGCGGGTGGACCACGGTGACGATGCCGATGTCGCCGCCCTCTTCGAACGGGTCGGCGACGAACAGGGCCGGCTGGACATCCTGGTCAACAATGCGTTCTCCCTTCCGGAGAATCTGACCGATCCGGCACCGTTCTGGGAGAAACCCCTGTCCGACTGGCAGATGGTGGATATCGGCGTCCGATCGAACTTCGTGGCCGCCCGCTACGCCGTGCCCCTCATGGTGCCCGGGAGATCGGGGCTGATCGTCGCGATCTCCGGCTACACCGGGGTCGCGTACACCTACGGGGTGGTGTTCGGTACCGCGAAATCGGCGGTCGACCGGATGGCCCGCGATATGGCCGTCGAGCTGAAACCGTTCGGTATCACCTCGCTCTCGCTGTGGCAGGGCCTCACCCTCACCGAGCGCGCCGAACGCAATCTCGCCACGATTCCGGGCCTGGCCGGCGCCGCGGCCACCACACCGGCCGACGGGTGTTCCCCCGAATACCCGGGGCGGGTGATCACGGCCCTGGCCGGCGATCCCGGCCTCATGAGCCGCACCGGCGGCACCTTCATCACCGCGGAACTGGGCCGCGACTACGGCATCACCGATATCGACGGCCGGGAGATCCCGTCGTTGCGGGCCACCCGCGGCGCGCCGATCTGGGCACCGCTCCCGTGACCGCGGGCCGCGCAGAAATACCGAGGAAACCATGACCACAACAGATCATCAGAGCCGGCTGGCCACCCTGCTGGAGCGCCAGGACATCCTCGACTGCCTGACCCGCTTCTCCCGCGGGATGGACCGGTTCGATCGTGACCTCTTCCTGTCGGCGTTCCATCCCGACGCGGAGATCGCGGCCGGCGATTTCGTGGGCGGACCCGCCGCCCTCTACGACTGGGCCGCCGCCATGCACGAACAGGGCCAGTCCGCCACCCACCACAATCTGCTGAACCACACCTGCGATATCGACGGCGAACTCGCGCACACCGAGACCTACTACCTGTTCGCCGCCCGTAACCGGGACGACAGCAACTGGCTCGCCGGTGGGCGATACCTCGATCGGCTGGAGCGCCGCGACGGCGAGTGGCGGATCGCGTTGCGGACCAACATCATCGAATGGTCCGGTATGGCACCGACCATGCCGCTCCCGTTCGCCGATGTCGCGGATCTGTACGCCAACGGCGCACCGTCACGCAGTCCGGCCGATCCGTCCTACACCCGCCCGCTGCGCAACCTGCGGGCGCCCCACATCCCCAGCTGACAGGAGGGCGGAGCCATGCCGATGATGCGCGGGGCCCTGGCGGACAAAGTGATCGGAGTGAACGGCGGGCGGAATACGTGAACGAGACCTCGCTATCGGACAAGGAGTCGGATATGGAGCGGATACCCCCGCTGAAACCCGCGGACTGGTCGGCGGAGCTACGGGCTTTCTTCGCCGACTTCCGGACCCGGGTGCATCACGGCGGTCCCGCACCCTCGAACACCCAGTCCGGGACGAACCTGCTGGGCACCCTCGCCCGCTATCCCGCCTTCACCATGGCGTTCCTGCCCTTCAACGGCCACCTGCTGTATGGAACCAAACTCTCCGACCGGCAGCGCGAGATGCTGATCCTGCGAGTCGCGAATCTCTGGGAGAGCGATTACGAGTGGGCGCAGCACGCGGTGCTGGGCGGTAACGCGGGACTTTCCGACGAGGAAATCGCCCGGATCGCCACCGGACCGGACGTCCCCGGCTGGACGCCGGAGGAGTCCGCACTGCTGCGGGCCGCCGACGAACTGCGCATCGACGGCGCGATCGGTGCCGGCACCTGGCAGGCGCTGGCGGAGGTGTTCGACGAACAGCAGTTGATGGATATCGTCTTCACTGTCGGCTCCTACGCGATGCTGGCCATGGCGCTACGTTCTTTCGGTGTCCGTCCCGAGCCCGGCCTCCTGCCGTATCTGCCTGTGGCACAGTGAGATAGGCGGGGCGGGCAATCAGCCCGCGTGGCGAATGCCCGCCGGGCACCGGCGCAGCGAGCGCCCGGACCCGTGCACGATTCGGAGCAGTGAAGATTCGGAGCAGCGAAGATTCGGAGCAGGAATGAGTGAACAACCAGTCCCCTCGGGCTACGACCGGCATCCCGACTACCGCGTCGATCTGCTCGCCCGCACCAATGTGATGACCGCGGTCGTCGCCGGGCAGCAGCTGGCCTCGAGTGACGCCTGTCTGCTGGTGGACGAGCAGGATCACGGTCTGGTCGTGTACTTCCCACGCGACGCGGTGGATCTGACCCGGCTCGAGCCCGTGGAACTGCACACCGTATGCCCGTTCAAGGGTGAGGCGTCGTATTGGGCGCTGCCGGGCAGTGACCGGCCCTGGATCGCCTGGACCTACCCGCGCCCGCATCCACCGGTCGCCCGGCTGGCCGGCTATATCGCCTTCGACCAGAGCGCCGTCGCGGTCACCATCGGCGCCGGCCGCTACACGGGGGTCCGGGCATGAGCGGGTCGGGCCCGGAGGAGGTAGCGGAGCGTCACCACGCAGGGCCCTCGCTCATGCCCCATGGACACAGCATGAGCGAGTCAGGCCCGGAGGAGGTGGGCGTTCACGCGGACACTGCGGAATCGTCGATGGCGCGCATGATCGAGATCTTCGATGTGCGTGCGGATCCGGTGGTTCCCGCCCGGTACTTCGGCGACAGCGACGGCGGCAGCCGGCGCGTGGTCGACGGCACCCAGATACTGGGCCAGAGCATCGTGGCCGCCACCCGGGCCCTGCCCGGCCGGACCGTCCGCTCCGCGCACGCACTGTTCGTCGCCGCGGCCGACCCCGATATCCCGCTGGACTTCACCGTCACTCCGATCAAGACCGGCCGCAGTTACGCGAGTGCCACCGTGACCGTGCGCCAGGAGTTGCGGGTCCGCACGAGTTGCACTGTCCTGCTGGACAGTCCGCAGCCGGATCTGGTTCGCCTGGATACGCCCGCCGGACTACCGGTGGCGGGGCCGGAAGAGGCCGTGCCGGTGGACAGCCTGGCGCTGCCGGGACGTGAGGTCCGCATCGTCGATTGCACCGATATCAACGACCCCGACGAGGTGGGTCCACCGGTGGTGGACGCCTGGCTGCGCTACGACGACGTGCCCGCCGCCGACGAGCTACGCCGCGCGATCCTTGCCCACTTCACCGGGCATCTGGGGATCTCCACGGCACTGCGCCCGCATCCGGGCATGGGCACGGCCCAGGCGCATCACACCCTGTCGACCGCACCCATGGGCGTCACCGTGACGTTCCACGATCCGGTGAAATGGGATGGCTGGCTGCGGTACCACCACGAGGCCGTCTTCATGGGTGCGGGTAGCGCCCATATCCGTGGTCAGATCAGCACCGAGAGCGGAGTACTGATCGCCTCGTTCGCCCAGGACGCGATGATCCGGGGGTTCGAGCCGGGGCCGGCGACCGCGATCCACAGCTCGGCGCGCTTGTAGGTCAGCGACGCGCGCCCCGGTCGCCGCGGATGGCCTGCTGCGCCATGGTCGACGAGGCGTTGACGATACCGTCGTCGAAGCGTTTCAGCAGCAGCGCCTGCGTGGCGGCCAGGTGCGCGCACGCCATATGCTCGGCGGCCGAGGCCTGCCCGGCGACGATATCGTCGACGATCTTCTGGTGGGTGCGCACCGCGGCCCGCGCCTGCTCCGGCGAGGGGTATTCACCCCGGCCGGTCAACGCCTCGGCCCATGCCTCTTCCTGCGCCGACCACAGCGCCACCAGGCTGCTCACCACATAGCGGACGGTGGCGTTCGGAGTGAACGAGACCACCAGGTCGTGGAACTCGCGCGCGGTCTGGGTGAAGGCGACACCGTCGTCGATCAATTCCATCGACTTCGCGATGTTCTCCTGGAGTGCCGGCACCACCGCCTCCAGCCGGTCCTCGCGCCGGGCGCATTCGGCCGCGCACATCGGCTCCAGCATCTGCAGGCCGGTGGCCAGATCGCCGAGTGTCACCCGCCCGCCCTGCAGCGCGAGCCCGAGATGGTAGGCCGCCGAGGTCTCGTCGGGCCGGTGCACCTCGGCGCCACCGACATTGCCACGCCGGACGGTGACCAGCCCCTCGGTTTCCAGGATCCGGATGGCCTCGCGGATGGAAGGATAGGAGACACCGAACTCCTGCACCAGCTGATCCTGGGTGGGGAGACGGTAGTCGTCGGTGCTGTTGAGGATCCGGGTGCGCAGCTCCGCCGCGACCGTCTGCGCCACGCGATGCTGGGTGACCCGCCCGCGCCGCGGGGCCGTCACGACAGCCGCTTACGGCCGGAAGGGTACGCCATGAACTGGAGTTTATCGCGACACCCCTAGTTCATCAATGATTGCAATATTTGCAAGGACAGCCGGCCCCGTGGCGGATGGTGGCACGGGCTACCGAGCGTTCTCTCCGGTGGCCGGGTCCCGTCGCTGCGGGTCGTTGTTCGCGCGGGACCAGGCGACCGCCCACCCGGCCAGCGCGGACACCGGTCCGAGCAGATCCCGCCCCGCGGCGCTGAGCGAGTATTCCACGCTCGGCGGCACCGTCGGGTACACCGTCCGCACCACGAGCCCATCGGCCTGCAACTGCCGCAGGGTGCGGGTCAGCATGCGCTGACTGATCCCCTCGATCGACCGTTCGAGCGCGTTGAACCGGTGCGGGCCGCGACCGAGCAGGGCCAGGATCAGGACCGTCCATTTGTCCCCGAGCCGGCGCGCTATCTCGGTCACCGGACAGGCCTCGTATTCGGCGCGAGGGACCGGCACGGGCAGGTCCGCCGTGAGCAGGACCGGAACATCGGTGTGCGTACCGGACATGGAACTGCCTCCTTGTGCGCGCCGCCGGACGCCCCGACGATCGGCGTTATGAGCGATGATACGAAAACCGTTGTGATCAGCGGCGGCACCGACGGGATGGGCCGCGCCCTGGCCCGGGCCCGTCGCGCCCGCGGCGATCGGGTGGTCGTGATCGGCAGCAGCGAGGAGAAGGGCCGCGCGCTGCGGGACGAAACCGGCGCCGGCCTGGAATTCCTGCGTGCCGACCTCACGCTGGTCGCCGAGAACCGGCGCGTGCTGCGGTATCTCACCGATCACTACCGGTCGATCGACGCGCTGGCCCTGTTCGCCAACCGGCAGTCGCCCCGCAGACGCGAAACCGCCGAAGGCCTGGAATCGGTATTCGCGCTGTATTACCTGAGCCGATATCTGCTCGCCCACGGGTTGCGGCCGCAGCTCGCGTCGGCGCCGGCACCGGTGATCGTGAGCGTCGCCGGTGTCGGAGCCACCGCGGGCGCGGTGCAGTGGGACGATATGCAGCTCACCCGCCGCTACGGCGCGGTCCGTTCCCAGTTGCACGCCGGACGCGCCAACGATCTGCTGGGCGTCGCCTATGCCGAGAGCTGCGGCGATACCGTCCCCTTCGTGATGTACCACCCGGGATTCACCCGAAGCGGCGATCTCTCCCCTCTGAATCCGCTGGTCCGCACGATGATTCGTACCCTTGCCCGATTCCGTGCCCGGCCGGTGGAGGCGTCCGTGGCGCCGATCCTGGGCTTCATCGACCGGCCCCCCGCCGCCGCGCTGACCGCGGTCGACCGGGGCACGACCCTGGACGCATCCTTCCCGACCCTGGATCCGGTCGCCGCGCGGCGGCTGACCGCCTACACCGAGGACCTGCTCCGCAACCTGTGACCGCCTACTGTGTTCGAGTCGTGGCGAAGTGGCCACGGGATCCGGCGAAGCGGGGTCAGGTGTGGTCGGCCTTGAACTGGTTGACCGGGCCTTTGTCCATCCGTACCTCCACGCGTCCATCGGGATGCAGGGTGGCGGCGGGACGGTGCTCGGAGAAGCGGCGGCTGTAGAGCTCGAGTCGTTCGATGAGAACGCCGTCGGGGCGGTTGTAGACGATGCCCGGGACGCAGGTGAAGATCCAGGCGGATTTCTTGGCCTGGTCGGCGGGGATGGTGACGCTGTCGGCGCCGCTCTCGATCGCCAGCGTCACCCGGTATTTGTGGAACGACCCGGTGCCGTTGTTGATCGCCGAATACGCGACCGGGATCACCGCGAGGATCTCGGGCGCCAAGCGGACCTCGAGGATCTCCTCGGCTTGCCCGCCGCCGCGCCGCACATCGCCGCGCCCGCGGTCGCCGAGGTGGCGGACGAGGTCGCCGTAGTGCGGGTCGGCCGGGATACCGGCGGCGGGGAAGGTGGCGACGTGTACGACCTCACCGCTGGTGAGTACGACCAGGGCGTAGGCCTCGTAATCGGTACCGCTGGCCCACGCCACCCGCAGCCGGACCAGCGGCGTCTTGCGGAGCAGGACCGGGGGCGCGCCCTTGGTGAGAGTGATCGCACCCTTGGCGAAGTTCACGGCCGGGCCCGGGGCGGGGTCGGCCTCGGGAAACGGTTGTCCGAGTGCGGGGGGAGGGCCGGGAGGCGTAGCGGGTTGGGGCGCCGGTGCCTCGGACGGGACGGGGGTGGATGCGGCCGCATTCGGTGACGGATCGTCGACCGTGATCCCGAAATCCGTGGCCAGACCGGCCAGGCCGGTCGCGTACCCCTGTGCCACATTCCGGATCTTCCAGGTGCCGGCTGGCCGGTAGACCTCCGCGAGTATCACCGTGGTCTCCGAGGTGAGCCCGGTGATGGGGAGGTCGTAGATGTCCGTGCCGTCCTCGGCGATCCGCACACCGAGTGCCATATCGCCGAAACTCCCGGAGTCGATCGACGCGGACACCACGATCCGGTCGGTACTCGCCGCGACACCTGGGAGATCGAGCTCGAGTTCCCCGCCGCGCAACCGGACCGCACCGTCCGGGGAGCGCGGCTGATTGTAGAAGACGAAATCCTCGTCCCCGCCGACCTTGCCGTCACTTCGCAGGCACAGCGCGGTGAGGTCGATCCCCGCCGGGGTGGCCGAGATCCGCAATGTCCCACCTCGCACGGCCGCATTACCGCCCTTGCCGATCACCTTCGACATCCGCACTCCGCCCGCGCTCGACTCGCCTGCCCCCAGCCTAGGGTGCGGCTGTATCGGACGGTCGTCGAAAGCCGGCATCGAATCCCGCGAGGACTCACGAAGGGCGGAGGGTCTCCACCATCTGCTCGAGATTGCCCGGATCGATTCGCCAGCGATCGGCGTCTTCGTACTCGAAGTCGACCGCCATATCCATTTCGGATCGCTTTATCTGTATGAGGCAGGATTTCCACGCCGGTTTCCCGTCCTCGGTCATGGTCGAGCGCAATACGGTCACTTTGTCGAGTACATCGAAGCCCTTTGGTTTCCGGGCGACCCATGAACCGTCGTCGAAATAGACATAGCCGAACATGGAATCACTCCCGCCCCGGAATGTTGCAACGAGTGACAATGATGCCCACGAGTCCTGGTATCTACTATTTTCGATTATCGACTCCGCGACAGCCGTCAACGCGGTGGTCGACTGTTCGGAGTCGAACGCCGGATCGGTCAACAAAGCTCCTTCCGCCTTCATCTTATTGCCGGTTTGTCGGATACGATTTATTCCACGGCCCGGATAGCAGTATACAGCCGGCGCAACCGAATCGGTGCCTCGCCGTTCTCAGGGACCGTCGGCGATCATCTTCTTGATCTGTTTGCTCCGGAGCCGGTCGAACTTCTGATCCGCTTCGTTCTTGAATCTGACCTGATTGTCGTACAACAGCTTTCCGTCCGGACCGTATACCTCGTATTCGACTGTGACTCGGTCGGGCCGGTTCGTTCCCTGTACGGGGTTCCCGTGTCCGTCGAGCAATTCTATTGTCGGTCTGACTTCGCAGCCGTTATCCACCCAGGAGGACCATTCGTTCGCCATCACCTTGTATGCGGAGGTATTGAAGTTTCCGTTCTGTGGAAACATATTCTTGAACAACTGGTCCAGCATGAACCGATGGTCGACGACGTGCCCGCCGTGATCATCGGTGCGTCCACCTGATTTACCGATCTTGTTGGCGGCACTTTCCTCGGCGTTGCTTCTCTCGGCCTTCTTGAAGACTTCCTTGAGTTTCGCCACGGCTCGTATCGGCTTACCATCCGAATTGAGTGTCCAGGTAGCGGTATTCCTACCTTGGGTTTCGGTCACCGTTCTGGTCGCATGGGGGTCGGGCCCGTCCGGGGGATCGTCGCCCGTTCCGGGCCGGCCCGTGCTCGTGCCGGCATCTGGGTCGCGGACAGCGGCCGGGGTGGTGTCGGGGACGCGGTCGGTATCGACGGTCGGCCGGGTCGGGGTGGGGTCGTGCGGGGTGGGATCGCCGGGGTCGGGATCGGGTTCGCGGTCGGGGGTGTCGTCGGTTTCGCAGGAGCGGGGGATGAGGCCGAGGGGGTCGCTCCAGACCGTCGGGTTGTGCGGGTAGATGTGGGGGTTCGGGGCGGGGGAGAGGCCGAGGGGGTCGCGGGTCAGGAAGCGGCCGGTCTCGGGGTCGTAGAAGCGGTGGCGGTTGTAGTGCAGGCCGGTTTCGGGGTCGTGGAACTGGCCGGGGAAGCGCAGGGGAGTACCGGTGGCGCCGGACCACATGGTGCGCCCCCACAGATCGGTGGTGGCGGTGGCGAGGGTGTCGCCGGTGCGGGGGTCGACGAGATGTGCCGGGGTGCCGACGAGGTCGGTCACGATCACGGCGAGCTCGGGCTCGGAGCCGTCGCGGTGGATGGTCTGGGTGACCGGGATGTGGGAGCCCGGGAGGTACTCCCAGCGGGTCGTCGTGCCGGGCTCGGCACACTCGATCAGCCGGTTTCCGTCCCAGGCGTAGTCGGTGCGCTCCAAGACGGTGCCGGTCGTGTCCAGGCGTTGTTTGGTCGTGCGGCGGCCGAGTGCGTCGTAGGTGTACTGCCACCATTGACTGGTGGGGGTGTAGACGTCGGTGAGCTGGTCGAATCCGTTGTAGCGGTAGAACCAGTCCTCGGCTGGGCCGGACGGGCCGGTGGCGGTCTTTCGGATCAGGCGACCCGCGGGGTCGTAGCGGTAGCTGTAGCGGCCGTCGTGGACCAGTAGGTTGTCGTCGTATTCGCGGCGGGAATCCGAATCGGGTTGTTCAGCGGCCGAATCGGTTTCCGATGGCGAAAGTGACCGCTGCGCGGCGATGATATTTCCGAGCGCGTCGTAGGTGTAGGCCTCGGTGGGCCGCCGGCCGTCTGCGGTGACGGCTGTGACGCGGCCCATGATGTCGAGGGCGTAATGACGCTGTAGCGGGGCACTTCCGGGACGGGTCGTGGTGTGGGCGGTGAGGGGGCCGTCCGGGCGATAGTCGAATTCGTCGCGGCGGAGCCGGTGTGGGGCCGGCCGGTTCTCCTGGCCGAGATCGAGGGACAGTAGCGGGGCGGGAAAGGCGGTCACGATCTGGCGGGTGACACGGCCGGCCGGGTCGAGTGCGCGGGTGACCGAGATTTCGCCGGTGCGCCAGCCGGTGCGACGGCCGAGGGAATCGTATTCGACGGTGATCTCGTGGTCGCCGGCACCGAGCCGGTCGATCCGGCCGGCGGTATCGTGATGCCAGCCGGTCTCGGTGCCGGTGGGGGCGGTGCGGCCGGCGCGGCGACCGTGCAGATCGTAGGTGTAGCGCATCGGTGGCCGGTCGTCGACCTGTTCGATGGTCGGCAATCCCGTTGCACTGTACGAGTATTCGATGGTGTGTGTGGTTTCGCCGCCGGTTCCGGCGGCGGCGTCGAGGATTCGGCCGGCCGGGTCGCGGGTGTAGCGGATCCAGTCGCCGGTGTCGGTACCGATCTCGGTGAGCCGGCCCATGATGTCGTGGCGGTGGTAACGGGTGGTGCCGGTGGCGGGGGTGACACTGGCGACCCGTCCGGCCGAGTCCCGGGTGTAGGTGGTGGTGGCCGCGGAATAGTCGGTTTCGGCGATCAGTTGCCCGGCGAGGTCGTATTCGTAGTTCCAGCGCTGTCCGAGCGGATTGTGCACAGCGGTGAGCCGGCGCTCGGTGTCCCATTCGTAGCGGGTGACCGACCCGTCGGGGTCGGTGCGTGACCGGATCAGGTCGAAAACGCCGTAGCGGTACTCGGTGACACCGCCCGCGCGGTCGGTATGACCGATCAGATTGTCTTCGCCGTCGTAGGACCACGACTCCTCGGTGCCGTCGGGATCCTTTCTGCACAGCAGATTTCCGGCCGCCGACCACTCGTACCGGGTCGCCGAACCGTCGGCGGTGACCGTCCGGACCGGCCGGCCGGCGGCATCGCGCTCGATCCGCGTGACTCCGCCGTGCGGGTCGACGATCCGGATCGGCAATCCGGCGGCATCGCTGTCCACGACGGTCGTGCCGCCGCCGGAGGTGAAGGTCGCGACGGCGCCGTTGGGATGGTGGGTGAATTCGGTCCGGGCACCGGGGGCGTCCAGGACGGCCGTCAGATCGCCGGTATCGGACCATTCGCGGCGATACACGGCCCCGTCCGCGCCGGTGATGGCGGCGGTGCGGTTGGGCAGTGCGTATTCCATCTCGATCGTGGCGCCGTCCGGCCGGGTGATCGTCGTCGGATCGCCGTCGGCGTTGTAGACGTACCGTGTCCGGGTGGCCGGATCGGGACCGGTGACCGTCAGCGGCTTGCGGTCGATGTTGTAGTCGTAGTGGAATCGCGCGCCGTCGGGTGTGATCAGGTCGCGCAGTTGCAGATCACGGTCGAATCCGTGGGTCGTGACCGCACCGCGCGAGTCGGTGACCCGGGTCAGCCGGCCGGTGCCGTCCGGTAATTCCAGGTAGTCGAAATCGCAGTTCAGCATGCCCGCGCTGCCACGCTGGCGGACGACCCGTCCGGAATCGTCGTAGGTGTTGACCATCCGGTTGCCGTTGGAATCGGTCCACGAGGTCAACCGGTGTCCGGTGTCGTAGGTGTAGCGGGTGGTGGCGCCGGCCGCGTTGGTGACGGCCACCAGTTCCCCGGCGTCGTAGGCGAACGTCCGCAGCGGTATCGCGGCGGGTGAATCGGTCTCTTCGGTGCGGAGCGCCAGCCCGGTGATACGGCCGCCGGTGCTGTCCACGCGAATCCGGTAGCCGCCGGAATGGGAGACCTCGACCGGTACACCCCGGGAGTCGTAGTGGAATCGGATGCGGTTGTGGTGGCGGTCGGTGACGGCCGATACCGCGTAGTTGCCGAGCGCGGTGTCGAGGCCGTCGAGCACCGGTTCCGGCGCGAAATGCCAGGTGAGTTCCCGCTCCCGGTCCCAGACCCGGTAACCACCGGCATCGGTGCGGGTCAGCGACCACTGCCGGCCACCGGTGAGCGGCGGCGCGGGGAAACCGGCCTCGGCATGCGGGTAGGCGAGCAGGACGCCGTCCTCACCGAAGAAGACGACGCCCTCGGCCGTGACGGCGATCCGGGTGTCCAGCGTGGTGGCCCACGACGGCCCGAACCAGCGTCCGAATCGGTAATTCGAATGATGCGCCCGCTTCAACAGCAGCGGGAGCACACCGGCCAGCTCGATATCGGTTTCGGGAAGCAGGAATTCGCCCGTGCTGATATCCACCGGATCGGTGGAGCAGGTCTTCTGCTCGGGGGTGCGGTTGTGGTCGGCGCCGGATTCGCGGGCGTGTTCGTGGGCGTCGCGGTCGGCATCGGCCCGGTCGTGTGGGTCGGGTGTATCGCTGTCGCGGTCCCGGGGGGTGTCGTGATCGCCTTTGTCCGGGTGGCGATCACGGTGTTCTGGATCGCGATCACGGTGGTCCGGGTCGCGGCGTTCCGGGTCGTGATCACGGTCCCGGGGATGCCGGTCTCGCGGGTTGTCGTCCGTGTCGCGGTCGGGCCGGGTGCGGTCGGTGGGTGAGTCCGGATCGTCGCGCCGAGTGGGGGAGCGGGGCGTGTCGTTGTCGCCGGTGCGCGGGTGGGTTCCGTCGCGCGGTGTCCGGCCGTCGGGGGTGTCGGGCGGGGTGCCGGGGCGTTCCCCGGGCTCGGGTTTCCGGTCGGGCGAATCGTGATCCGGCCGGGTGGCCGGTGACGAGTCCGGGGTGGGGCGGGCCCGTGACGATGCGTCGGGGTCCGCTCGGGTGGTAGGGCCGGGACGGGCGGGTGCGCGGTTGTTCGAGGTGTTCTCGAGGGTGCGGGCGGGGGAGGAACTCTCCGGCGCGCGCGAGGCCGGCGCGCTCTCACGGGTGCGTGCCGGGGACGAGGTGTCCGGGCTGCGGGGCTGGTTGCCGGGGTCCGGGGTGCGGGTGTCGGGTCCGGGATCCGAGCGCAGCGCGGGGGAGCCGGGGCCGGTGTGGGTGCCGGGGGCCAGGTAGGGCGATGGCGTGTCGGTGGAATCGTCCGGGCGCGTTCCGGGGGTGGGCCGGGAGTCCGCGGCACGGTCCGGATCGGTGCGCGTCTCCGGTGAGCCGTCGGTGTCGCGTGCACCTTGCTGGTCGGTATCGCGGACGCCTGGAAGTTCGGTGTTCGTCCGGGGTGCGGGGGAGTCGCTGTCTTCCGGCCGGTCGACCGGTGTGTCGTCCGCGTCCCGGTCCGGGCGCGGTGAGGAAGGGTCGCCCTCGGAATGGGGCGGGGGAGCGTGGCCGGGGTCGTCGGTCCGGGACCCGATGTCGTTCCGGGAGTCCGGGGACCCGGTTTCCGGGTGCGGACTGGGCTGGTCGGCACTTCCGTCCGGTGTCGAGTCCCGGGGTGTGTCCGGTGTGGAGTCTCGGGGTGCGTCGTTCGTGGGGCTGTGGTCGGGCCGGGTGGAGGGGTCGGTGTCGGTATGCGTTACCGGTGACGGTGGCGGATCCTCGTGCGTCGCCGGATGCGGGTTGGAGTCGCCGGGGGTGTGGGAGGTCGGACTCGAATCGCCCGGTGTGGTCGATGGCCGGTCGGTGTGTGCGGACGGGTCGGCCGCGTCGGGGCGGGGGTCGGTGCGCTGGAGTGGTGGATCGGGGTCGTCGCCGGGGCCCGGCGGGTCCGGATCCGGGGTGCGATCCGGATCGGGGGTAGGGGATTGCGGAGGTGGGGAATCGGTGTCGGTCTGCGCGGGCGGGTCGTTGTCGGGCCGTGCCGCGGGGGAATCGTCGGGTGTGTGGTCCGGTAGTTGCCCGACGACCGGGTCGTCGTCGGTATCGCGTTCCCGGGGCGGGTCCGCCTGGGCCGGTGGCTCGGCGGGCGAGTCGGAGGTGCGGTCACCGCTGCCGGGTCCGTCCGAATCCGGTCGGCCGCCCGCGTCCATGGGGTTGGTGTCGGGTGTGTGCCCGGCATCCGGGGCCGGTCCGGCCTGGTTCGGCGCCTGGCTCGGGTGACCCGGCGGGTTATCGGGGGTGTGGGGATTCGGTGCGGAATTGCCGGGCAGGTGGCGGCCGAGATCGGCGAGATCGTCCAGCCGCCTCCCGGCCTGGCCCGCATCGGCGAGCCGGCGCATCGCGCTGACCGCGAACTTGGCACTGCCCGCGCCACCCGTCGCCGCGGTGAGTAGCGCGTCACCGGTGAGCGCGCCCATGAACTCGAAGGGATTGCGGCGGGCATCCTCGAGGATCGCCGAGACGGCGGCGCCCGGATCCGCGGCCGCGACCACCAGCCCGGTGCCCAGATTGGAGAGCCCTTCCAGGTAGTCGGCCGGATGGGTCATGTTGTAGGTGTCGAACGGGTTGATCTGGCGGACGAACTGGACGAGCCCGGTGAGGCTGGTGAGCAGCCCGGACATGAAATTCAGGGCACCGTGTTCGAGGACTCCGCCGAGATCGGAGAGATTGGCCAGCCACCGATCGGTGAAGGGTGGTTCGGCCGGGGCCTTGTCGGTGGCGGCGGAGATCGCGCTCACCGCGACGGTGGCGCCGTTATCGCGCGCGATGCGGGCGTTGCGCAGAATCGCCCGGGCGTTGTTGCGCATGGGGGTCCAGGTGTCCACCACGGTGGTCTGCGCCTGCTGCTCCCCGGTCAGCGAATTCCACCAGGAGATCACCCGCTGTTCCTCCCGGGCCGCGGCCTTCCATTCGTCGATGGCGTCCGCGGCTTTGCCCTGCGCGGTTTTCACCACGTTGTGCCAGGCGGTCATCGCCGCGGCCGCGTCGGCCATGGCGTCGGCGCCGTCGAACCACAGCTTCGGCTGTTTGTCGTAGACCTCGTTGAACGCATCGGCGCCGTCGCCGACCCAATTCGCCGAATCGATCTGCTTCAGGGCCTCCCCGGTGGATTCGAGGGCGGCGGACATATCGTTCAATGTCTGCGCGGTGGAACCGATTTCGGCCGGATTGCCGAGAATCAGTTCGGTGGGATCCTCGGATTCACCGAGCTCCCGCTCCTCGACGTCGCCGCCGGTGGCCGAGGCGATCTCGTCGCCGAAATCATCGAGTGCCTCGGCGGCATCGTCGAGCCCGATCGCGTCCGCGCCTTCGGCGACGAGATCCAGCCCGTCGTCGATCAGCTCGCCGGCACCCTCGACGACGTTTTCGACGCCGTCCTCGATCGCCTCGCCGATATCGTCGACGAAATCGAATACCCCCACTTACTTCCCCCCGGACTCCTGCGCGATTTCCGCGGCACGTTGCGCGGCCCCCGTGTTCCAGCCCGGAGTCTCACCGGTGACCTCGCTCGTCACCGGAATGCTCGCCGGGCTCAGGACGCTCAGATTCGCCAGCGCCTGCGGCCCGACCTCCTGGATGATCTGATTGTTGGTTTCGATGGTCTGGAATGCCCGGTCGAAGGATTCCGGGCTGTAGTCGGGGTTGAGTACATGGTTGACGGGGTTGTCGGCGAAGGTATCGCCCCAGGACCGGCTCGTGATCTCTTCCTCCGACAGGTGCGGGTTGCCCAGCATATGGGTCCACATCTGTTTCAAGGTGCCCTCGGCCTGGTTCTCCATCTCGTCGTAGCGACCGGCGGCCAGCCCCAGGGTCCGGGCGATCGAATTACCGGCCTGCACCAGTGCCCGCACGCCCCACGACCAGCGTTCGGTGAACTCCTCGAACGTCTTCTGCACGGTGTGCTTGCCGATATCGAGGGTCGACATGGTCAGTAGCGAGAAACCGCGACCCATATTGCCGGTCTCCCCGATACCCAGCTCCGACAATTCGCCGATGGTGGCTTCGATTCCGTCCGCGGCCTGCTGCAGAACCGCCGGATCGACGTGCACCTGCTGTGTCATTCCCCGCCCCTCCCCTGGTTGTCTCTACTCCATGACGTTCGGGGGGAAGGCCATCGGCGCCCTCCCCGCGATATCCACCGCGATGCCGGTGGGATCTTCCTGCCGCTCGGTGTATGCGAGCAGGCGTGCGCCCCAGAAGGTGTGGTACCGGTATTGCCGGTCGGCCGCCACCCCGCCCTCGGTCATGGTCGCCCGGGCCATCGTGTACCGCGCGTATTCCTCGATCGTGGTGAAGGCGCACAACCAGCGCAGGCCGCCCGATCGGAGGAGGAACAGCCGGTCGTCGTCGGTGAGGGGCACCAGTAGCGCGGCTTCGCGCAGCGCGGTTCGTAGACTCGCGGGCTGTCCGAAACCGGCGTAATACGATCTGATCTCGTCACGCAGAACCGCGAGCCCGTCGTTGTCCGGCATCCCCGCACCTCCCTCCCCGCATGATGGATTCCCAGGCCCGATCGACGGATACGTTCATGGTACTCATCCCGATTCGGCGCTCGACCGTTAACGGGTATTTGCCATCGCGTTGTCCGCGGGTGCCGCACGGGTCGGTCCGGGGAGTGCGGTCGGTACCGAAAAGCGCTGTCGGCAGCGGTGTACCGGTTATCGGGCGGGGCGCGTACCCACACCGATGAGCGTGGTCGCTTCGAGTTCGGTGATACCGGCCGCGGCGAGGGTTTCGAGATAGCCCTCGCGGACCTCGGCGGTCTGTGCGGAATCGAGGCCGGACAGCGCGCCGACGTACCCCGAACCGGTGACGACCAGCCACGCCGTCTCGGCCGTCATGGTGAGGCGCAGTTCGTGCTCGGTCACGGTGACCTCGGTGAGCCCCCGGTCGGTGAGCCAGTCCCGGTACGCACCGGATTCGTTGATGCCGTCGAGCGGATGTTTCGGGCGCGACCGGGGCGGGTTCCCGGTGACCCGGGCGAGCGCGGTGTGCAGATGCCTACCGGCTTCCTCCATGGATCCGCGGCGCCAGATGGTCAGTCCGACCCGTCCGCCGGGCCGGGCGCGGGTGATCAGATGCTCGGTTCCGGCGGTCATATCGGGGAAGAAGAAGATACCCAACACCGCCTGGACCACGTCGTAACCGTCTTCCGGCCACGAGGTGACATCCGCGGCGCGGGGAGTCAGCTGCGGCAGATCCGCCGCGGCCCGGCGCAGTTGCCCGATCATCGGAGCGGAGAGATCGACCGCGTCGATATGGCCGGTGGCTCCCACCCGTGCGGCGGCCGGGAGCGCGGACGCGCCGGTACCGCAGCATGCGTCCAGAACCCGCTCGCCGGCCTGTGGCGCGGTCGCGGCCACGGTCGCGGCCCCGATCGGATTCCACAGATGGACACCGAGGCGATCGAAATCGCTGCTGGCGGTGTCGAAGGCCAGAAGTCGCTGTTCCTCGTCGGACATTCCCAGACCCTAACGGTTTTCTGGTGCCGGGAGGCCCGCTCGCCCGGGGGTGGTGTTCCCGCCGGACGAGCGGATCTCAGATCAGGAGCTCACGCCGCTGAGTTCGTTCGGTGCATCGGGCAGGGTGACCGAGGCGGTGACCGTACCGGCCTCCAGATCGATCCGATGGA
Organism: Nocardia sp. NPDC024068; assembly: GCF_040638875.1. Taxonomy (NCBI): domain Bacteria; kingdom Bacillati; phylum Actinomycetota; class Actinomycetes; order Mycobacteriales; family Nocardiaceae; genus Nocardia; species Nocardia sp. NPDC024068. Next base: position 557,984 of record NZ_JBEZYU010000001.1, on the reverse strand, counting down.
CCTGTCTGGTGGCGGGATCGCTCACGTAGGCGGTGTGGTCGCGCACGAACAACGCCGGTCGCGGCTGCTGCCATTCGATGGGTTCCTGCCACGGGTCCAGGACGTCGATGGTCCTGGTCACGGTGCCGGCCTCCGGGTCGATCACCCGAAGCCCGCCGTCGGTGCCCAGAACCAGTGCTTCACCGTGCGGTCCGCGCTCGAGCGAGCGGAACGTGTAGCTGGTACCGATATCGACCAGCCGCAGGGTGCCCTTCTCGGTGTCGATCAGCGAGACCTGTTCAGGCCTTTCGAGTTCCGCGTCCTCGTCCTTCTTGTAGTCCCCGAGCACGATCGGCGATTCCTCGCTGCCCGCCTGATTACCGATCCGGCCGTAGGGGGTCGGGCTGGTGACCTTGGTGAGCTTGCCGTCGCGGTAGATCAGTACGCCGTCCTGGCAGCCGACGACCAGGGTGTCCCCGGCCGCGGTCGCCTCACCGTGTACACCGGGGCATTTCTCGTTGCGGGTGATCTCCGAGCGGTCGGCGTCCAGGATCGCCAGGCCGACCCGTTCCTCCTCGGTGCCGAGGGTGACGGCCAGTTCGCCGCTCTCCAGTTCCACCGCGACCCCGTGATGCGGTGCGGCGGTTTTGTATTCGGTGGTTTCCGGGGTGCCGTCGGCGAGCCGGGCCGGGTCGAAGGAGGTGACGGTGCCGGTGCCGTCGTCGAACAGGACGGTCCGCCCGGCGTGGCGGACCACATGGCCCGGTTTGGTGCCCGGGAACTCGACGCCGGTGAAACGCGCGGCGGTCGCGTCGAGAACCTCGAATCCGCCGGAGGTCGAGACGATGACGTGCCGGTCGTCACCGGCCGGATTGACCCGCAGGAATCCCGGCAGTTCCACCCCACCGCCCCGCTCCAGGGTGGTGCCGTCGAGCAGATGGATTCCGCCGTCGTAGGTCACCGCCAGCGGATCGGCGATCACCGGCTCCGCGGTGGTGTCGTCGCCGCAGCCGCTGAGCGCGACGACCGCGGTGAGCAGGCCGGTCAGGGCCGCGGCACGGGTTGTGCCCGTCCGGATGTGCATGACATTCCCTCATCTTTCCTGTGCTGGCTGCGGCAGCGTGATCGCGCAGCGGTCCGGGTCATGCGGGCGCCAGGCCGTCCACCATGGCGGTGGTGTTGGCGCGCATCATTTCCAGGTAGGTGGCCGCGCCCCCGCCGGGCTCGGTCAGTGATTCCGAGAACAGCCCGACGATGCGCACTCGGACGCCCGCCTGTTCGGCGAGGGCCTGGGCCAGGCGGTCGGGTCGCGCGGAATCCACGAAGATCGCCGGAACCCCGGTGGTGCGGATGGCGCCGGCGAGGTCGGCCAGATCCGCGGCGCTGGGGGAGGCCAGCGTGGTGCCGCCGGGGATCACCGCGCCGACCACCTCGAAGCCGAAACGCTGTGCGAGGTATTCGAAGACGTGATGGTTGGTGACCAATTTCCGGCGTTCGGGCGCGATAGCAGCGAAGCGGTCGCCCATCCACTGCCCGAGATCGTCGATTTCGGTCAGGTATCGGTCCGCGTTCGCGCGGACGGCTGCGGCGTCGATTCCGGGAACCGTGTCGATCACCCGGTCGCGGATCACCTCGACCGCGCGATGCACCCGCTGCGGGTCGGTCCAGAAATGCGGATCCGGTTGTCCCGCACCGTCACCGGCACGGTAGGGCAGCGGGTCGATCTCGTCTCCCACAGACAACACCGGTACGCCCGCGTCCGCCGCGGTCGTGACGTGGCGGGCCAGCCCTTCCTCCAGGCCCAGCCCGTTCTCTACCACCAGGTCGGCGCCGTCGAGTACGGCCGCTTCCTGCGCGGACAACGCGAACGAATGCGGGTCCGCGTTCGGCGGCATCAGTACGGTGACCGGTGCCGCGTCACCCACCACCACGCGGGTGATATCACCGAGAATATCGGTGGTCACGACGACACCCTCGCCGCCGGAACCGCCGGTGCCGCAGCCGGTCAGCGCGAATGTGCCGAGGAGGAGGGCCGCGCAGACCCGGAGAGTCGTGGTCATCGGCCGGTCTCCACCATCAGATCGGGCCGGATATCCAGCGGGAAGCTACGGGCGATCCGCAATCCGTCGGCGTAGTCGATCTCGTGGATCTGCCGGCCGGCCGGATCGTTGATATAGGCGCGGTCGGTGTCGACCTGCAGCGCCGGAGGTCTCGCGGGATCCACCGGCGCGGCCAATACCCGGTTGTGCGCGGTTTCGGCGCCGGTCTCGGGGTCGTAGGCGTGCAGAACGCCGTCGGGAGACAACGCGAGGATCGAGGTGCCCGCACCGGCGGTGGTCGCCGCGGTCACCGGACCGGTCGGGATCGGGCGCCAGGACCGCTTCCCGATATCGAGGACCAGGACACGCGAATCCCGGGTGGTCACCAGGACATCGCTGCCGTTGCGGTGGAAGAATTCGTCCGCGCTTCCGGAAGTCCCGGCGGGGTAGGGGATCTTCTCGGCGGTGAAGGTGTCGTTCTCCTCATCGATCAGGAGGGCGCCGTCGGCGCAGGAGAACACCGCGCCACGCCGGGTCGGTGCCTGCCCGCCGGGATCCGGGCACGGCGGTGTCAGTGTTTGTGCCGGGGTGTTCTCCCGGGTCCGGACTTCGATGCGGTCGGAACCGGGGGCCGCAACCAGGAGATGGCCGCCGTAGGGGAAGACCGCGCCGTCCAGCACCGGACCGGGGCGCAATTCGCCCGCGTCGAGTGCCGGCCGGTCGGCGAGGGCGGTGGACCCGTTCTCCAGGACGGCCGCCGCGAGCACGGTATCGCTGTGCGCGGCGCGGACCGGGCCGTCGAGAGTTCCGGGCCGTTGCGGTTGCGCGCGGTAGTAGTGCACATGATCGCCGTGGTCGACCACCCAGCTGCCGCTGTCGAGGATCGCTGTCGCCCGCCCCGTGGCCAGATAGGCGTAACGGCCGTCGCTGGATATCCGGGTGACCCCGGGAACCGGATCCTGCGGAAGGATCTCCTCGGTCACCAGATCCAGAATCCGCACCTCGCCCGAGGCCCGATCGGCCACCACCAGCCTCGGCTGGGCGCTCGCACTCTCCTCCGCGCCGGCGACATAGCCGTGCGGGGTGGGCTCGGTGGCAGGTTCGGTGTTTTCGCTTCCGCAGGCGGCGACAGGAAGCACGAGCAGGGCCGAAAGCCCGGCTCGCGCGGCAGTTTTCCGGGTGAACCACCGCGCCCCGCGGGCGGGCCGCCCGGTACCGGCATCGCCGTCGCCGCCATCGGTGCGGTTCCGCACAAGGGTGCGGACGCGGGCCGCGAACGCCGACAGGAAGAAGATCACGACCGCCGTGGCGGCGATCGTGGCGCCCGCCGCGGTACCCGCGTGCCAGGAGACGAGCAGGCCCGCCACCGTGGACAGGGCGCCGAACCCGGCGGCCAGCAGCATGATTCGCGGTATCCGGTGGGTGAAGTACGTGGCGGCCGCGGCCGGGGCGATCAGCAGTCCGAACACCAGCAGAGTGCCCACGATATGAAAGGACGCGGCGATCGCCAGGGTGAGCAGGGCGAGCAGCGCGATCTGCGCGCGGCCCGGATGCAGACCCAGCGTGTGCGCGGTGCGCGTATCGAAGCTCAGCGCGACGAACGCGCGGTGCCCCAGCACGGTGACGGCCAGCGCGATCAGCAGGGCGATCAGCAGGAACAGTAGATCCCGGGGGCGTGTCGCGAGGACGTCGCCGAAGAGGAAACCGGTCAGGTCCACCGCGAACGATTGCGACCGTGATATCAGGATCACCCCGGCCGCCAGCATGCCCACGAACAGCAGCCCGATCCCGGTATCGGTGGACAGTCGCCGGTTGCGGCTGAGGACCGAGACGCCGGCGGCCATGGCCGAGGCGCTGATCAGCGCCCCGAGCAGCAGATTGCCGCCGAGCAGTGCGGCCACCGCGACCCCGGGCAGCATCCCGTGTGCCATGGCTTCGCCGAGAAAGGCCATCCCGCGCACGACCACCCAGGTTCCGGCCAGCGCGCACAGACACGAGACGAGCAGTCCGCCCCAGAGAGCCCGTTGCACGAAGGTCACCTCGAACGGGGCGATCAGCCAATCCATGAAGAGAACTGTAAACTGATAACGATTGTCATTACAAGTTGGTGTCGGGAGTTGTGGAATGCGTACGGCGGATATCGAGATCACCGGCTTGTCTGCGGGTTACGCGGGCACTCCCGTCTTGCACGAGGTCTCGGCGACCGTTCCGGGCGGCGGGGTGACCGCCCTCGTGGGACCCAACGGTTCCGGGAAATCCACCCTGCTCGCCGTGCTCGCGGGCATCATCGGCCCGGCGCGTGGAACGATCACGCGCGCCGGTGTCCGCCGTCCGGCGCTGGTGGTCCAGCAGCAGGCGATACCGCCGACGCTGCCGATCACGGTGGCCGAGACCGTGGCCATGGGCCGCTGGGCGCACCGAGGGCTCTGGCGCCGCCTCACCCGCTCCGACCGGACGGTGATCGCGCAATGTCTCGACCGGCTGGATATCGCCGACCTCGCCGCGCGACGGCTGGACACCTTGTCCGGCGGCCAGCGGCAACGGGTGCTGCTCGCGCGGGCCCTCGCTCAGGAATCCGATCTGCTGCTGCTGGACGAGCCCACGACCGGATTGGACTCCGCGTCGCACGCGGCGGTCGGCGCCGCGATCCGGGACGCCGCGGCCGCCGGGGTCACGGTCGTCCATGCCACACACGATCGCGACGACGCCCGGTGCGCCGACCATTGTGTGCTGCTGCGCGGCGGGCGACTCGTCGACCAGGGTGCTCCGGAAAGGGTTCTGGCGGCCGCCCGCTGACCGCGGCCGGGTGAACCAGGGGTCGAAGCACACCCGTCCGGAACCTCTGGTGCGACGATGAGAACATCCTCTACTGTTTGTCTCATCGCTCACCCGTGGCGACGACAAGGAGGTCGGATCGTGGATTCCAGTCAGCTGCCGCCACCGGCCGCCGTACCGCGCCGGGCCGGAATCCATCGACGGGAGCCGTAGTGCAGAACCGACCGACCGCAGCCGAGCTGCTGGAATCACTCGCCGAGCTGCTGGAGGAGACCCTGCTGCCGGCGCTGCCGCCCGATCTGCAACACCGAGCGCGGGTCGGGGCCAATCTCGCGCGCGTCCTCGGACGCGAGGCCGAACACGGACCCGCCGCCGCGGCCCGGGAGAAGGGACTTCTCGCCGCGGTCCCGGCCGGGGACGACGCCGCGCTGTGGCAGGCACTCACCGAGGTCGTGCGCGCCGATCTGGCGATCGCCAAACCGGGCTACGACAGCTGGGAGGACGCATGAGCGAGTCGGGCCCGGAGGCGGTAGCGGAGCGTGACCACGGAGGGCTCTCGCTCATAGGAGAGGAGACAGCGTGAGTAATGACCCGGTCCGGGGGCTCACCGACTTTCTCACCGCCGAACGCGGCGTACCGGTCGTGATCTCCGATTTCCAGTTCCTGTCCGCGGGAGCGCGACGTCGCAATATCGCCTTCACCGCCACCACGGGCGACACTCCGCGCCGGATGGTGGCGACGGTCGTGCCGCCCGCCGTCCAGCTGATGCCCGTCGACGCGGAGGCCGACGTCCGTGAGCTGGCGCGGGAGCAGGGTGTTCCGGTACCGGCCGTGCTCGCCGTCTGTACCGACATCTCCTATATCGGCGAACCGTTCGTGATCTCCGAACATATCGGCGGAGAGACGGTGCCCCGCAAGGTTTTGCGCACCCTGGCGGCTTCGGGTAACGCGGTGCGGACGGCCGAGCAGTGGGGCACGGCCATGGCGCGTCTGCACACTGTCGACCCGGCCGCCGCACCGGAAGGGGTCCCCGCCGCCGGCGCCGACCCCGCCGCCGAGCATCTGGCCGAGGTGCGATCCGTCGTCGAAACCCTCCTGCCCGACCGCCCCGTTTTCGCGCTCGCCCTGCGCTGGCTGGAGAAACGTCTGCCCGGCCCGCCCGAGCGACCGGCGCTGATCCATACCGATATGCGCAACGGCAATCTCATCATCGACGGCGACGGGCTGCGGGCCGTGCTGGACTGGGAGGGCGCCCAGCGGTTCGGCGACCCCATGCGCGATGTCGCCTGGCCGGCCCTGCGGATGTGGCGGTTCAGGGAGGACGCCTACGAGTTCGGCGGATTCGCCGACCGCGATACCTTCGTGCGCGGATACGAGCAGGCGGGCGGTGTTTTCGATCTGGACCGCTACCTGTGGTGGAAGGTCATGGGCACCCTCTATTGGGGCGCCGGGCTGGCCCAGCAGGCGGCGGCCCATCTCGACGGTACGGTCCGGGATATCGTCATGGCCGCCAGCGGGCGCCGGGTCTCGGAAATCGAATGGGATCTGCTCATGCAGATCCGGCCCCGAGTGAAAGCATAGGAGTCACCGTGGATTTCGAGCTGCCCGCCGAGCTGAGCGCCTATCTGGGCGAACTCGACGAATTCATCGAGCGCGAGATCGAGCCCCTCGAACAGGCCGACGACAATATCCGGTTCTTCGACCATCGTCGCGAGGACGCCCGCACCGATTGGGACCGGGGCGGCCTGCCGAGCGCCGACTGGGAGGAACTGCTGGCCGAATCGCGTCGGCGGGCCGACGCGGCCGGCCACTACCGCTACGCCTTCCCCAAGGAATTCGGCGGTCGCGACGGGACGAATCTCGGGATGGCGGTCATCCGGGAGCATCTCGCCCGGCGCGGTCTGGGCCTGCACTGCGATCTGCAGAACGAGCACGCCATCGTCGCCAACAACGTCGGCCTGCTGCTAATGCTGGAATACGGGTCCGAGGAACAGAAGAAGGTGTGGGTGGACGGACTCGCCGCCGGTACCCGGTTCTTCGCCTTCGGCATCACCGAACCCGAACACGGTTCCGACGCCACCCATATGGAGACCACCGCCGTCCGCGACGGTGCCGACTGGGTTATCAACGGCACCAAGACCTGGAACACCGGTGTGCATATCGCCGACGCCGACCTCATCTTCGCCCGCACTTCCGGCGAGGCCGGCGACGGGCGCGGGATCACCGCGTTCCTGGTCCCCACCGACGCACCGGGCTTCAAGGTCGAGGAATATCTGTGGACCTTCAATATGCCCACCGACCACGCGCGCGTCTCGCTCACCGATGTCCGGGTACCGGATTCGGCGATCTTCGGACGTGAGGGCCGGGGGCTGGGCGTGGTGCAGCACTTCTTCAACGAGAATCGCATCCGGCAGGCCGCATCCAGCCTCGGGGCGGCGCAGCACTGTGTGGACCGCGCGGTGGCCTATGCCAACGAGCGCAAACCGTTCGGTAAACCGCTCTCCTCGAATCAGGCCATCCAGTTCCAGCTGGTCGAACTGCACACCCAATGCGAGATGCTGCGCGCGCTGGTGCACAAGACCGCGTGGTCGATGGACACCTACGGAACTTTCGCGGTATCCGAACAGGTTTCGATGTGCAACTACTGGGCCAACCGGCTGTGCTGCGAGGCCGCCGACCGCGCCATGCAGGTCCACGGCGGACTCGGCTACTCCCGCTATACGCCGTTCGAACATATCTACCGGCACCACCGCCGCTACCGCATCACCGAGGGCGCGGAGGAAATCCAGATGCGCCGGGTCGCCGGGTACCTGTTCGGATTCATGGATCGCGCCGTCGTCAAGGGTGTGGGCTCCGGGCAGTCGTCTCAGGGCTAGACGGGATGTCAAGGGGAGGGCCGGCAGGCCGGGTGACCGGTCGTCGACCGCTCCGATATCGGCTGGCGGAGATCCCGGGCGACGTAGGTTGGGAGCGGCGCGTGGCCGGGGGCGGATTCCATCAGACGGATATGATCGTCGCCTGGCCCACCGGCGAATTCGGCGGCATAGGCCTTGAAGGGGCGGTACACCTGGCCTCCCGCGATATGCTGGCCGCCATCCCGGACCCGGACGAACGCGCCCGCCGCTTCGACGAACTGGTGGCCCCGGCCTACCGGCAGGGCAGCGCCGTCGATACCGCGGCCCACCTGGAGATCGACGATGTGATCCACCCGGCGGACACCCGCGGTGTGCTGCGTGCCGCGTTGCTCGCGCAGCCCGGGCCGCCACGCGAGGGCTGGCGCAACACCGCCCGCCGCACCGGTATCGACACCTGGTAGGGAGAAACGAGATGACCACCTCCGCGGTTCGGGTCGAACGCCACGGCCCGGTGTACACCGTGATCCTGTCCCGGCCGCACGCCCGCAACGCCGTGGACGGCCCGACCGGCGCGGCGCTGTTCGATGCGTTCGCCGAATTCGAGGCGGACGACACCGCCGCGGTCGCCGTGCTGTGGGGTGAGGGCGGAACCTTCTGCGCCGGGGCCGATCTGAAATCGGTCGGCACCGATCGCGCCAATCCGCTCACCGCCGACGGGCGCGCTCCCATGGGCCCCACCCGGATGCGGTTGAGCAAACCCGTTGTCGCCGCGGTCGCCGGGCATGCCGTGGCCGGTGGGCTGGAACTGGCGATCTGGTGCGATCTGCGGGTCGCCGCCGAGGACGCGGTCTTCGGTGTCTTCTGCCGGCGCTGGGGCGTCCCGCTGGTCGACGGCGGCACGGTGCGGCTACCGCGGTTGATCGGTACGAGTCACGCGATGGATATGGTGCTGACCGGACGCGCGGTCACCGCGCCCGAAGCGCTGTCGATGGGTCTGGCCAACCGGGTCGTACCCGTGGGCGAGGAACGCGCGACGGCCGAACTGCTCGCCGCCGAGATGGCCCGCTTCCCGCAGGTCTGCCAGCGGCACGACCGGCTGTCGCTGCTCGAGCAGGACGGCCTGTCCGAGCGGGAGGCGATGGCCAACGAATGGGAACACGGCATGATCTCGTTCGCCGCCGGAGCCGCCGCGGGCGCCGGACGTTTCGCCTCCGGGGCCGGGCGCGGGGGTTCGTTCGGCGACTTCAGCTGAGCCGTGGCACGACCTCCGCGGCGAAGAGTTCCATCGTGGCCTCCGCCTGTTTCGCACCGGTCATGAAGATCACGGCATCGATACCCTGTTCCGCGCGTTCGGACAGCAGATCCGCCACCATTTCCGGGGTGCCCACGTAGCCCTCGTCGAGGCCGAACGCCGCGGCGCCGTAATGGCGCCGGGCCCGGTCGCGGACCTCCGGGAGCTCGTCCTCGTTCGCGGCGAGGGCGAGGACGGCCTGATGGGAGCGGCGGATCGTCGCGGGGTCGCGGTCGATACGGGCGCATTCGGACTCGAGGAGTTCGGTCAGGCGGCGCTGCTCCCGCAGACCGTAGGTGGGGATGTTCCAGACATCGGCGTAGCGGGCCACCAGCGGAATCGTGTATTTCGGCCCGACGCCACCGATATGGATGGGCGGGCGCGGACGCTGCACCGGACCGGGCACATTGGCGATATCGCGCACCTGATAGTGCGTACCCTCGAAAGTGGTGCGTTCCCGGGCGAACATGGATGTGATGATCTCCAGCGCCTCACCCAGACGCTGGGAACGTTCACCGGCGCCGCCCCAGGGCAGCCCGGCCTGCCGATGTTCCTCGGCGATCGATCCGCTGCCGAGGCCGAACTCCAGCCGCCCACCGGAGATCACGTCGAGAGTGGTCGCCATCCGGCCCAGCACCACCGGATGCCGGAAGTTGTTGCACAGCACCAGGGCGCCCACCCGCAGGGTCGTGGTATCGCCGAGCAGTGCGGTCGCGGTGGTCCAGGACTCCAGCGCGGGGTGATCGGGCATCCCCGGCGCCGCGAGATGGTCGAACAGCCAGAAACTGCCGAATCCGGTGTGTTCGGCAGTGCGCGCCAGGTCACGCAGGCAGGCATAGTCCGAAACCAATTGCGGTACATAGATCCCGAATTCCGGCGTACTCACGCCGGGGATTCTGCCAGTTGCGGGGTCCCCGTATCGCCGGGTTGCCCGGACTCCCCGGTCGGGAGCGGCACTGGTCCCGGAGGTCAGCGGTCGCCGACCGGTTGCCCGGACCCACGGCGCGCGGCGCGGCCCCCGACCCGTTTGGCGATCAGCGGGAACAGCAGGACGGTGGTCGCACCGGCGGCGACCAGCGTGGAGGCCAGTTCCGCGGTGATGAGCTCGGAGCGGGTCGCCACCTGCGTGACCGCGACGATGATCGGCAGCCCGGTCGCCGCGTACAACGCCAGCTGGACGCGCTCGTGCGGGAATTCGAGATTGGCGCCGTGCGGGACGAAGCGTTCGCTCAACCAGACCGTAGAACCGCGAGCCAGCGCGATGGCGACCACGAACACCACCCAGGTCAGCGGTTTGTCGGCGACCGCGGCCGGGTCGATACCCATACCGGACACGACGAAGAAGATCGGGATGAGCACTCCGTATCCGATGGTCTCCAGCGAATCCTGGATCCGGGGATGGGTCTCGGCGACCAGCCGGCGCAGGATCAGGCCCGCGGCGAACGCGCCGAGCACCACATCCAGGTCGAAGACCTCCGCGACGGTCATCAGGATCAGCAGCAGCAGGAAGACCATGCGCACCGGAAGCTGCGTGGTTCCCGCGGCGAGGGTGGCGATCAGGCGTTCGGCGCCGGGCCGCCGTTCCAGCATCCGCTGCGGAACCCAGGCCAGCACCGCGGCGGCCGCCGCGAACAGGAGCAGGACCACCAGCGCGGCGCCCGGGCTGTGCCCGGAGAGCAGCAGCGACATCGCCAGCACCGGGCCCAGTTCGCCGACCGCGCCGTGTGCCAGGACGGCGCGGCCCAGCGGTTGTCCCAGGATGCCGTCCTGTTTCACGATCGGCAGCAGGGTGCCCAGCGCCGTCGACGTGAGGGCGATGGCGACCGCGATCAGCGCGGTGAACCCGGCGTCGGGGGCGGCGAACCACACCAGCAGCAGCGCCAGGACCAACCCGGCCAGCCAGGTGAACCATGCCGTCCGCCCGGGCCGTCCGCCCAGCAGCCGCGGATCGAGCTCGTATCCGGCGAGCAGGAACAGCATGCCGAGCCCGAGTTCGCTCAGCAGTTCGACCCCGCCCGCCGTACCCGCCAGGCCCGCCGCGTGCGGACCCAGCACGATTCCGGCCACGAGCAGCAGCACCACATCCGGTACCAGCCCGCGGAGCAGCCGGGACAGCAGCGGCGCGGTCACCGCGACGGCCGCGATCCAGCACAGTGAGACGATCGCCGACGGTTCGGTTTCCACGGGCGCCGCCGACAGCGTCATCCGTTCATGGTCGCATTCGCCGGACCTCCCGGCGCGCGCCGACACGGTCGCGAAACGGTGCCGTTCCCGGGCCGGCGCGTCGCCCTGTCCGGGATGCTCAGCTCCGGGCGGGATCCCAGGTGGCGAGGGCCCAGATGATCACGATATCGAGCGCGATGATCAGGATCGACCACAGCGGGTAGTGGGGAAGCCACAGGAAATTGGCGACGATCGACAGGCAGGCCAGGCCGATGGCGACGATCTTCGCCCAGACGGCGCCGGTCATCAGCGCCAGCGAGGTGAGGACCAGCAGGATGCCGAATACGATGTGGACCCAGCCCCAGCTGGTGAGGTCGAGCTCGTAGACGTATTCGGGGCCGGAGATGAAGACCTCGTCTTCGGCGAGGGCGGCGATTCCCTGGAACAGGGTGATGATGCCGGCCGTCAGCAGCAGCGCGGCGGCCGCGATCGAGCCGCCGGTCGCGATGGCCTGTTTCCTCGTATCGTCCGCGGACGCCGCGTGCGCCCCGGTGGTCACGCCGGGCGCGGCGGGTCTGCCTGCGCTGGGGGCTGCGGGTTGGGTGGTCATAACTGCTCCCTTCAGGATGGGAGGGGCCACACCGGACCCTGAGAACTGATCGCCGGCGACGCCCTCATACGCCACACTTCGATTCCCTTGTTCTGCCCGTAAATTATGCCACTGTCCTGGTATTTCTCCCAGAATGGAGCCGAGCCCGGGCCGCGTCGGAATTCCCGGGAAGATTTTTTCGCGGTGCTGTCGATCCGCAGGGCCGCCCGTTCGACCTATGGACGAAAGGGTCATCCGGACCCGCCGAAACGAGGAGAGACGATGAAATACATGCTGATCATGCGCGCGACCGACGAAGCTTTCGCGCAGATGGGCGAGATCGATTTCGACGAAATGCTGGAAACGGTGGGTAAGTTCAACGACGAACTGATCCGGGCCGGCGTACTGCTCGCCGCGGAGGGCCTCGAGGACGCCGCCGACGGCGTGGTCGTCGACTACTCCTCCGCGGACCCGGTGGTGACCGACGGCCCCTACGGTGAAACGAAGGAACTGTTCAACGGTTTCTACATCCTGAACGTCGCCTCCAAGGAGGAAGCGGTGGAATGGGCCAAGCGGATGCCGGTGACCGGCCCCGGCTTCAAGACCGAGGTCCGCCGGGTGCCGGCCATCGACGAATTCCCGCAGGACAATATCTGGATCCAGAAGGAGCGGGCGTGGCGCGAGGCCACCGGCCAGCTCTGAGCGGCGGCTGTGCCCGAATACGGTGGCCGTGAGGCGGTGGCCGCGGTGTGGCGGATCGAATCGGCGCGGATCGTCGGCGCCCTCGCCCGCTACACCGGCGACTTCCCTCTCGCCGAGGATCTGGCCCAGGAGGCGCTGGCCGAGGCGCTGGTGACCTGGCCGCGCGAGGGGGTGCCGCGCAATCCGGCCGGTTGGCTGCTCACGGTCGGCCGGCGTCGCGCCATCGACGGGTTCCGGCGTCGTTCGGCCCTCGACGACCGCTACGCCGCCCTCGCCCGGGACCTCGGCGAGGGCGGCCTGGCGGCGGGCGGCGCTCCGGCCGGACCGGAGCAGGAGGTGCTGTGGGATCCCGACCGCATCGATGACGATGTCCTCGCGCTGATGTTCCTGTCCTGCCATCCGGTGCTGGCCCCCGAAGCGCGGGTGGCCCTCACCCTCCGTGTGATCGGGGGCCTCACCAGCGATGAGATCGCCCGGGCGTTCCTGGTGCCGACGGCCACCGTGCAGGCCCGGATCACCCGTGCGAAGAAGACCCTGGCCGCGGCCCGGGTCCCGTTCGAGATCCCGCCGGTGGCCGACCGCGCCGACCGGCTGGTCTCGGTCTTGCGGGTGATCTATGTGATCTTCACCGAGGGCTCGTCGGCCAGTTCCGGCACCGATCTCATCCGCTTCGATCTGGCGTCCGAAGCCCAGCGCCTGGCCCGGGTGCTGGGCCGGCTGGTGCCCGACGAGCCCGAGGCGCACAGCCTGCTGGCACTGCTGGAGCTGACCGCGGCCCGGTTCCCGGCCCGCACCGGCGCCGACGGCGAACCGATCCTGCTGGAGAACCAGGACCGGCGGCGCTGGGATCGGGCCGCGATCGCCCGGGGCCGCGCCGCCCTGGCCCGTGCCGAACGGGCCCGCCGGGGGCTGGGAACCTACGGGCTGCAGGCGGCGATCGCCGAATGCCACGCTGTCGCACCGTCGGTGGCCGACACCGATTGGGCGCGGATCGTGGTCCTCTACGAGGCCCTGGGTCGCCTGGCCCCCTCCCCGGTGGTGGAGGTGAACCGCGCCGTCGCCGTCGCGATGGCGCAGGGCCCCGGGGCGGCGCTGGTGATCGTCGACGAGCTGGTGGCGGCGGGGGCGCTCGCGACGTCCCATCTGCTGCCGAGCGTGCGCGGCGAACTGCTGTTGCGGCTCGGTCGCGAGAGTGAGGCCCGCGCCGAACTGGCGGAAGCGGTGGCCCGCTGCGGTAACGCGCGGGAGCGGGCGGTGCTGGAGCGGAAGGTCGCGTCGATCGATGACGGGCGCGGGGCGTAGCCGGGGTTGCGCGGCGCGCAGGTTTGTCCCGACGGGGCGACCTCAGCCGGGTGCGGTCGCGGACTCCCGGCGGATCTGCTCGGCCAGTTGCGGGGGCATCCGGTCGTGGCGCAGGTAGGAGCGGGTGAACTGGGCGACTCCGTGGGTCAGGGAGCGCAGTTCCACGGTGTACCGGGTGAGTTCGGATTCCGGTACCTCCGCATGGACCGCGCTGCGGCCCGGATCCGCCGGTTCGGTACCGAGGATGCGGGCCCGGTGCACCGAGAGGTCGGTCAGCACCGCGCCCAGCTGCTCGTCCGGCGCCCGGACCCGCACCCGGGCGATGGGTTCGAGGAGATCGACCCGGGTGCCGGACGCGGCATCGCGCAACGCGAGCGCCCCCGCGGTCTGGAAGGCGGAATCGGAGGAGTCGACCGAATGCGCCTTACCGTCGATCAGCGTGACCCGCACATCCACCAGCGGATTACCCGTGGCCACGCCGCGCCCGGCCTGCGCCCGGATCCCTTTCTCCACCGAGGTGATGAACTGGCGCGGTACCGCGCCGCCCACGACCTTGTCCACGAATTCGATCCCCGATCCCTCCGGCAGCGGTTCCACCTGGATCTCGCAGACCGCGTACTGGCCGTGCCCGCCGGACTGTTTCACATGGCGGCCCCGTCCGGTGGCCGTGCCGGCGAAGGTCTCCCGCAGGGCGACCCGGCATTCCTGTACCTCGACATCGACGCCGAACCGGTCGCGCAGCCGTTCCAGCGCCACATCACGCTGCGCCTCCCCGAGACTCCACAGCACCAGCTGTCCGGTGTGGTCGTTGTTCTCCACACGCAGTCCGCGATCCTCGGCGACCAGGCGCGCCAAACCCTGCGGAAGCTTGTCCTCGTCGGCCTTGGTGCGTGCGCGGACCGCGGTGGGCAGCAGCGGTTCCGGTAGTTGCCACGGTTCGATCAGCAGTGGTGAATCGGTGCCGGAGAGGGTATCGCCGGTTTCGGCATGACCGAGTTTGGTGACGTAGGCGATATCCCCGGCCACCGCCTCGCTGAGCGGCCGCTGTTCCCGGCCGAACGGCGCCGTCACGCCGCCGACGCGTTCTTCGGTGTCGTGGTCGGCGCTCCAGCCGTGGCCGCTGATATGGACCGTATCGTCGGCGTGCAGGGTCCCGGAGAACACCCGTACCAGCGATACCCGGCCGACGTAGGGGTCCGACGAGGTACGGATCACCTCGGCGGCCAGGGCCGCCGCCGGATCGCAGTGCAGTGCCACCGGCCGGTGCCCGTCGCCCGGGCGTACTGCCGTGACCTCATGTTCGGCCGGTGTGGGGAATCCCGCGGTGAGGAGTTCGAGCAGCTCGACGGTGCCCAGCCCCTGCCGCCCGGATTCGGCGGCGGGCGCGGCGAACAGTACGGGATGGAAACCGCCCCGCGCGACCGCCCGCTCCAGATCCGTCACCAGCGTGGCGAGTTCGATCGCTTCTCCGCCCAGGTACCGGTCCATCAGGGTTTCGTCCTCGCTCTCGGCGATGATGCCCTCGATGAGCCGCTCCCGCGCCCGGTCGAACAGTGTCTCGTCGCCCGGGGAGGTATCCGCCCACACCCGGTCGCCGGTCGAATAGTCGGCGGTGCGCTGCTCCAGCAGTTCGATCAGCCCGGTCGCCGGCCGGTGCCCGTCCGCGCTCGCGGGCCCGTACACCGGCAGATGCAGCGGGAGCACGTTCTCGGTGGCGCCCCCGCCCAGTAGCGCCTGGCAGGTTCGCGTCATCTCCTCGAATCCCGCCCGGGCCGTGTCCAGATGGGTGAGCACGATGGCGCGTGGCATCCCGACGCTCGCGCATTCCTCCCACAGCGCCCGCGAAACCCCGCCGACCCCTTCGACCCCTTCGGCCGCCGACACCACGAACAGCGCGGCATCCGCCGCCCGCAATCCGGCCCGCACCTCGCCCAGGAAATCCGCGTAACCGGGGGTATCGATCAGATTGACCTTCACCCCACCCCAGTGGACCGGCACCACCGACAGCTGCACGGACCGATGCCGCCGCCGCTCGATCTCGTCGTAGTCCGACAGCGATGTTCCGTCCTCGACCCGGCCCACCCGGTTCACCGCGCCCGTGGCCAGGGCGAGCGCGTCCACGAGAGTGGTCTTGCCGGCCCCGCTGCCGCCGACGAACACCACGTTCCGGATGTCCTCCGGCCGCACCGCTGCATTCGCTCTGTCCACCGTGACTCACCGTCCTCGGGCATCCACGCGGTCTCCTTCGAGCTTCCCACTCGCGACGGCCGGGGTCTATGCGTCGCGGCGCCCGATCGCGGTCACAGCACTGCCGCGGAGCACGTTCAATTGGGTACCGGGCGGTACCGGCAGCCGCATACCCGCCGCTACAGGTAGCCTCCTGAACAGGAAAAATAGCTATGTAACATTAATTGGCGCGGCTGTGATCTACCTCCCAGTGATGCGATGAGTCATGTCCTTCGACCAGAGGAGTCACATTGACCAACCCTCCCGGCGACCAGACCCCGTACCGCGGACCGCGCGAGGAGCAGGATCGGCCTGCCGGGGCGAGGTCGCCGGGGCGGCCGGCGAGGAGACCGAGATGGCCCTGGATCGCGGGCGGCGCCGTGCTGGTGTGCGGGTTGCTCGCCGGCGGTGGGACCGCGGTGGTCGAGGGCGTGCGGAACCTGGCTGTCCGCGAGGCCGCGCCGGCACTCACGGTGACCTACCGGGTGGAGGGGACGGGCACCGGTATCTCCATCAGCTACCTGGGTCGCGACCTCGGCGTGGCCCGGGAGATCGCGGCCGCGGTGCCGTGGACCAAGGATGTGCCGATCTTCGACCTCGGCAGGATCGTTTCCCTGACCGCCACCAACAGCGCGCACGGCGGTGACATCACCTGCCGCATCCTGGTCGCGGGGCGGGTGCTGTCCGAGCAGACCTCCTCCGGCCCGTACGCGTCGGCAGGCTGTTCGGGGGACGCCGACGGACCCCGCCCGGATGAGGACCGACCGCGATAGTCCCGAACCCGGCCGGGCGCAATGGGGCAGGGGGACCTTCCGGAAGTGGTGTGGTCGCAGGTTCGTCGGCGACGGGATCGTGCGGGGCCCGGGGTTCAGCAATTCGGCTGGAACGGGAAACACGTCCGGGCAGATGGTGGGGCGGGAGCCGGGGGCCGGGGTGGTACCGCGGCGGGCGGAGGTGCAACGACCGGTTGTTCGGCGACCGAGCTGATCTGCTGCTCGGGGACGGTTTCCGGGGGCGCGGTCTCCCCGCCGGCGCGGCCGAGCAGCCACAACCCGGCGCCGAGGGCGGCGATCACGGCGAAGGCGGCGGCGGTCTGATAGTGGGCGCGGCGGTGGCCGGATTGCACCGGCCCGGGTTCGGCGGGGGTGTGGGGCGCGGGTTCGGGACGCGGCGGCGTACCGGCTGCTGTGTCCGTGTCCGTGTCCGTGTCCGTGTGCGTCGGCGGAGCCGCGAGGGACGCCGCGCCGGGGGCGGGTGTAGGCAATGCACGGCTCGGAGGGGTCGTTGGGGAGGCAGCGTCCGGGGGGTGTGTCCGGGAGTCGGTGCCTGGAGGGTGCGTCGGGGAGGCAGCGTCCGGGGGGTGCGTCGGGGAGTCGGTGCCTGGAGGGTGCGTCGGGGAGGCAGCGTCCGGGGGGTACGTCGGGGAGTCGGTGCCTGGAGGGTGCGTCGGGGAGGTATCCGACTCCGGGAGTCCAGGGGCTTCCGGCGGTCTCGGGGGTGCGGGCGGGGCCGGCTCGGACCTCGGATTCGGCGCGGGCACGTGCGGTGTGGAGGTGACCACGGGGGCAGCGGATTCCGAGATTGGGAGACTCGGGGCCGCCAGGACTACCGAGGACGGGCCGGCGTGCGGATCCGCTTTCTTCCGAGCCGGTTCTCCCGGCACAGGCTCCGGCTCCGACGCAGGCCCCGCCGGCGACACCCTCCCCGTCTCCGACCCCGGCGGTGATGCCGATTCCCCCGACCCCGCCGCCGCCGCCGATTCCGGCGCCGGGGAAATCGGTGTCGGAGATGAGGGCGCGGGGAGCGCGGACTCCAGGGGGAAGCCTTCGTCGGCCAGCGCGGCGACGGTGGTCCGGCCGCCGTATTCCAGCGCTTCCACCAGTGCGTAGGCCTGCTCCGCGGTCCACACCACCGCGCTGCGGTGATGGGCGCGATGGAACCAGGCGCGCAGCGGATTCTGGGTGCCGCACAACAGCACATCGCAGCCCTGCGGCGGCGCGGATTTCTTTTCGAGCCGCATCGCCGACCCACGCGGCGGCACCACCACCACGAGACCCGAGATGAATCCGCCGCCGTCGAGCTGTCCCGCCGCCGCCTTGAGTTTGAAGACCGCCTCGCGGACCTGGTCGTAGGGTGTCGTGTCGTCACCGCGCACGCCGACCGGATCGCCCTCGAACTCCGGCACCTGCCACGGACTGTTGGTGGTGCACTGCAGGACACCGCCGGTGACCCGCGGGTCGACGCCCTTGATCTCACCCACCAGGGTCGTATGCGGGGTGACCACCACCAGATCGACTTCCTGTCCGGCGAGGTAGCAGTTCATGATCGCGACACCGGGAACCCGGTAGTCCCCCTCCCAGCGCCGCAGCCATCCGGCCACGCGTTTCTCCGCGCCCGATCTGAGCTTGTCGGCGATGACGAGCATCGCGACCACCCCTCCCTGTCGCCGGTGATGGGGACACGATATCCGCCACCGCGAACCCGCGAACGAATCCCCTTGCCCCGCCTGCGTTCATCGGACACCGTCCGGAACCGCGGATCGCGGCGAAGCGCGCACGGGGTCGTCGCGTACCCGCGCCCCACCTGCACCGTTGCCGCCGGCTATTGCGGAAACGGCATACCGTGCGGTATTCGACTTATGGGAGCGCCATCGGAGGCCGCGCCGATTCGTCGGCTCCGTGCCGTCGCGGTGTTCACCGCTGCATCGCAGCCGAGAAAACGCCGCATCGGAGGACCACATGCTGTTCGATATCACGCCTGAACAGGAGTTCTTCCGTTCCACCACGGCGAAGTTCCTGAGCGCGCGGGCCCCGGCGGCCCAGCTGCGCGCACTCCGATACGACGAGCACGGATTCGAAGCGCAGTACTGGAGTCGCGGAGCCGAACTCGGCTGGACCTCGCTGCTGGCGGGGCAGGATTCGATCAGCGGCCGGCCGGTCGTGGATCTCACGCTGATCGCCTACGAATTCGGCCGCCATGCCGCACCGGGCCCACTGGTCCCGGCCAATATCGCGGCCGCCGCGTTGAACGACACCGGCACTCATCCGGAGGTCCTCGCCGAACTGGTATCCGGTGAATCCGTCGCGACCTGGTGTCATGCCGAACCCACGCCGCATCACGCGCTCGGGGCGGTCGGGCTGGAGATTCGCGCCGACGGCGGGGATCTGGTGCTCGACGGCGTCAAACAACCGGTCGAGTCGGCCGGGGCGGCCCGGTACCTGCTGGTCACCGGGCGGTGCGAGGGCGGGCTCACCCAGGTTCTGGTGCCCGCGGACGCCCCCGGGGTGTCGGTGACCCCACTGCGCTCTCCCGATATCACCCGCCGGTTCTCGGCGGTCGCCTTCGACGGTGTCCGGGTTCCCCGCACCGCGCTGGTGGGTGAACTCGGTGCGGGTGCACAACAGATCGAGCGGCAGCTGGAACTGGCGGTGGCGGTGCAGTGCGCCGAAACGACCGGGTCCATGCAGACAGGGTTCGAGATGGTGCTCGACTGGGTGTCCGACCGCTATTCGTTCGGGCGCCCGCTGGCGTCGTATCAGGCGCTGAAACACCGGATCGCCGATCTGAAATCGTGGCTGGAGGCGGGGCACGCGATCGCCGACAGCGCCGCCGCCGCGGTCGACGCGCGCAGTCCGGAAGCGGGCGCGCTGACCGATGCCGCGCAGGCGTTCATCGGGCAGCACGGCCCGGAACTCCTCCAGGACTGTGTACAACTGCACGGCGGTATCGGCCTGACCTTCGAACACGATCTGCATCTGTTCCTGCGTCGCGCCACCGTCAACCGCATGCTGTACGGCACGCCGGCCGAACACCGCCGCCGCCTCGCCGACCGTCGCATCGAACAGGAGCTGCCGGTATGACCGTCGAAACCGTCGAGAACTTCCGGCTGCGGGCCCGCGCCTGGATCCGGGCCGAACTCGGCCCCTACCGTGCCGAAGCCACCTCCGGGCTGCGGAAAACGGCGCGCGCCGACGAGCTGGCGGCGGTCGCCTACGACCGGCAGCTGCAGCGCAGGTTCTACGACGCCGGGTTCGCCGGTATCGCCATCCCGGCCGACTACGGCGGGCAGGGACTCACCGCCGCCCATCAGCGGGCCTTCACCGACGAACTCGCCGGTTACGAATATCCGTCCCGGTTCCAGGTTCCGACCATGTCGCCGTGCGCGGCGGTGCTGCTCGATTTCGGCACCGAGGAGCAGAAGCGCCGCCATATTCCGGCCATGCTGCGCGGTGAGGAGATCTGGATGCAGTTCCTCTCTGAACCCAGCGGCGGCTCCGATGTGGCGGGTGCGGTGACCACCGCGGTCCGTGACGGTGACGACTGGGTGCTCAACGGCGCCAAGATCTGGACCACCGGCGCCTGGTACTCCGACTGGGCCCTGTGCCTGGCCCGGACCAACTGGGATGTTCCCAAACACCGCGGGCTCACCGTATTCATCCTGCCGATCCAGCAGCCGGGAATCGCGGTGCATCAGATCGAGATGCTCAACGGCGCCCAGGATTTCTGCCAGGAATTCCTCACCGATGTCCGCGTACCCGATTCCGACCGGATCGGTGCCGTGGACGACGGCTGGACGGTCGGGACCCGGTGGATGTTCCACGAACGGCTGCTCTCGGAATCCCCGTACACGACGGTGCCGGAGAAACCCGCCATATCCGATCGCACCCCGGTGGAGATCGCCCACCACGCCGGAACCCTGGACGACCCCGGAGTCCGTGATCTCATCGGTGAATCGGAGATGCTCGAGATCGTCGGCACCGAATTGCAACGGCGGCTGGGCGCCGGGATGGTGTCGGGCGCGATATCCGATCATTCGGCCGCCCTCGGCCGCCTGTTCCGCGGGCTCGCCGAAACACGGCGGGCGACGATCGAATTCGAGATCGCCGGGTCCGGCGGCGCGGTGTGGACCGAGGAACTCGGCGATATCGGGGATACGTTCCTGATGCGTCAGGTGAGTTGTATCGGGGGCGGGACCACCGAGATGGCACGCAATGTGATCAGTGAACGGGTGCTCGGTATGCCGCGGGAAGCGCGTTCCGATCACAACGTCCCCTTCCGGGACGTTCCTCGAGGCGGTCGCCGGTCCTCGTGACGCCCACGTGGGCGGTGGCGAGCGAGCTGCGGAAGATCTGTCCAGGGCTGCGGCTCATCACGGGCGGCGGCACCACATAGGCTGGGACATCCGGGTGATCCACAGATATTGCGAACGGTCGCCCGGCCGGATCGGACGGCCCAAGATCGGTGGCCCGGCGACTCGGCCGCGCGACCCGCTGGTCATGTCACGGATTTCGCCGGTTCGACGCCTAGCGTGACAGGTATGTCCCCAGATCGGACCGATACCGCCGGGCGGCGCACCGGCCCGGGCCGGTGCCGCGATGCAGCCGGCTCCCCGTCCGGCCCGCGCGGGCGGTCTCGTCGATGAGCGGGCGGGGGCCCGACGTCGCCGCCAGGGTCGGGCGGTGGCTGGGCGCCGCGATAGTCGTCTGTTTCCTCACCGGGCTGCTCAGTCATCTGATCCAGCACCCGCCCGGGTGGTTCCGGTGGCCGGCGAACCCGGCCTGGCTGTACCGCGTCACCCAGGGCACCCATGTGCTGTCCGGTATCGCCGCGATACCGCTGGTGCTGGTGAAACTGTGGGCCGTGTACCCGCGACTGTTCGCCCGCCCGATTCTGGGCGGGCCGCGGCGGGTCCTCGAACGGTTGTCGATCGCGGTCCTGGTCGGGTCGGTCCTGTTCCAGCTCGCCACCGGTCTGTCGAATATCGCGCAGTTCTACTGGTGGGATTTCTATTTCCCGTCGGCCCACTACGCGATGGCCTACATCGCCGTGGGGGCGCTGGCCGTCCATCTCGCGGTGAAACTGCCGGTGATCCGCGACGCCCTGGGCGCGCGGCCGGGCCCGCCGCCCGATACCGCGACCCGGTTGTCACGCCGGGCCGCGCTGGCCGGAGCCGGTGTCGCGGCCGTCGCGGCCGTTCTCACCGTGGCCGGGCAGTCGGTCGGGTTTCTACGCCCGCTCGCGGTGCTGGCCCCGCGCAGCGGGAAGGGGCCGCAGGGACTTCCGGTGAACCGCACGGCGGCCCGGGCCGGTATCGAAGAACCGGCCCGTGACCCCGCCTACCGCTTGACCGTGGTCGTCGGCGCGCAGCGCCGCGAGTTCACCCGCACCGAACTCCTCGCGCTTCCCCAGACGGCCGTGCGTCTTCCCATTGCCTGCGTAGAAGGATGGAGCGCCACCGCCCACTGGACCGGAATCCGGCTCCGGGATCTCCTCGCGGCGGTAGGGGAGTCCCGGGTCGGCGATGTCGGGTTCGAATCACTGGAACCCACCGGCCTGTATCGGGTGTCTCGACTCCCGCACCCCCATGTGGTCGACGACCGCACCCTGATCGCGCTCACTGTCAACGGTGAGACCCTGGATCTCGATCACGGATACCCGTGCCGCCTCATCGCACCCAATCGCCCCGGTGTGCTGCAGACGAAATGGTTGTCCCGGATAGAGGTGCTCGGATGACCGGCACCCGCGTCCTGCTCCTGCTCGGTGGTCTGGCGCTCGCCGGATACGGAGCCACCCTGCTCGTGGACCTGGGCCCCGACGTCGTCCGTGAGATCGCCCTCTGGGCGCTCCTCGCGATCGCGGCGCACGACGCGGTGTTCGCTCCGCTCTGCGCGGCCGCCGGATACTCGGTGGGCAGGGCGGTCCCGGCGAACTGGTGGGGTGCCCTCACCTGCGGCGCGGTGTGCACCGTCACGCTGATCCTGGTGGCGCTTCCGGTCCTGCTGGCACCGGCGTCCGACAACGCGAGTCTTCTCGACCGCAACTACCCGGTGGGACTCGCGGTCGCGGTCGCGGTGGTGTGGACGCTGCTGTTGTGCGGCCATCTGATGAACCGCCGTCGACATGGTGGATGGGCGAAACGGTTCTCCGGATCTGTGGCCGGGGACGGAAACTCGGGGCAGCGCTGACTCGGGGCAGCGCTGACAACGATCAGCGTGTTCCGCTTGTCGTCAGGATCTCGCGCGCGGCGTCGGCGAGCCGCGCCGGGCGCCGGGAGAGCTCCGCCACGTCGACGTCCTGTGCACCCATCACCCCGGCGCGGAAGCGTGCCGCCACCCCCTCCGCGATGGCCGCCAGCCGCCACAGGGCGAAGGCCTGGTAGTAGGGCAGATCGTCGAGAGCGCGACCCGTGGCGTCGGCATAGCGCGACAGCACGGCATCGAGGTCGAGGTAGCCCGCCGCGGGTTCGGGGGCCCAGCCGAACACCTCCGCCGACGACCAGGAGGCCGCGAGCCAGCCGATATCGGCCATCACATCACCGACGGTCCACAGCTCCCAGTCCAGGACCGCCCGGACGGTGCCGTCGGTCCCGATCAGCAGATTGCCCGGGCGGAAGTCGCCATGGGCGATACCGGTCCACCGTTCGGCCGGCATGTTGCGGGTCAGCAGTTCGTGGACATCCCAGAGTGGGCCCGGACCGACACCGCCGGCGCTCAGCTGGCGATGCCAGCGGCGCAACTGACGTTCGAGATAGCTCCCGGATCTGCGCAACTCGGCCAGTGGGCCGGTGGTGGTATCCACGGCGTGGACCGCTGCGAGCGTATCGACGATAGCGCGGGACGCGGCGGCCCGGCTCGCGCGCGGAATACCGGCGGCCGCTTCGGCATCGTCCGGGACTATCCCGTCCACGAATTCCATGACGTAGAAGTCCGCGCCGGTCACGGCATGGTCGGTGCAGCAACCCAGGACCGGCGGGACCGGGACCGGGCTGTCGGCGAGCAGGTCGAGGATCCGGAACTCCCGCACCACATCGTGCGCGGAGGCCAGGACGTGCCCGGTGGGCGGGCGGCGGAGAACCCAGCGGGATCCGGCCTCATCGTGCACGCGATAGGTGAGATTGGACCGGCCACCGGTGATCAGGCCGAAACGCAGGGGTGGCTCGACCCGGGGGAGATGCTCGGCGAACCAGGTCGTGACGCGCTCCACGTCGATACCGGCGGGCGCCGACCCGGGCGTCGCTTCGTCGTACTCGTCGGGGGTCATCGATGCGCCATCTCCTCGGGTCCTGCCACCGCGGCCGTACCGCGGTTCGTCCAACGAGGTCAGTCTCCTATAAATGAGACGTTTTGCGCCAGTGTTTCATAGTGGGCGGGGCGGCGGCGATGACGTCAGGATCGGTTGCCGTGGCGGGCGTAGAGGTGGCGGTCGGTGCGGGGGCCGCCGGAGGTGTGGGCGCCGTAGCGGGCGATCTCGGCGTCCAGGTCGAGGGGTCGGGTGGGGGGAACGCCGGGGCCGAGTTCGGCGGCTACCAGGTGGTCGGGGACCAGCCAGGTGACCTCGAACTCGATACCGTCCGGGTCGCGTCCGTACAGGGCCTTGGTCGCGGCGTGGTTCGCGGCACCGGTCAGCGCGTCCGCCTCGCGGAGGCGGGTGCGGGCGCCGGCGAGGTCGGTGAGGGTTTCCACCTCCCAGGCCAGGTGGTAGAGGCCGACCGAGCCGTCGGGGGCGCGTTCACCGCGCGCCTGGAACAGGCCGAGGTCGTGGTCGTTCGCGGAGGCGGTCCCGCGCAGGAACGCGGCGCCCGGGAAATCGGCGGGGAGACGTTCGAAGCCCAGTACCCGGGTGTAGAAGTCGACGCTGCGTTCCACGTCGGAGACGAAGAGCACCGCATGGTTGAGGCTACGGATCGACATTCGGCACTCCTGGCTGTCGGACTCGGTGGCGCGGGTACCTCCGACCCTACGTTCCCCGGTGCTGCGTGAACCTCCGGCTTCCGGCCGGTGAGGTCGGCGATCCCGGAGGCCCGGCCGCGTAGCCTGAACTGATCCCGGTCCTCGGAGACGGAAGTGGCTCGGTATGGGTGTGAGGTGGCCTCGGATCAGGCTTTCCGGAACGTTCGCGGCAGCGGTGGTGCTGGCGACGGCCCTCGTCGCCTGCTCGGACGAGACCGCCGAAACGCCCGGTTCGTCGTCGAAGCCGCACCCGGCGCCGGCCGTGTTCGGTGCGACGTCGGTGGTGACGGACCGGCTCGCGGCCCCGTGGTCGATCGCGTTCCACGGTGGTGTCGCGCTGATCGGGGAACGTGATTCCGCCCGCGTCCTCGAACTCGATGCGCGCGGCGGTACGCGTGCGGTCGCCACGATTCCCGGGGTGGCCGGAACGGGGGAGGGCGGGATGCTCGGGATCGCGGTGCGCGACGGGAACCTCTACGTCTACTCCACGACGCCGGACGGAAACCGCCTCCAGCGATACCCGCTCACGGGGCAGCCCGGATCGCTGGGAATCGGACCGGGAGAAACGCTGCTGAACGAGATTGCCTCGGCGCGTTACCACAACGGAGGCCGTATCGCCTTCGGGCCCGACGGGATGCTGTACGCGACCGTCGGAGACGCCGGTGACCGTGCGAGTGCGCAGGACCGGAATGCGCTGACCGGCAAGATTCTGCGGATGACGCCCGAGGGGCGGGTGCCGCGGGACAACCCGTTTCCCGGGTCCCTCGTCTACAGCTATGGGCACCGGAATCCGCAGGGCATCGGATGGGCCGCGGACGGAACCCTGTACGCGTCCGAGTTCGGCCAGGACACCTGGGACGAGCTCAACATCATCGAGGCGGGCGGCAACTACGGGTGGCCCGAAGTCGAAGGGGCCGCGGGGCGTCCGGAGTTCATCGACCCGGTGCAGCAGTGGGAGCCCGCCGTCGCGAGCCCCAGCGGTGTGGCGGTCACCGAGGATGCGCTGTTCGTCGCCAACCTGCGCGGCGAGCGGCTCCGTGAGATCCCGCTTTCCGATCCGTCCGTATCGGCCGAACATCTGGCCGGTGAGTACGGGCGCTTGCGGGACGTGGTGACCGCGCCGGACGGCGCCCTCTGGGTGCTGACCAACAACACCGACGGCCGCGGTGACCCCCGCCCCGGCGACGACCGGGTGCTCCGCATCGTCCCGGGCCGGTGAGTCCGGCGCCCCTCCGTTGTTGGACGCTTGTCCGTTTCCCCGATTTCACCGAAGTCCCCCCGGCAGCTCACCTACCGGCGTCAAGCTCACTCGACTGCCCGGTAGAGCTGAATTCGAGGAACAATGACGACGGCGAAGACGGGTCGAGTGCTGGCGGTGGCCGCTGCCGTAGCCCTGTTGGTGGCTGGATGCTCGGGCGACGGGAACGACGGGGCCGGCTCCTCGATCCAGTGGAAACTGCCGGACTCGCAGCGTTATCACCGGGCGTCCACCTATCCGGTGTACCTGAACCGGCCGGCCGGGGAGCCGCTCGATACCGAGACGGTGGCCGAGATCTCGACCGTCACCCCGGACGGCAACACCGTCATCTACACCGACGCCGCCGCCAAACGTATCGGGTTCCTCGATATCCGTGATCCGGCGAAGCCCGCGGGCCTGGGCACACTGTCGTTGAAGGAGCTGGGCCACGCCGACGATCAGCCGACATCGGTGGTCGCGTACGGCGGGTACGTGCTGGTGGTCGTCGACACCACCGGCGGCGATTTCGCGAAGCCCGCGGGCCGCCTCGATATAGTGCGCGTCGCCGACCGGACCCGGGTGCGCAGTATCGATCTCGGTGGACAGCCGGATTCGATCGCCGTGAGCCCGGACGGGTCCTTCGCGGCGATCGCGATGGAGAATCAGCGCGACGAGGAATTCGCGCCGGCGGGCGGCGAAGAGGGGGATCTGCCGCAGCCGCCGACCGGGTTCGTCCAGCTCATCGGCCTCGCCGGAGTACCGGACGCGTGGACGGCCCGCAAGGTCGATTTCGATGTGGAGGCGGCCCGGGCCGCGGGTCTGGACAGTCCCGAGGACCTCGAACCCGAATACGTGAGTATCAACTCGCGCGGTCAGGTCGCGGTGACGCTGCAGGAGAACAACGGTATCGCCGTGATCGACGGGACCACCGCGACGGTGACGTCGATCTTCGAGGCCGGGTCCGTGGCCGTGAACGGTATCGACACCGCGGAGGACGGCGTGCTCGACCAGACGGGTTCGATCCCGGCGGCGCCCCGCGAACCCGATGCGATCGGCTGGATCGGCGACGACCATCTCGCGACCGCCAACGAGGGCGACTGGAAGGGCGGCACCCGCGGTTGGTCGATCTTCGACGCCGCGACCGGTGCGGTGGTGTGGGACGCCGGGAACTCGGTCGAGCGGCTCGCGGTACAGACCGGTCTGCACAGCGAAGGGCGTGCCGAAGCGAAGGGGCCGGAGCCCGAAGGTCTCGCGATCACCGAGATCGGCGGCCGGCCGGTGGCGCTGGTCGCCTCCGAACGCGGCAATTTCGTCGCCGTATACGACATCGGTGAGGTGACGGCTCCGAAGTTCCTCCAGATCCTGCCGACGACGCCGGGTCCGGAAGGTGTCGTGCCCGTTCCGCAACGGGATCTGCTGGTGATCGCCTCGGAAACCGATGACGCCGAGGGCCGGGTCCGCGCCGCGGTGAATATCTACGGATTCGGCGAGGCGTTCGCCGGCGGCTCGGGCACACCGGCTTTCCCGTCGATCGTGTCCGCCGAGGCCGGCGGAACGCCGATCGGGTGGGGTGCGCTCGGTGCCCTGTCCGCCGACCCGGCCGCCGCGGGCCGGCTGTACACCGCTACCGATATCGCCTACGGTCCGGCGCGCATCCTCGGGGTGGACGTGACACGCTCGCCCGCGGTCATCGATCGCGAGCTCGCGATCACCGAGAACGGCGCGCCGGTGGCGCTCGATATCGAAGGGTTGTCGGCACGGCCCGGCGGCGGTTTCGTGCTGGCCGTCGAGGGGGAGAAAGGGCCCGGCAACGAGCTGATCACCGTCGCCGCGGACGGTGGAATCGAACAGCGGGTCGCATTACCGGCCGAGATCGCGGCCGGGCTGGGCGGTCAGGGACTCGAAGGGGTCGCGGTCGACGGGGACGCGATCTGGGTGGTGTTGCAGCGGGAACTCGAGGGTGACCCGAAGGGTGTCGCCCGGATCGGTCGCTATACCCCGGCCGGCGATGCGTGGGAGTGGTTCGGCTACCGGTTGGAGAAAACGGCCGCGAAGGGCGATTGGGTCGGACTGTCCGAAATCGCGGTGCACGATGGCGGATTACTGATTCTCGAACGCGATAAACTCAACGGCCCGGACGCCGCCCTCAAAGCCGTCTACCGCGTCGAGATCCCCACCGTGAGCGGTGTGACCGGTGCCGGTGCGCCCCCGCAGGTTTTGCCGAAGAAACTGGTGCGGGATCTGCTGCCGGATCTGCGGGCCACCCGCGGTTTCGCCCAGGAGAAGGTCGAGGGTCTCACTGTCGGCGGTAACGGGAACCTGTTCGTGGTCACCGATAACGACGGCCTCGACGACGCGAACGGCGAAACGGTGTTCCTCGATCTAGGCCCGGCCGGGGCCGCGCTCGGGAACTGACGCCGTGCGCACCCGGTGGCTCGATGGGAGCCGGACCTTCCCGGCGGCGCGCGCGCCCCACACGCTCTAGGCTCTGACCCATGGGACTCGACGTGTACGCGGTCCGGCCCAGCCAGGAGCGGGTGACCGATATGGCGGCCTTCCAGCAGCTACAGGCGACGCCGGAGGAGGAGCGGGGAGAGTTCGGATGGCTGCATCCGGCCGATCTCACACCCTTCCACGATCTCCCGCGCGATTTCGCCGAGGGCGGCCTGTTCTGGCCGTCCGACGGCGACCCCACCGGGTTCCGGGGGCAGGTGTACGAGAAATGGGTGTCCGACGAGTTCCGGATGAGCCTGTACGACCTGTTCGACCCGGACGATGTGCGGGTCCTGCTGGAGCGCGTGGACGAATGGTTCGACCGCGCCGATGCCGGGGATGCGCAGGTTCCGCTGTTCGGCCACGACAGCGACGACGGGCACGCGCTCGAGCGGGTGCGGGCCTTCGCGGCGTTCCTGCGAGCCGCGGCGGACCAGGATCTCTGGTTCTTCCCGGACTACTGATCCACGCGGGCGGCCGCCGGGCCGGCGCCCTGTAGCAGGGACAGCCGGCTGGCGGTGCGGTGGATATCCGGGGGCAGGTGGTCGCCGGAGAGGCATGCGGTGAGCGGCGCCGCCGCGATGAGGTCGGCGGTGATATCGCGGTCGCAGAGCACGTCGACGAGGTTGGCGAAACGCTGGACGGCATCGCGGGTGGTACCGGACAGGACCGGGATGCCGGAGAGGGTCCAGCGGCGGAAACGATCGGTGAGTGCCAGATAGTCGATGGTGGAGTGGGGGCGGTCGCACAGTTCCGTGAAATCGAACCAGACCGCCTCGCCGCGGACGGCGCGCGCGAGAACGGTGTGGGTGCCGACCGTGACCGGTCGCCGTTCGGCGGGCAGTGGGGCGTGCAGGCCGGCGGCGGTCAACTGTTCTCCGGTACCCGGCCAGAGGTAGCGGCCGCCGCGGAAGCCGGCCGGCACCGGCCCGGCCCGGTGGGTGCGGCGATAGTCCCGGGGGCCATCCACGGCGACGATATCGAGTGTCCGCTCCAGTGCGGCCGCGACCGGTTCGATCAAATGGTGGAACAGCGGATTGGGCAGCAGACCCGAGGGCGGATAGTTCGACGTGGCCACCAGAATGATCCGCTGTGCGAAAAGGGAGCCCAGCACCCGGCCGATGATGGTGGCGTCGCCGGGGTCGTGCACATGGAATTCGTCGAAACACACCAGGCGGTAATCGCCGAGCAGATCCCGCACCGCCCGATCACAGGCGTCGCGCGCGCCGCGGTGGGCGGCGTAGCGGCCGTGGAACTCGCGGAAGAATTCGTGGAAATGCACCCGGTGCCTGCGGGTGGGTGCGGCGTCGTAGAAGGTATCGGCGAGCCAGCTCTTACCGCGGCCCACCGGACCCCAGAGGTATACCCCGCGCGGGGTCGCACCGAATACCTTTCGGCGCCCGGATAATTCGGAACCCAGTTGGGAGAGCCGGGCCGCGGCGGCGCGTTGCGGGTCGTCGAGAACGAATCCGCGGCGCCGTGCCGCCGACTCGAAGACATCCGGTGCCCATCCGCTCGATTTCCCCACCGCGATACCTCCTCCGGGTCCCGGAGCCAGCCTGGCAGGCCGGCGCCACCGAGCCCAGAGACGAGTCGCACATGTGAGGATCGTCGCGGTGGATCACGCGGCGGGAGTGAGGGTGTAGTCGTCCGGGTCGAGGGTGCGCACCCGGCGCCGGTAACGGGTGACGGTGCCGGGCCAGTTGTTGGTGATCTTGCCGGCCGCGTTGCGATACCAGCTGGAGCAGAAGTTCCAGGGGGTGCGGTCGAGACGTTTCTGCAACTCGTCGTTGAACGCCCGCTCGGTCTCGGCGCGGACCTCGAGGGTATGCCCGGGAGTGGCGTCGAGCAGCTGCACCGCCTGGCGGATATAGCGCGACTGCGATTCGATCATGTAGATGATCGAGCCGACGCCGAGGTTGGTATTCGGTCCGTACACCATGAACAGATTCGGGAATTCCGGCACCGTGATCCCGTAGTAGGCGTGCGCGCCGTCGGCCCAGGTGTCGGCGAGTTCGCGTCCACCGCGCCCCCGGATCCGCATCGGCCACAGGAATTCGGTGCCCTTGAATCCGGTGCCGTAGATGATCACATCGGCTTCGTGGAGGGTGCCGTCGCCGGTGCGGACGCCCTGCGCGGTGATCTCGGTGACGGCCGCGGTGGTGACCTCGACATTGGGCCGGGTGAGCGCCGGGTAGTAGTCGCTGGAGAACAGGGTGCGTTTACAGGCGATCGGGTAGTCGGGGGTCAGTTTCGCGCGGAGTTCGGGGTCGTCGACATTCTTGGTGAGATTGCGCGCCGCCATCCGGGAGACCAGCCGGCTGATGATCGGCAGTTCCACCAGTCCCAACGAGGAGATTTCGGCGGTGAGCCACCAGCCGAGTCGTTCCAGCAGCAGCATGCCGGGAATCTTGGCGAAGAGTTTGTGCTGGATGGGGGAGTAGTCGGTATCGAATTTGGGCAGCACCCAGGCGGGGGTGCGCTGGAACAGAGTGAGCTGCGCGACCTGCGGCTGGATCGCCGGAACGTATTGGATGGCGCTCGCGCCGGTGCCGATACACGCCACCCGCTTACCCGTGAGATCGACGCCGTGGTCCCACAGCGCGGAGTGGAAGGCGGAACCGGTGAAGCTCCCGATCCCCGGGATATCCGGCAGTTGCGGGCGCGACAGCTGGCCGACCGCGGAGATCAGGACATCCGCCACGCGGGTGTCGCCGTCGGCGGAATGGACGGTCCAGCGGCCGGATTCCTCGTCGAAGACGGCATCGGTGACCTCGACGTCGAATTCGATCCGGTCGAGTAGCCCGTGCCGTTCGGTGACGCCGCGCAGGTATGCGTGGATCGCCGCCTGACCCGAGTAGCGCTGCGGCCAGTCGGGCTTCTGTTCGAAGGAGTAGGAGTACAGCGGGGACGGCACATCACAGGCCGCGCCGGGATAGGTGTTCTCCCGCCACACCCCGCCGAGATCGGGGGCCTTCTCCAGAATGGTGATGTCGCCGAACCCGTGGCGGCGTAGTTCGATCGCCACGCCGATCCCGCCGAATCCGGCGCCGATGACGAGAACCGACACCGGGCATCCCGCACTCATATGAACTCCTGTTCCTTCGTGTGTTCTATCTCACTTTAGAACGCCGGTGGGGAGCCGGATCGATACTTTCGGCCAAAGATCGGCGGCCGCCCGGCGCGGCCGCGACCGGGAGAGCCGGTGAAACCGAAGGCCACCGGGGTGGTGCCGGGTGCGGCGGCTCTCCGGACGGGTGCGGAAAAATGTTTGCCCCGGGTGGCGGGCACCCGATAGGTTGTCGCGGTTTGTCCACTACACGCAAGGAGACACCCCGTGCAACCCCTGACCGAGCCGGAGATCAGAGCGTCGTTCGTGAACTGTTCGAAGGGCGACGCCAAACGGCTCACCCTGCCCCCCGATCTCGCCGGCCGTCCCTGGGCGGATCTGGACTTCCTGGGCTGGGCCGATCCCGGACTTCCGGGCCGCGCCTACCTGGTGGTGCCCGAGGAGGCGGGATTCGCCGGTATCGCGCTGCGCTTCGAGACCGGCGGACCGCGCCGCTCCCAGATGTGCACGATCTGTTCGACCACCCACAGCAACGGTGGGGTCGTACTGATGACGGCACGTAAGGCCGGTGAAGCCGGGCGGCGCGGCAATACGACGGGCACCTATATCTGCGACGATCTGGCCTGTTCGCTGTACGCCCGGCGTAAGAAGACCCCGGCGATGGGTCGCGCGTACCGCGACGATTTCGATTCCGAGGACCGGATCCGCCAGGTACAGGACAACGTGACCGCATTCCTGGCCCGGGTCCGCAGCTGATCATCATCTGAAGTTCAACCGACAGCACAAGAAAGAGGTCGAGGCTCGTGCGCCGATCTTCGAGACCCGTCTCCGGTGTTCCGGACTCCCCGTCACGCGGGAATCCGGAACACCGTGCTCCCTCCCCGGCCGGGGCGGCCCGATATGCGGGCCGTGCCGGTCGGGGAGGGGGAATTCCACGCGTACCGTCCCGGATCCGAACGCGGGATTAGCCTGGGTGCCATGACCCGATACGGCGGCGAACAGGCGGCGTCAGGGGATTCCGGGAATTCCGGCCCACCGCCGCCCGCCGTCCCGGCGGCCGAACCGGGGGCTGCCGGGAGCCGGGCGATACCGCCCGGGATACGGGCCTATCTCGAGCGGCTCGTCGGCCGGGTGGAAGCCGTGTACGGCCGGTATCTGACCGGCGTATACGCGGTCGGATCGCTGGCTCTGGGCGACTATCGGCACGGCCGCAGCGATATCGATATCGCGGTGGTCGTTGCGCCCGTCGCGCCCGGGGAATCGGCACGCGAGCTCGCCCGGGTGCTGGCTCATCCGGAATTCCACTGTCCCGCGGCCGGACTCGAGCTGGTGGTCTACGACGCGGATTTCGCCGCGACGCCGTCGCCGCGGGCGGGATATCTGCTGAATCTGAATACCGGCGCGGCTCTGCCGGAGGTCGCCGATCTCGATTCCGGCCGGGCGCCGGATTTCTGGTTCGTCATCGACCGGGCCATCGCCTACCAGAGTGGCCTGGTGCTCGCCGGACCTCCCGCGCGGGAAGTGCTGGCGGCGCCGCGGCGGGACCTGGTGCTCGCCGCGATCGGGGATTCGGTGCGCGAACACGCCACCGCACCCGGTCATCCGGCGGACAACCGGGTGCTCAATGGATGTCGTTCGGTGGTGTTCTGCCGCACCGGGCGGTGGACGGCGAAACGGGCGGCGGCGCGGGTCATCGCGGCATCGGAGCCGCGATTCCGGGCGCTGGTGGTGGCGGCGGTCCGTAGTTTCGAGCGGCCGCGCGGCGCGGCGGAGACCCTCCCGGCCGCGGCGGTGGGCGATTTCTCCGCCTGGGTGGCGCAGGTCGTGGCGGCGGCACAAGGCGCGACCCGCTGACCGCATGCCGCATGCCCGGAGGCCTGAGGCCTGAGGCCTGAGGCCGCATGCCGGACGCGGACCTCGGTCATATCTGCGCCTTTATCAGCGCGGATTCTTTCCGGCGGGCATATTCCTTGACAGGAATATGCCTAGGGAGGAATTATGGGGCCGTGGCACGCGATGTATTCGAGGTTCTCGCCGACCCCACCCGGCGGCGGATCCTCGACCTGCTCCGCAACGGTGAACGCACCGTCGGTGATCTGGTGGATGCGCTCGGGACCGCACAGCCCAATGTGTCGAAACATCTGAAGATGCTCGACGCGGCGGCGCTGGTGCGGGTACGGGTGGACGGCCCGCGCCGGCACTACGGTCTCGCGCCGGCCCGGCTCCGGGAGATCGATGCGTGGCTGGCCCCGTTCCGGGAGATATGGGCCGACCGGCTCGACGAATTCGAGCGCTATCTCGATGCCATGCCCGATGAGGCACTGCCCGGCGAGGCGACTCCCGGCGCCCCCAACAGCGACAACGAGGAGTGACATGACCGAAACGACCGAACGTCTCGGCGAGGTGCTGCGCGACGGTGACCGTCTGGGCACCCGCTACGAACGCCGGCTGGCGCATCCGCCGGCCAAGGTCTGGCGGGCGCTCACCGAATCCGAGCATCTGCGGGCCTGGTTCCCGGCCGATATCGTCGGCGAGCGCCGCGCGGGTGCGGAGATCCGGCTGCGGTTCTGGCCGGAATCGGTCGAACACGCCGAGGCGGAACTCACCGAAGTGGGTGTCGACCTCGACGATCCGGAACTGCCCGGCCGCATCCTCACCTGGGAACCGCCCCGGGTCTTCGAATTCCTCTGGGACGACGAACATCTGCGGTTCGACGTGCTCGAGGACGGTGCCGGAACCCGGTTGCTCTGCACGGTCTGGTTCGGGCGGCCGGGACCGCGGGGGCATTCCGGAACGGCCGCGGGCTACCACGTCTGCCTGGATTCGCTGCGGGATTCACTCGACGCGGGGCCGGGTGGAATTCCCGACCCCGCGCAGATCGGCGCGCTCGAGAGCCGTTACGACGACCTCATCGAGCAGACTTCCGCCTGAGCCCCGGGCCCGTCATTCCGGGATGACCAGGGTGCGGCCCAGGGCGGACCGGTTCTCGATCGCGGTATGCGCCCGCGCGGCGTCGGCGAGCGGGTAGGTCTGGCCGACGACGACCTCCACCCGTCCGGCCGCGACCTCGCCGAGCATCCGGGTGGCGTAGGCGGACCGGTGATCACCGCCGGTGGGGAGGTCGAACAGGCTCAGCACCTCGACACCACGTTCCCGGGGCTGTTCCGATCCGGTATCGGCGAATTCCCCGGCGGCGGCGCCGTAGCCGATGAACCTGCCCTTATCGGCGGTGATCGCCAGCGCGGCGTCGCCCGGCTGCCCGCCGGCGCCGTCGAACACCACATCCGGGCCGCGGCCGCCGGTCGCGGCCCGGACCCGTTCGGCCCACCCGGGCTCGGAGTAATCGATCGCCGTTGCGGCGCCGAGCCTGCGGGCCAGGGCGAGTTTCGCCTCGCCACGGGCTGCGGCGATCACCTCGGCGCCGGCCTGCCGTGCCAGCTGGGTCAGCAGGGTGCCGAGTCCGCCCGCCGCCGCGGTGATCAGGACAGTATCTCCGGGGCGGACGGCGGCGCGGTCGAAGGCCGCCGACGCGGTGTGGCCGTCGTGGACCAGGGCGGTGGCCTGCTCGACGGTGACATCGCCGGGAATCTCGGTGAGATGCGCGAGCTCGGTCAGCGCCGATTCGGCGTAGCCGCCGATGGGCAGGCCGCCGCCGATACCGCTGGCGGCGGTGGGGGCGGCGACCCGCTTGCCCAGGAGGGCCGGATCGACATCCGATCCCACCGCCGTGATCACGCCGCCGATCGCCCCGCCGGGTACGTACGGCGGCCGGACGGGGAAGAAATCGGTTCCCCACCCCGACCGCAACCGGGTGTCGAGGAACATGACATCGGCCGCCGCCACCCGCACCAGGACCTGCCCGGCCGCGGGCTCCGGGTCCGGCAGTTCGTGTAGTTCCAGTACCTCGGGCCCGCCGAATTCCCTGACCTGCACCGCTCGCACGATGAACCTCCTCCGGTTCGTTTCCGTCGAATATCCACAGTCTCGAACCTTTAGTTAAGTTCAGGTCAAGTGCGGTGTTGTCACGACCCGTTTCGGACACGCCACGGCGGGGATAGGTATGACGAATCCGTGACATCGGCGCTCGCGTCCCACGTCCGGCGCGGTGCGGCGGGCAGGATCGGGAGGATGCGAGTACTGCTGACCGGCGCGGCCGGGTTCATCGGGTCCCATATCCACACCGCATTGCTCGCGGCCGGACACGAGGTGGTGGCCGCCGACCTGATGCTGCCCGCCGCGCACGGACCGGACGCGCACCCGCCCGCCGGGGTCTCCCGTATCGATATCCGCGAGCCCGCCGCCCTCGACGCCGCGCTGCGCGGTGTGGACGTCGTCTGTCATCAGGCCGCGGTGGTGGGCGCCGGGGTGAACACCCAGGACGCGCCCGCCTACGCCGGTCACAACGACTACGGCACGGCGGTTCTGCTGGCCGCGATGGAGCGGGCCGGATGCGCCCGGCTGGTCCTCGCCTCCTCGATGGTCGTCTACGGGGAGGGGCTGTACCGCGGACGCGACGGGGTGGTCGCGGTGGGTCCGCGCACCGACGCCGACCTCGCGGCGGGCCGGTACGAGCACCGGCACGAGGGCGAGGAACTCGACTGGGCGCCGGTACCCGAGGACACGCCGTCGCGGCCCCGCAGCCTGTACGCGGCCAGCAAGGTGGCGCAGGAGAACTACGCGACGGCCTGGGTCGCGGCGACCGGTGCGGCGGTCACGGCGCTGCGCTACCACAATGTCTACGGTCCCGGAATGCCCAGGGATACGCCGTATTCCGGGGTGGCGGCGATCTTCCGTTCGGCGCTGGCCGCCGGGCGGGCGCCGCAGGTGTTCGAGGACGGCGGCCAGACCAGGGATTTCGTGCACGTCAGCGATATCGCCGCCGCGAACCTGGCCGCGGTCGAGGCCCGGCTGCCGGGGTTCGTCCCGCTGAACATCTGCTCCGGGCAGCCGATCACCATCGGCGCTGTCGCCCGGACCCTGGCCGCCGCGCACGGCGGCCCCGATCCGGTGACCACCGGCGGGGCCCGGCCCGGCGATGTCCGGCATATCGTCGCCGACCCCACCCGCGCCCGGCGGATCCTCGGCTTCACGGCACAGGTGCGCCCCGAAGAAGGCCTGGTGGAGTTCGCCTCGGCACCGCTACGGGGCACCGCGGCGGCCGCGCCGATCGGCTGAACCGGCCTTTCGTGTCCGGCCTTACGGAATCCCGATCGCTGCCGTGGGCCGCCCACCGATATCGCGCCCGAGGCGGGTGCGGGGTGTGGAATCGGTGCGCGCCGCGTCAACGGCAC
This sequence comes from Nocardia sp. NPDC024068, assembly GCF_040638875.1. Classification (NCBI taxonomy): domain Bacteria; kingdom Bacillati; phylum Actinomycetota; class Actinomycetes; order Mycobacteriales; family Nocardiaceae; genus Nocardia; species Nocardia sp. NPDC024068. Next base: position 521,243 of record NZ_JBEZYU010000001.1, on the reverse strand, counting down.
CGCGGCGAACTACCCGGGTTCGGCCGGTAGCCGGATCTCGAAGCGGCAGCCGACGTCCCGGTTGGCGGCGGTGATCGCGCCCCGATGCGCTTCGACCAGGCCCGCGGCGATGGCCAGGCCCATTCCGCTGCCCGTCGGCACACCGTTGTCCGCGACCGGCGAGCGCACCGCCGTACCGCGATAGGCCACTTCGAAGATCCGGGGCAGATCGCCCGCGGCGATACCCGGCCCGGAATCGTCGACCCTGGTCCACACCTGGCCGTCGGCATGCCCGGCGGTGATCACCACCTCGCCGCCGGGCGGGGTGTGGGCGATCGCGTTGGACACCAGATTCGCCAGTACCCGGCCGAGTGCGTGATCGTCGGCGGAAACCGGTAGCGGGGCCGCGGGCTGGCGGGCGGTGAACCCCACCCCCGCCCGATCGGCGGTGGCCCGGTGGGCGGAGTAGATCTCGTCGATCAGTTCCCGCAGATCCAAGGGTTCCAGGTCCAGGCGCAGCGCACCCGCGGAGATCTTGGACATCTCGAACAGATCGTCGACCATCCGGGAGAGACGGTGGGTCTCCCGGCCGATCTGGTCGGCGTACCGGGCGATATCGGCCGGATCGTTCACCACGCCGTCCGACAGTGCCTCGGTCATCGCGCGGATACCGGCCAGCGGGGTGCGCAGATCGTGGCTCACCCAGGCCACCAGTTCCCGGCGGGACTGTTCGGCGGCCCGTTCCTGCTCCCGGATCTGCTTCTCCCATACCGTTTTCCGGGCCTGCTCGCGGCCCAGCAGGATGGCCGCCGGAACGGTCACCGCGGCCACCAGCAGCAGGACCAGGGAGGTGCGCCGGAACTCGGCGGTGAACATCAATCCGCTGACACCGGTGATTCCGGCCAGGGTCGCCAGCGTCGGGATGAGGACGAGTACGGCCATACTCGCGGTGAGCGAGCGGTCCCGCAGTGCGCGCAGAGCGAGCGCGCCGGCCAGCACCACCGGTAGCGAACACGCCAGGGTATACCCGATGATCTCCAGCAGGTTCTCAGGCATCGGGCGGCTCCGCGATGAGGCCATCGGTGGGCTCCGTGTGGAGATCGTCGCGCCCCCAGGCGTACCCGCGACCCCAGACGGTGTCGATGCGGTGGTCCGCGCCCAATTTGGCGCGCAGCCGTTTGATATGCACGGTGACGGTGGACAGATCGCCGAAGTCCCAGCCCCACACCCGATCCAGCAGCTCCTCACGGCTGTACACCCGGCCCGGATTGCGCAGCAGGAACGCCAGCAGATCGAATTCGCGGGGGGTGAGCTGGAGTGGGAGATCACCAGCGAAGGCCAGCTGGGCCGCCGGGTTCACCGTGACCGGGCCGTCGCGCAGGACCCGCCGATCGGTGGCGGGTCCGCGGTGGGAGCGGCGCAGTACCGAGGCGACCCGCAAGGCCAGTTCGCGCGGGCTGAACGGTTTGGTGACGTAATCGTCCGCGCCCGCCTCCAGTCCCAGGACCCGGTCGTCCTCGTCGCCGAGAGCGGTGAGCAGGATGATCGGGGTGTCCGGGTGATCGCCCGCGCGAATGGTCCGGCACAGGTCGATCCCGGTGGGCGCCGGCATCATCACATCCAGAACGGCCAGTTCCACCTCGCCGGCGGTCCGGGTCAGCGCGTCGTGGGCAGCGCGGCCGTCACCGGTTTCCAGGACGGTGCGGCCGTCGCGCTCGAGATAGCGGCGCACCACTTCCCGGACCACCGGGTCGTCGTCGGCTACGAGTATGCACATGGGCACCTCACCAATTCGTCTTCAGCAGATGGACCAGGATCACGGCGCCGGCGGCCTGCACCGCCAGCCAGGGGCGGGTACGCGCGGCCGGCAGGAACGCCGTCGCCACGAGCAGCCACATATCGAACGGTAACCAGATCCGTTCGGTTTCCGCTTTGCTCAGCCCGCTGATATCGGCGGCGGCGATCGCACACAGCGCGGCGGCCACCAGCAGCGACCCCGGTTCCAGTGCCCGGAGCCGGGCGGGCGCGAGGGCGTGCGAGAGCGCGGCCGCGGTCGCGAGACCGACAGCGCAGACGGTGGCGGCGAGATTGCCCCACCACCAGTAGCCGTACGGCCGATCCATGGCGATCCCCTGGTAGTAGCGGTCGACCACGAGGTGGTACCCGTCGAACCACCAGAAACCGGCGATCGTGAACGCCGCGACCACGAAGAGCGCACCCAGCACAGCCGGGATCAGCGGTCGCGCGGTCCGTGCCGCGAACAGCACGGCGACGGCGAGAAAACCCATGAGCACCAGCCCGTAGTTCAGGTAGATCCCCAGGGCGAGCAGCATTCCCGCGGCGACCGCCGCGACCGGGTACCGCCGGTCGGCTCGCGAGGTAGCGGTGGCAGCTGTGTTCATCGGAGTGGTCACCGGCGGCGCACCGCTCGCCGCCGGTGCGATCGCGCGGCCCGCCGCGACGGCCAGCAGGGCGACCCCCCACGCGGTGACGCCGGTGAACACCGCGTCGGCCGAGACCGCGATCCAGATCGCCGCCGGTGCGAGCACCAGGAACGGCAGCACCGCGCGGGCGCGGTCCTCGCTGCCCAGGGCCCGCAGGGCCACCGCGACCGCCAGCGGTGCGGTGCAACCCACCAGCACACAGACGATTCCCGCCCAGGTCGGTCCGCCGAGGCCGAGGCGGTCCAGCAGCACGAAGAACAGCAGCGCGCCGGGCGGATGCCCCGAGACGTGTGTGGTCCAGGAATCGGGTTGCCCGTCCAGGATCCGGTCGGCGAATCCGTGCAGCATGGCGGGGATATCGGTCACACCCGGTACCTCGGCGAGGTACTCGTGCCCGTCCGCCAGCCGGGAGGTGATCCCGCGTTTCCAGCCGTCCACGAATGCGAGGGCGAACGCCCAGGTGAGGGCGGTCAGATAGCTCGCGCCCAGCAGCGGCCGCCAGGCCAGCCGGTGCGTGAGAGCCGGGCCCCACAGCACCACCGCGACCGCCAGGGCCAGGGCCGGGAAGGTGCCCCAGCCGACCCGCGGGGCCCAATGCCCGAATATCGGGGCGGCGGCGGCGAAAACGCTGTCCCGCCACGATTCGCTCGCCAGTTGCGGGACGAGGAAGGCCACCGCTACCAGGAGCGCGGCGAGGCCCGCGCCGAGCAGTTCGCCGCGGACCCGGGTCGGGGGTTTCGTGAGGTCGATCAGATCCGGCACAGAGGCCACCCTATGCCGGTTCACTCGGTGAACAGCGGATTCATCGCGACCCAGGACACGACGTCATGGTTTTGTCACAGGTTTCCGGCCGATTCCGGCTTAGCGTGACACCTATGGCGACAGATCCCCCTACCCCGGCCGGTGTGACCGTCGTGATCCCGTGCCGCAACGAAGCCGAAGCGTTGCCGGGCGTCCTGGCCGCCCTACCGCCCGGCTACCGGCCGATCGTGGTGGACAACGGCTCCACCGACGGCACGGCCGCCGTCGCCGCCTCCTGCGGGGCGCGCGTGATCACCGAGACCCGGCCCGGTTACGGTGCCGCGGTGCAGGCCGGAATCGCGGCGGCGGGTACCGGGCTGGTGGCCGTCCTCGACGGCGACGGGTCGATGGACCCGGCCGAACTCCCGCTGCTGGTGGCGGCGGTGCGCGCGGGTGCCGACCTCGCGGTCGGGCGGCGCCGGCCGGTATCGCGCGGGGTGTGGCCGTGGCATACGCGCCTCGGCAACCGGGTCGTCGCGCACCGGCTGCGCCGCCGCTACGGATTGCCGGTGCACGATATCGGCGCCATGCGGGTCGCGGGGCGGGAGCGGCTGGAATCCCTGGGCCGGCTGCACGACCGGTTCGGATATCCGCTGGAACTGCTGGTCCGCGCGGCGGACGCGCACTGGGAGGTCCGGGAGGTCGATATCAGCTATCACCCCCGTGCCGGCGGAACATCCAAAGTGTCCGGATCGGCGCGTGGTTCGCTGCGGGCCACCCGCGATTTCCTGGCGGTGCTGCGGTGACCCGCATCGGGGCCGGCGGTCGTGGATCGGCGATACTGCCGGCGACAGTGCTGATCGTGGCCAAGGCTCCGGTCGCGGGTTTCGCGAAAACCCGCCTGACACCGCCCCTGTCGCCGGTGCAGGCGGCCCGGCTGGCCGCCGCCGCGTTGCTGGATACGCTGGCCGCGGTCCGGGACTGTCCGCTCGCGCACCGGATGGTCGCGCTCACCGGGGATCTGGGCGCCGCCGAGTACGGCGCGGAGATCGCCGCCGCGCTGACGGCCTTCGAGGTGCGGTCGCAGCGTGGCGACGGTTTCGGGGTGCGCCTGGCGAACGCGCACGCCGACGCCGCCCGGGCCGGGCTCCCGGTGCTGCAGATCGGGATGGACACCCCGCAGGTCACGTCACGAATGCTTGCCGACGCGGCCGGTGCCCTCGTCGCCGCTGGTGATGCTCTCCTCGGACCGGCCGCGGACGGCGGGTGGTGGGGGCTGGGGCTGCCCGACCCGCAAGCGGCGCGTCTGCTCGCCGACGTGCCGATGTCCACACCGGCCACCGGCGAGCACACCCGGCGGGCGCTACGGTCGTGCGGCTACCGCGTCGGTCCGTTGCCGATGCTCACCGACGTCGACCACTACGACGACGCGCTGCGGGTGGCGGGTGATTGTTCCGGCCGGTTCGCGGCGGAGATGGACGCGCTGACGGCCGGACAGGCGGCCCGGTGATCGGGCGCTTCGATCCGGCTCTCACCGGCGGTGAATGCTGGATCCGCACCGCCGACGGCGACCGGACCCGGTTGCCCACCCGGCGGTGGCTCGGCGGCGGCCGCGTCAGCGCGGCCGACCGGCAGGTGGATTCGGCGCTGGTCGGCTGTTGTGACGGCCCGACCGTCGACCTCGGATGCGGTCCGGGCCGGCTGGTCACCGCGCTGTGCCGGCGCGGTGTGATGGCGCTCGGCGTGGATATCTCACCCGTGGCGATCGCGGTCACCCGGCACCGTGGCGCGCCCGCCGTGGCGCGTGATGTCTTCGGCCCGTTGCCGGGTGACGGGCGCTGGCACTACGCGCTGCTCGCCGACGGCAATATCGGGATCGGCGGCGACCCACGCCGGTTGCTGGGCCGGGTGGCGCGGTTGTTGCGCCCCGACGGCTTGGCGGTGGTCGAATTCGACTGTCCGGGAACGGGTATCGTGGTCCGGCAGATCCGGCTCGAGACGCGGGATCGGGCCGGTGACTGGTTCCCCTGGGCCGAGGCCGGTATCGACCGGGCGGAGGCGCTCGCGGCCGAAACCGGATTCGAACTGCTCACCGTCGCCGAAATATCCGGCCGGCATCTGGCCTGGCTACGCCGGACCGGTGCGGGCCCGGCCGCGATCGCGCCCCGGCCGGTCGGGGACCCCGGCCACGGACCCGCTGCCGGGGATCACCGGGCCGGGGCGAAACAGGCGCGGTAGAGCGATTCCATCTCCGCGGTGAGTTCGGGCGCCGGACCGTCGGTGACCGCACCCGGCACCACCTCCCCGATCGCCAGGGTCGCGACCGGGGAAGCGGGTGCGCCCCAGGCATGCAACCAGTCCGCGAGCTGACGCCCCGAGGCCGCGTACACGATTCGGCCGAGGCCCACCCAGCCGTGGCTCGCCGAGCACATCGCGCAGTGTTCGCCGGAGGTGTACACGGTGGCCGAAGCACGTTCCTCCGGATTCAGGTGGGCGGCCGCCCAGCGGGAGATCTCGAATTCCGGATGCCGGGTCGGATCGCCACCGGCTACCCGGTTGCGGTCCTCGAACAGCACCGCGCCGTCGGCGCCGGCGAGTAGCGACCCGAACGGCTGGTCGCCGGCGGCGAGCGCCTCCCGCGCCAGATCGACGCAGCGGCGCAGATAGTCGAGATCGTGCGAGGTGATCGTCATGAACGCATCCTCGCGTACGAACCGGCGGCGGGCGGTGACCCGGGGTGGGTCACCGCCCGCGCGGCGTGTGGCCGCACCCGGAGTCCGGGCGCGTGGCTCTCGCCGACCGGATCAGCGAGCCGTTTCGGCCGGCGAGCCCGTGGACGGTGTCACGGTGGGCTCGGTGGTGCGGGTGGGTTCGCCGCTGGTGGCCGGCGCCGCCGAGGTGGACGGCGTGGCCGTCTCGGTGCCGCTCGACGAAGGGGTGGCCGGGACCGGGGCAGGCGCGGCGACTTCCGACGGTGCGGTCGTGGTTCCCGAGGGGGTCGCCGGCAGGGTGCCGGACGGTTCCGTCGTGGTCGGCGCGCCGGTCGTGGTGGTACCTGTCGCCGATGTCGTGGTCGGCGCGGTGGTGGTCGTGGTGGCGGTGGCCTGGGTGGAGGTGGCCGCCGCCGCCCGGTACGCGTCGTCGAGATCGGCCGCGGTGGGGGTCGACTTTGTGTTCACCGGTTCCCCGGCCTGCGCCTGTTTCGCCAGATGGGTGAGCCATGCCGCCGCGTACTCGGCCGAGGTCAGCGGTTTACCGTTGTTCGGGTCGGCGTCACGCCAGTAGTCGAAATGATGACCGGTGGCGTTCGGGCCGAGGGTGAGTTTGTAGGGGTCGGACAGGATCACCGGAATGGTGTTCTGGTTGGTGACGATCAGGCCCACGATCTCGTTGAGGACCTTCTGCGGCAGATAGGCCAACGGCGATATCTCGTCGGTGGAGATGGCGTCCGCGGGCTGCTGCGGGGCGGGTGCCACCGCGGCGGGGTCGTAGGCCGGATCGGAGACCCGCAGCAGCACCTCGAGGAACGTCTCGTCACTGGCCATCCAGTTCGGCTGCGAGCGGATATCGCCCAGGGCCAGCAGCGCGACCCGGCTGAGTGCCACGGCGACGTCCTGCCCGGTTGCGGGCGTCAGGCCCTCACGTTCCAGGGCGTCGGCATTCACCTGCCGCGCCACATTGACCACCAGTTGCAGCAGCGCGATATTGTCCGGCGCCGCGCAGGTCAGGTCGCCGTCGGAACAGAAGGAGGCGATCTTGCCGTTCAGCGATCCGAAATCACCGGCGGTGCCGGGCAGCGCGCCCTGCCCCGGGACCGGCGTCTTGCCGTTCTGATAGACCTGATCGAATCCGTCCGGGTTGCCGAACGGGTTCTCCGCGCCGGGGAACGGGCCGTCACCTGCGGTCCGGCCGCCGTCGGCCAGGATCACCACACCGGTCACCTTGTCCGGATCCACGATCGCGTAGCCGCCGCCGGTCTGTTCCTGGTGGCCGACGTCCATGGCGACCCGGCGGACCACATCGGCGCCCTCGCTGTAGCCGACGATCGCGAACCGGGTGTCCGGGCAGGCCTGCGCGATCTCCCGCATCACCTGCTTGGTGTTGGCCGCACCGGTGGTGACGGCGTCCTCGTAGGTGGCCATATTCGCCGGGTAGGCGATGTAGACGGCGGCATAGGAGCCCGGCGCCACATCGTCGGCGGGGGCGTTCACCACCGGGTCGACCCATTCGCTGCTGTGATCGCCGGACAGCGCCGCCGGCAGCGGGTTCCCGTTGGCATCCACCAGCAGTTTCGTCGTGCCCGCGGCCGGGGTGTCACCCCGTCCGGCCACCGAGATGGTGACCATATCGTGGCATTCGGTGACCGAGGCCCGCAGCTGGGTGTCCACCTGCTGCGGTGCCGTCACCGAGTAGGCGGCGCCCACGGCGGCGACCACGCCCAGCGTGGCCGGTGCGGCGATCGCCGCCGCGAGACGGTGCTCTGCGAGATAATCGCGACAGCGCACGAGGTAACCACTTCGGAAAGCCATGTCCCCAGCTCCATTCCACAACCGATAAATGGACGGGCCGGCCCCCCGACGGGCCATTACGTCACCGGAGACGTCGCCGCGCGGGTCCGCGGCGTTACGCGGTCACTTCACGGGCAGGGCCCCGCCGTGGTAGGTCACCGACGGACTCCACAGGAAGAAACTGTGGATCCCTACTTTCGCGGCAGCGTCGATCTGTGCTCTGACCTGGGCATCTCCATAGTCGACGCCGAGGCTGAAATCCTGCAGCCAGGGGATCACCCGGGCTCCGGTGCCTTCGGTCACGGTCTGGAAGTCCCGCAGTGAGGCGGCGACGATGTCGTAGGGCTGGGAATTGGGGTCGGCCACTCCGTATTCGCCGGGGCCCCAATGCGACGGGTAGATCATCGGCGCGACATAGTCCACCTGCCGGGCCATGAGGCCGATGTCCTGGGCGATCTGGTCGGGCCGGGTGGCGGCGATACCGTAGACCGCGGCGCTCTGATGGGCGCCGGCGGCCTGCACCGGGGTGCGGCTCTGCCGCAGGAATTCGGCGACAGCGACCGTCGCCGGCCCTTTCAATCCCGCGAACCGCATGCTGGACAAGGGCCCGTCGGGGCGCCGGACGTAGTCGTACATGATGCCGTCGAATCCGAGCTCGGCGGCTTCCACGGCGAGTGCGATGTTGTAGCCGCGTACCTCGGGATGGGCGAAATTGGTGAACGCGATCGCGCCGTAATGGCTGGAGTACGGCTGCCCCGCGGGATTCTGGATCACCCAGTCGCGCCGGCCGTGATGCCAGGCCCATTCGGCGAGCCCGGGATCACGGAAGGCGACGATACGGCCCACCACCTGCACACCCATATCGTGTAGCTGCCGCAGTGCCGCCCGGGCGTCGTAGATGGGGGTGGCGGCGCCGGTGGTGCGGGCCAGCGGCACCTTCGAGTTGTAGCCGACCACCCCGTCCTCGTCCTTGATATCGAGCTGCACGGTGTCGATCCGGCCCTGACGGGCCAGGTCCAGAATCTCGCCCCGCATCCCGTCGTGGGACCAGGCGTGCGCGGTGACGTGGACGGCGCGCATCCGCGGCAGGTCGATACCGGTGGTGAGCGCGCGGGTGGTGGTATTGCCCGCGGCGTCGGCCGCGACCACTTCCGAACCGCCCGGACTGTGCGGCAGCTCGGTTTCGAAGTTGCCGTCGGGGCCGGGGGCCACCGCGTGTTCGCCGATCGACACCCGCGCGGCGTCCGGTGCGCGGCCGCGCACCGTCACCGGGTCGCGGTAGGAGCCGACGGTTTCCGGCCGCGCCACCTCGAGTTCCGGGGCCGCGGTATCGACGGTGAAGGTCGCCGAGACCGCGGGGTCGCGGCGGAACCAGCCGGCCGGTATCTCCGCGGCGAAGGTGTGGTCGCCGTCGGTGAGGTTCTCCGGGTGATAGAGCACCGTCGCGCCCTCCACCCGGCCCTCGACGGGCGCACCGTCCAGGGTCAACCGGACCGACCCCGGATCGTGTCCGGCGGCGTCCACCCGCAGCGTCAGATCCGGTAGCGCCGCCGCACCCACCGGCCCGGGTGGTAATCCGCTCAGCGGGAGTTGTTCGACCGGTTGCCGGGCGGCGCCGACCCCCACCGACACCAGCACGATCGCCAGGACGACACCGAAAACCAGGACCGCCGACCGTTTCCGGCCGAGGGCCCGCACCCGCATGAGCACAACGCACCAACTTCCACAAGAACCCGTTCCCGGACAGGATGGCCAGTGCGCGCCGTCACCAATCTGTTTCGCGGAGATGAACCGTAAATCGTTGTCGGCACGTAACATTCGTCCGATGGTTCGATACCCGGTGAGCATTGTTCGGGTCGTCGTGGCGGCTCTGTGTGCGATAGGTGCCGCGGCCTGCGGTGGGACGGCCGAGACCGCGCCCGCCCCACCGGCGCCGCCTCCGCCGGTGACCACCACCGCGCGGCCGGATCCCGCGGCGGTCGGCGCCGACGAACTGGGACAGGTCCCGATCCTGATGTACCACCAGCTGTCCGCGCAGCCGGCCGGTGAATACGACCAGACACCGGCCGAGTTCCGCGGGGAACTGGACCGGTTGTACCGGGAGGGCTACCGCCCGATCACCGCGGCCCAGTACATCGCCGGGTCCATCGATATCCCCGCCGGAACGCACCCGGTGGTGCTCACCTTCGACGATTCGACCACGAGCCAGCTGCGATTCGGACCCGACGGCCGCCCCGCCCCCGGCTGCGCGGTCGCGATCCTGGAGGAGTTCGCCGCCGCCCATCCGGATTTCCCGGCCCGCGCGACCTTCTACGTCACCAACGATCCCTTCGGCGGCGACCCCCGTGCGCTGCCCTATCTGGCCGCGCACGGTCACGAGATCGGCTCCCATACCGCGACCCACGCGAACCTCGCCGAATCCGATCCCGCGCGGGTGCGGCACGAATTGGCGTCGAACGTGGCCGCCATCGGCACCGCCGCACCGGGCGTGCCGGTGCGCACACTGGCCCTGCCCCTCGGTATGGCGCCCGAAGATCCCGCGCTGGCGCGGGCCGGGACCGCCGGTGGCACGTCCTACCGGTTCGATGCCGTGATGCTGGTCGGCGCGAATCCGGCGCCGTCACCGTTCGGCGCGGGGGACCAGGGAGCAGTACCGCGGATCCGGTCCGGCCTGGGGGCCGTCCCGTTCGACAGCGCCTACTGGCTCGATCAGCTGGCGGCCGAACCCGGTTCCCGCTTCACCTCCGACGGCGACCCGGACCGGATCTCGTTCCCCCGGGATTCGGCGGACGGACCCACCGGCAGGTGGGCGGGGCAGGCACAGCCCTATTGATCCCGCCCGGCCCGGTTCAGTCGCTGACCCGGGATCCGACGGTATGCACGATCACCACCTCGGGGTCCCACGGCACCAGCGAATAGACCGACTGTTTCAGCGTGTCGACCGGCGGCAGTTCCCCGGGCGCCCGGATCTCGATGGTGGCGGTATCGCTGTGCAGCGTCACATCGGTGACCTGCGCCCCCGGGATATCGCGCAGCCACTGCCGGGTCGCGTCGGCGATCTGGTCGGCCCACAGCGAGGTGAGCGAGTTGACCACCATCGGGATCGCGACCACGACCAGCGCCGCGGCCAGTACCGCGTAGGCCCGCCCGCGCCGCGCGGCGCCCGCCCCCGCTTCGTGGGCATAGCCGGTGAACACCAGCACTACCGCGGCGGTGATCATCATGGCCACCATATTGGAGGCGAAGAGCACGAACGCGCCCACTCCGAGTGACGGCGAACCCGACCCCAGGCAGACGCCCACCACCGCCAGCGGCGGCACCAGGGAGATGGCGATCGCGACACCCGGCAGCACATCGCCCACATCGCGACGGGTGATGGCTATCGCACCGACCAGCCCGGTGGCCAGGGCCGCGGAAAGGTCGACGATCCGGGGCGAGGTCCGCCCGAGGACCTGGGAGTTGCCGAGTACATCGGTCGGATTCGGCAGCAACTGCGCGACCAGGAATCCCAGCAGGATCACCGCGGCGGCGCCGGCCGTCACCAGCAGCAGGCTGCGGACCACGAGCCGGGCGTCGCTGGTGGCGATCCCGAGACCGACCCCGAGGATCGGGACCGACAGCGGTGCGACGATCATCGCGCCGATCACGGTGGCGGTGGAATCACCCACCACCCCGGATACCGCGATCACGCCCGAGAGCACCAGCATGATCCAGAAGGCCGAGCGCTTGGCCCGCGAGTCGCCGGTTCCGAGATTCAGCCGTTCGGTGACCTCGTCGAGGGTGCGGCGCTGGCTCGCGGGTACCAGGACAGACATCCCGCGTCCTCAGTCCGGGAGCCGGTGCATCTCGAGCACGGTGAGGCCCAGATTGTCGATGCGGGCGAGGATCGTGCGGACACCGGTGGAATCGGTGACCGGTCCCGACAGCACCGTGGTGCCCTGGCCCCGGTTTCCGATGAGCTCGGGGAAGGCGGCGAGCGCACGCTCGGAGAGTTCGCCGTCGATGGTGAACTGATATCGCATCGCCATCTCCTGCATGGTCGCGGCTCGGGTCGGCGGCGGTCCGGGCGTGGAGAGAGCGGTCCGGTTGCCGGGAACCAAGTGTCACCCGGCAACCCGGTCGCACACCTCGTCCGCTTCGGGTGAAAGACGGGCGCGGTGGTCGGATCTCGTGGCCGGGAGCCGTTCCCGGCGTCAGAGCAATCCGGAGCGGCGCGCCTCTTCCAGTGTCTCCATGCGCGAACTGGTGCCCAGCTTGGCGTAGATACCGCGCAGATGGGTTTTCACCGTGTTGATGGAAACCCCGAGATCATCGGCGATGTGCTGGGTCGTCCGGCCCGAGGGCAGCTGGCGCAGGATGGTCGCCTCGGTCGCGGTGAGCGGCGGATGGTCGGTCCGGCGGTGCGCGTGATGGCTGGCCCGCACGGTATCGGCGAACGCACTGTGGTGGCCGAAGCATCCGGCGTAGTAGTCGAGTAGTTCGACCGCGCCCGGTACGTCGAAGAACGGCCGGGTGATCTGATGGCCGGCGGCGATCCGCAACCCCTGCTCCACCGCCTCCCGGGATTTCGGATCGTTGCCGAGCTGATGATGTGCGCGGGCGTCCAGCAGCAGCGCGGTCAGCCGGCTCACCGGATGCGCGGCGGGGGTGGCCGTCAGCAACGGCTCCACCTGGGTCACCACCGCCTGATGGTTTCCGGCGAACGCGGCCAGCGCCGCTCCGGCCAGCACCGTATCGGGAGTGCGGCCCAGGACCGCGCGGGCCCGTTCGACCAGCCGCTGCGCGGTCGGCGCCTCGTTCACGCCCAGCAGGGTCCACACCGCGGCGCCGAGCAGGCCGCCGCTGAGCGCGGGCGGGGGGTCGGCGTCGAGAACCCGGCCGATACTGCGGCGCAGCCGGTCGGTGGCCGTGGCCCGGTCGGTGGCGCACTGGCAGTGCAGCAGCGTACCCACGGTATGCGGCAGCCAGCCCGCGACCGGTCCCGGTGTTCCGTCGCGCCGGATACGTTCGGCGCACAGGATTTCGATCCGGCCCGGCTGCGGATCGGTGCCCTGCAGGTAGGCGCCGTAGGCCTCCAGCGCCGTGGCGTGCACGGCTTCGGGGAGGTCCAGCAGATCGTGGTCGCGGGCGATGGCCCGGGCGCGTTCGGCCCGCTGCCGCATGGTGGTGATCGATCCGGCCAGACCCGCGGTGACGGCCAGCCGGGTCACCGCGATGAGCCGCAACCGCGGATGGCAGCGGGACCGGGTGCGCGTCAGTGCGACCCGTAACCGCTCCTCGCCGCGGGCGAGTTCGCCGCGCAGCACCAGCACGGTTCCCGTGGTGACGGCGAGGTAGCCGTCCAGGTCGGGCCGGTCGGCCGGCGGCAGCCGCTCCGGCAGCGCCGTCGATTCCGGCGCGGTGCCGGTGGCCACCGCGAGTTCGGCGTTCACCGCGGCGCCCAGCGCGTCGAGCCGGTACGGGCCCGCCAGGGAAACCGGCTCGTCGTCGGCCTGCAAACGGGTGCTGTCCCGGTAGGCCTGCGCGGATCCACTGTCGCCGTGCAGCAGCGCGTCGGTGGCCTGCAGCAGCCGCAGGAACGGGTCGGTCAGCACCTCGGGAGCGGCCCCGGCCAGCGCATCGAACAGCGCTTCACCGTGATCGGCCAGCACCAGCGCCAGCGCATGGTCGGCCAGGAACGATGCCAGCGGCCGCCGGTCGGGTACGGCCAGCAGATGCCGCAGCGCCGCCCACAGCTCACCGGTGGCCATCAGTTGCCGGGCCGCCCGCAGATGCAGATCCGCACACAGATCCGGGCCGAGGCGATTGGCCTCGGCCAGGAAGTAGGCCCGCAGCATCGGATGGTAGGAGAACCAGACGGCGCCACCGCGGGAGAGCGAGGTCATCGGGAAGTTGAGCCGATTCAGCTCGTAGAGCTGGTGCGCCGCACCGCCGCCGACCAGATCGTCGGCGAGTTGTTCGGTGAACTCCTCCGGGATGCTGGTGCAGGTCAGGAACTGGCGCAGCGACGGAGAGAGGGTGTCGATGAGTTCGCCGACCAGGATATCGGCGAACGCGTGCGGCGGCCGGGCCAGTGCGGCCAGGGCGTCGGTGTGGTCGACGGTGTTGGCCGTGAGATAGATCGCGGCGATCCGCACCAGGGCGGCCCAGCCCTCGGTCAGCGACATGAGGGTGTCGAGGGTGTCGCCGTCGAGTTCGCATTCGTGGCCGTCGCAGAGCTGGGCGGCCTCACCGGCGGAGAGCGCGAGATCCCGGGCACTCCACCGGGTCAGCCGGGAGTGCAGGTCGAGCAGATGCCAGCGGATCGGCGGATCGAACCGCGCGCAGAGGACGGTGGTCACCGATTCGGGCGCGTTCTGCAGGAAGTATTCGAGTCCGGCCAGGGCGAGTGGGTCGGTGATCAGATGCGCGTCATCGATGATCAGGACGGTCGGTGTGCGCTGGGCGGCCAGCGCCTCGAGGAGCGTATCCGCTTCCCCGATCCCCGCCGCCGGCCGCCCCGCGCCGAGGCCCCGCAGCTGCAGGCGCGCGCGCAGTTCGGCCCACAACGACATCTGATCGCGCACCGTGATCCACGCCGTGCGGGTGTCCGGATGGGTTTGCGGCAGATGGTTCGCCGCCCAGTCGGCCACCGTCACGGTTTTCCCGATTCCGACCGCTCCGCAGATCAGCAGAACTCCGCCGTGACCGCGATCGGCCACCGAGTCCAGTGCGGTGTGCAATCGATGCCGGGACACCGGGGTGAAGGGGAAGACCGGGATATGTGATCGCGACCGAGCTCGCGATACCGGGCGGCCCGTCAGATCCAGTGTTGGCGAAGTGGTCACGGTGCCTCCCGACGAAGATGTCCGAAACAGCACTAGCACGCACTGAGCGGGAGCCTACCCGAGGCGAGACCCGGGTCGAGCGGTCCTGAACCAACCTGTTACCAGGGCGTATCCGGTCGGATTCATCCGTAGCGGGTGAACCGGATGCCCACGCGCGCGGCATACGGTGGCGGCTGTCGCCGCCCGCGGGGACCCCTGTATCCGAGGCAAACGAGGTGGGCCATGTCGTTCTGGGAAGCGCTCTGGCTGGTCGTGGTGAGTTTCGCGTTCATCGCGTATCTGCTCCTGCTGTTCCACATCATCGGTGACCTGCTGCGCGACCGGGAGACCTCCGGGTGGGTCAAGGCGCTGTGGGTGGTGCTGCTGATCCTGCTGCCGCTGCTGTCGTCGCTGGTGTACCTGATCGTGCGGGGCCGCGGGATGACCCAGCGGTCGATCGCGGTGGCCGAGCAGATGCAGACGGCCGAGAAGCAGTACATCCAGCAGACCGCCGGAACCAACCCCGCGACGCAGATAGCGGACGCGAAACTGCTTCTCGCCGACGGCACCATCACCGAGGCCGAATACGAACGACTCAAGGCCAAGGCCATGTCGTGACCGATCCGGCCGCCGGCGCGGCATCGGCATGGTCGATGCCGCGCGGCCTGATCGTGCTGCTCGCGGCGGCCTCGGCGGTCGTGGCGATCGGCGGTACGAAGATTTTCGCCGGTGTGCTGGGCCCGGTTTTCCTGGCGCTCATGCTCGCCGTCGCGGCGCAGCCGATCCAGACCCGGATGCAGCGCCGCGGGCTCCCGCCGTGGCTGGGCATGATCGTGGCGCTGGTGGTGGTGTACCTGCTGCTGCTGGGATTGGTCGCCGCGCTGGCGGTATCGGTCGCGCAGCTGGCGACGGCGCTGCCCGGCTACTCCGACCAGTTCGGTGATCTGCTCGACCAGGTCAGGGCACTGCTGGCCGATTTCGATATCGACAAGGAACGGATCGAGCACGCGCTGAGCGGATTCGATCTGGGCAACGCGGTCGGGGTCCTCGAATCGCTGCTGCGCGGGCTGACCGGGATCTTCTCCGATCTGGTCTTCATCCTCGCGCTGCTGTTGTTCATGGCCTTCGACGGGATGACCATCGGCCGCCGCACCGGTGCGCTGGCCACCATGCGTCCCGATATCGCGCGGGCGCTGAACGCATTCGCCGCCGGAACCCGCAAGTACCTCATCGTGTCGACGGTGTTCGGGCTCATCGTGGCGGTGCTCGACGGTGTGGCGCTGTGGTTGCTGGCGGTACCTTTCCCGCTGCTGTGGGCGCTGCTGTCGTTCATCACCAACTACATCCCGAATATCGGGTTCGTGGTGGGCCTGGTGCCGCCCGCGCTGCTGGCGCTGCTCGACGGCGGCTTCACCAAGATGATCTGGGTGATCGTGCTGTACTGCGTGTTCAACGTGGTGGTGCAGTCGGTGATCCAGCCCAAATTCGTGGGCGACGCCGTCGGCCTGAGCGTGACGGTCACCTTCCTGTCGCTGGTGTTCTGGGCGTGGGTGCTGGGTGCGCTGGGCGCGCTGCTGGCGATCCCGCTGACCCTGCTGGCCAAGGCGCTGCTGATCGATATCGATCCGTCGACCCGGTGGCTGACCCTGCTCATCAGCGATCGTGCCCCCGACCGGCCGGACCCCGAGGACCCCGGGCGACCGGATGCCGTGGACCCCGGGCCGGGGAGCGGCGGCGCCGATCCGGTCGCGAAACCGGACGGCTGAGCCCGGATCTCCGGATTCACCCGCGCCGGGTGAGGCGCGGCGTCCGCCGGGGCGCGAGAGTCGTGCCACACCTGCGCGCGGAAGGAGTGGAGATGACAACTGCACCGGACCGGAGGGCGAGTACCTCCGTCGAATCACCGCTCCGGCAGGGGGTGGCCGCCGGCACCTCGATCGGGGCGGCGATCCTGCTGCTCACCGTCGGCGTGCTGTCGCTGCTGCAAGGTATCGCGGCGCTCGCCGACAACGGGCTGTTCGTGGTCGGGACCGAGTACATCTACGAATTCGACCTGAACACCTGGGGCTGGATCCATATCGTGCTCGGCGCGGTGCTGATCATCAGCGCGCTCGGCCTGATGACGGGTACGGCGTGGGGCCGGGGTCTGGCCATCGGCATCCTCGCGCTGTCGATCCTGGCGAATTTCCTCTGGCTGCCCTATTACCCGTGGTGGTCGACGCTGGTCATCGCGCTGGATATCGTCGTGATCTGGGCCATCGCCACATGGCGGCCGCGGACCTGATCCGGCTCCCCGGCGTGGGTCCCGGCGCCAGCCGGATCCACCGCTACCGTCGGAATCCATGAAACGCCGGGTCCGGTGGCTGCGCGCGGTGCTCCCGGACGAACGGATGCGGCGCGACGACGTCTTCGCGGGCCTGGCCGGCGCCATCGGCAGCATCCCGGACGGTATGGCGGCCGGGGTGCTGGCCGGGGTCAGCCCGGTGCACGGGCTCTACGCCAGTATCGCGGGCCGGATCGCCGGTGGTTTCGCCACCGGGACCCGGCGGATGGTCGTCACCGCGACCAGTGCGTCCGCGCTGGCGGCGGGTTCGGCGCTGCTGGCTGTCCCGGCGGACAACCGTCCGGAGGCGCTGGCGCTGCTGACGCTGCTCGCCGGCATGTTCATGGTGCTGGCGGCGGTCCTGCGGCTGGGCCGCTACACGCGATTCGTCTCGCATTCGGTGATGACCGGATTTCTCGCCGGGATCGCGGCGAATATCGCCTTCGGCCAGCTCGCCGACCTCACCGGGTCCGATACCGACGCCGATATCGCCGTCGCGCGGGCGGTGCAGGTCCTCGTGCATCCGGGCCGGATCGATCTGCCGTCGCTGCTCACCGGTGTCACCGCGATCGCGCTCATGCTCGGACTCGCGCGCACCCGCCTGCGCGTCGCGGCGGCGCTGGCGGCACTGGCCGTGCCGACGGCTCTGGTGGTCGTCTTCGGGTGGGATTCGGTGGAGCGGGTGTCGGGTAGCGGCGAGATCCCCTCGGGACTGCCGAGTCTCGGCCCGCCCGACCTCACCCTGCTCAGTCCGGCTCTGATCAGCGGTGCGCTGGCGGTGGCGGTCATCGTGCTGGTCCAGGGCACCGGGGTCGCGGAGGCGGCACCCAACCTCGACGGCACCCGCGGCGAGGTCAATCGGGATTTCACCGCGCAGGGGGTGGGCAATATCGCCGCCGCGCTGGTGCGCGGGATGCCGGTCGGCGGTTCGATGGGGCAGACGGCGCTCAACGAGGTGGCGGGCGCCCGCACCCGCTGGGCCGGAATCTGGTCCGGGCTCTGGGCGCTGGCGATCCTGGCCGCGTTCGCGCCCGCGGTCGGCCGGGTGCCGATGCCGACCCTGGCCGCCGTGCTGATCGTCGCCGCGGTGGGGTCGATATCGCAGTCCCGGATCAGCGCGATCTGGAGCAGCGGTTCCAGCTCCCGGATCGCACTGGTGACCACCTTCGTCGCCACGCTGGTGCTACCGGTCGCGGCAGCCGTGGGCGTCGGCGTCGCGCTCTCGCTGCTGCTCCAGCTCAACCGTGAGGCCATGGACCTGAAGGTGGTCCGGCTACGTGCCGAGGGGCATCGGTTACGCGAAGCGCCGCGGCCGGCGACGGCATCGGACGGCGAGATCATCATCCTGGACGTCTACGGGAGCCTGTTCTACGCCGGTGCCCGGACCCTGCAGGCCCAGTTGCCCGATCCGGCCGGCGCCCGTGCCCCCGTGGTGATCCTGCGGTTACGCGGCCGCACGACCGTGAGCGCGACCTTCTTCGTGGTCGTCGCCGGCTACGCGCGGCGGCTGGCCGAACACGACGGCCGGCTCTATCTCAGCGGGGTCGATCCGCGGGTCCGCCGGTTCTGGACCGACGATCTGCTGGCGGCGCAGGGCGTGCGGCTGGAGTTCTTCCCGGCCACCGCGACCATCGGTGAATCGACCCTGGCCGCCTACGCGCAGGCCCGGGTGTGGCTGCGAGATCAGGACCGAGCGCCGGATCCGGACTGATTTCACCCGTCACGTATGACGGGACGCGCGACCCCGTTGCCTAGCGTGACGGTATGGGCACAGTGATCGGTGATCTTCTCCCGCTGGCGGTAGGAGTGGCGATCTCACCCATTCCGATCGTGGCGGCCATCCTGATGATCCTGTCGAGGCACGCGTCGGCGGCCGCGGGTGGGTTCGCCCTCGGCTGGACGCTCGGGATCGTCGTCGCGACAGAGGTGTTCATCGTGCTGGCGAGTGTGTTCGGGATTTCCTCCGATACCGGGCCCGGCACCGCCGCGGCCTGGATAAAGATCGTCCTCGGGGTGCTGTTACTCGCGTTGGCGTTCGTCCAGTGGCGGCAGCGCGCCGACACCGCCACCCCCGGATGGATGCGGGGTCTCGACGAACTGACCGCCGCCAAGGCCGTCGGGCTGGGCGCACTGCTCTCGGGTGTGAACCCGAAGAATCTACTGCTGTGCGCGTCGGCCGGTGTCGTCATCGGCTCCGCCGGATTGAGCGCGGGCGGGCAGGTCGTCGCCCTGGTGGTGTTCACCGTGATCGCCGCGGCCAGTGTGCTGGCCGTGGTGCTGGGATATGCGCTGGCGGCCGACCGGTTACGCGATGTACTCACCCGCATCCGGGCCTGGCTGGAGGCCAGCAACCATATGGTCATGGCGATCGTGCTGCTGGTGATGGGTGCGGTGGTGTTCGGCAAAGGGCTCGGCGGGCTGTGAGCGAGGGGCGGGTGGCGGCCGCGCGGTGGCAGCCCTTCGAGTCCTTGCGCGGTTACCGGAGGTCGTGGCTGCGGCCCGATGTGATCGCCGGACTCACCGTCTGGGCGGTCCTGGTCCCCGAGGCGCTGGCCTACGCGACGATCGCGGGCGTGCCGCCCGTGGTCGGTTTGTACGCGGCGGTGCCCTCCCTGGTGCTGTATGCGCTGGCGGGCAGTTCACGGCATCTGGTGGTCGGGCCGATGTCGGCCACGGCGGCGCTGTCCGCGGCGTTGATCACGCCGCTGGCGGGTGCGGACGGCGGGCGCTATATCGCCCTGACCACCGCGCTGGCCATCGCGACCGGAGTGGTGGGGTTGATCGCGGGACTGCTACGCCTCGGGTTCGTGGCCGCGTTCATCTCCGAACCGGTTCTGAAAGGGTTCATCATCGGGCTGGCGCTGGTGATCATCATCGGGCAGGTGCCCAAACTGTTCGGTATCGAAAAGCACGAGGGCAATTTCTTCGAGCAGGCGTGGGGCGTGCTGACCGGTCTCGGCGATACCCAGTGGCGCACACTGCTGGTCGGTGGTCTGAGTCTCGTGCTGGTGCTCGGCCTGAAACGCTGGTTGCCGCTCGTCCCCGGTTCGCTGGTGGCCGTGGTCGCCGGGATCGTGGCGGTCGCGCTGTTCGACCTGGACGACCACGGGGTCGAAATCGTCGGGACGATCGAATCCGGCCTGCCCGTTCCCGGCCTGCCCGACGCGGGTTTCCACGACTATCTGGATCTGCTGGGTCCCGCCGTCGGAGTCCTGCTGATCGGTTTCGCGGAAGGCCTGGGCGCGGCCAAGACCTACGCGGCCCGGGAAGGGTACGAGGTCGATCCGAACCGGGAGTTGATCGGGCTGGGCGCCGCGAACCTGGGGTCCGGGCTCAATGCCGGGATGGTCGTCAACGGCAGTCTGTCCAAAACCGCGGTCAACGGTTCGGCCGGAGCCAAGAGCCAGGTCAGCGGGTTGGTGGTGGCGGTCCTGACGGTATTCACCCTGCTGCTGCTCACCGGGCTGTTCGAACAGTTGCCGGAGGCGACGCTGGCGGCGGTGGTGATCGCGGCGGTGATCGAGCTGGTCGATATCGCGGCGCTGCGCCGCTTCTACCGGGTGTGGTCGCACTGGCTCGGCAGTATCTACGGCCATGCCGCGCGGGCGGATTTCGTCGCCGCGGTGACCGCGATGATGGGGGTCCTGATCTTCGATACGCTGCCCGGGCTGCTCATCGGTGCGGGTGTCGCCATCCTGCTGCTGGTGTACCGCACCTCGCAGCCCCATATCGCCGCGCTGGCGCCGAGCGACGGGTTGTGGCTGGATACCGCACGGCATCCCGGCCTGCGCGGGCGGCCGGAGGCGCTGGTGGTCCGGGTGGAGGCGGGGCTGTGTTTCGTGAACGCCGATTTCGTCCGGCACCGGATCGAGGAACTGTGCACCGAGCGGACCCGGCTGGTGGTGCTGGACGCCGAAACCTCGCCGGCCATCGATGTCACCGCCGCGAGCATGCTGATAGACCTGCGCGACACGCTGGCCCGGCGCCGGATCGTTTTCCGGATCGCCCGCTCCATCGGTCAGTTCGGTGAGGAACTCACGGCCGCCGAGGCGGGTAGCCACAGTATCGCCGTGTACCCGACGATCGCCGACGCGCTGGGGGATACCACCATGCCGCACGGCAAGGGCTGAAGAAGGCCGCCGGCCGGGAACGGTCAGCGGCGGGAACGCCGGAAAAGCCAGCCCGCGACCATCCCGGCCAGGAACATGATCAACAGGATCAGCCACATCGGTGAAGTGACCGTGACCAGCAGGAATTCGATATCGACCCGGTCGCGGTTCGCGAAGATGAACACCACCGCCAGGACGGTCACGACGAGTGCCAGCCACTGGTTGAGCGTGATCCGGGACAGCAGCGACTTCTTCGGGGCGGTCTGGTCGGTCATCTCGGTCCTCCGGATATGTCTCGGACGGTGCGGACTGCCCGAAGTGTGGTCCCCGTGGCGCACCGGCACCTCACCCGTGGGGGATGAGGTGCCGCCGAAGCCGGTCGCCGGGCAGCCCGCGGGCGTGGGATTTCACCCGCGACGGGCGATTGCCGCGGTGCGACGAGTGGCTAGCGTCGCCAGGGCCGGTGAGCCGAACGCCACCCCACTTGCCCGGGGAAGCCGCCGAATTTCTCACCGGTATCCGTAAGGCCGGCCGATATCGCGGAGTGAGGTAACGATGACCATGCAGGTGGACTTCGACGACACCACCGATTTCGACAACGCGTCGCGCGGTTTCGTCGCCGAACTCGATACGCCCCAGGTGCGTACGGCCGACGGCCGGGTCATCTGGGACGTCGACGCCTACCGCTTCCTGGATGGGGACTGCCCGCCCACCGCGAATCCGAGCCTGTGGCGGCAGAGCAAGCTATGCAATATCGGTGGCCTGTTCGAGGTCACCGAGGGTATCTACCAGGTGCGCAATCTGGATCTGTCGAATATGACGTTCGTCGAAGGGCGCGAGGGCGTGATCGTCATCGATCCGCTGATCTCGGCCGAAACCGCTGCCGCGGGCCTGGCCCTCTACCGTCGTCACCGGGGTGACAAACCGGTCACCGGGATGATCTACACGCATTCGCATGTGGACCATTTCGGCGGTGCCAAGGGAATTCTGCCGGAGGGACATCCCGCCGTCCCGATCCTCGCGCCCGAGGGCTTTCTCGAACACGCGGTGGCCGAGAACGTCTACGCCGGAAACGCGATGAGCAGGCGCGCGGTCTTCATGTACGGGGCCGTGCTGGCGAAAGCGCCCGATGGGCAGATCGGCACGGGGCTGGGGATGACCAACTCCACCGGTACCGTCACCCTGATCCCGCCGACCGTCGACATCACCCATACCGGTCAGGAAGAGGAGATCGACGGGGTGCGGATCGTTTTCCAGCTCACCCCCGGTACCGAGGCCCCGGCGGAGATGAATTTCCTGTTCCCCGACCGGCGCGCCCTGTGCATGGCCGAGAACGCGACCCACAACATGCACAATGTGCTGACTCTCCGTGGGGCGGTGGTGCGTGATTCGCGGATCTGGGCCCGGTATCTGGACGAGGCCATCGCGCGATTCGGCGACAAGGCCGATGTCGCCTTCGCCTCGCACCATTGGCCGACGTGGGGCCGCGAGAACTGGACGGCCTGGCTCGCCGGGCAGCGGGATATGTACTCCTATATGCACGATCAGACCCTGCGGCTGACCAATCAGGGCTTCACCGGACCCGAGATCGCCGAGCAGCTGGAGTTCCCGCCCGCGCTCGACAGCCTGTGGGCGAACCGGGGTTACTACGGTTCCACCAGCCACAACACCAAGGCGATCTATCAGCGCTATATGGGCTGGTTCGATGGCAATCCGGCGCATCTGTGGGAACATCCGCCGGTCGAACAGGCCCGCCGCTACGTCGCCGACTACGGCGGTATCGACGCGATCGTCGCGAAGGGCCGGGAGTACGCGGACGCCGGTGATACGCGGTTCGCCGCCACCCTGCTGGGCCACGCGGTCTTCGCCGAACCCGGCCACGCCGGCGCGAAGGAGGCTCTGGCGCAGGTGTACGACACCCTCGGCCACGGCTCCGAGAACGGTACCTGGCGCAACTTCTATCTGGTGGGGGCCGCCGAACTGCGGGGTGGACCCAGCCCGATCGGGGCGCAGACGGCGAGCACCGAGATGCTGGGGGCGCTGAGCCTGGACATGATCGTCGACTCCCTGGCGGTGCGGCTCGACGGGTTACGCGCGGCGGAACGGGATTTCATCATGGATTGGGAACTCACCGACGAGAACCGGGTGCACCGGATCACGGTGTCGCGAGGTGCGCTCACCCACCGCACCCCGACCCCGGAGACCCCGGCCCCCGAACCCGCGGACCTGATTCTGTCCCTGACCAGAGCGCAACTATTGGGTGCGGTCGTCGGCGGAGGGCTGGACGGGATCACGATGAAGGGCGACGAGACTCTGCTCGAATGGTTCCTCGGGCTGCTCGACAACCCGGACCCGCGATTCCCCATCGTCACCCCGTGAGAGCGGGCGCGGTTCCCGCCCGGCCGGGTGCGCCCGGTCCCGGCGGGAGCGCGGGGCCCGGTCGCGCACCCCGGAGGGCGACGTTCCGGCGGCCCGCGCGGACACCGGTTCACCCCCGGAGGGTGATCATTGCGGCCGCCGGTCCGGGGAGGGTGAGGGCACCCGGCGCGCCGGTGCCCAGGTCCCGGCGCGCCGGTGCAGTCCACGGCACGGCACGGCAGGAGGTGAACGCGCGGATGCAGTCGAAGTTCCGGGAGCGCAGGCCCGCCGGATCGGCTTTCGCGGCGGCCGGTTCCGTGGCGGTCGCGGTGCTGCTGCTCGGTCTGGCGGTGCTGGAGCTGGTGCAGGGGATCGCGGTCGCCCGGGAAGCGTCCTGGCTGTCGTCGGTACCGCGCTACCGCTACCGCTTCTCGTCGACCACCTGGACCTGGATCCATATCGTCGACAGCATTGTGCTGACAGTGGTCGGTATCGGCCTGCTCGCCGGTGCCGCCCGGGCCCGGACGGCCACCGTGGTCCTGGCGGCGGTCACCATCGCGATCAACTTCCTGTGGCTGCCCCGGGCGCCCCTCTGGTCGATCATCGTGATCGCGGGGTGCGCGATCGCCATCTGGGCGGTCACCGCGTGGCGCCCCGAGGAGATGTAGGGACTACGCACGGAAGCGGTGTCCCATTCCGGGTTCGGTGAGCAGATGCCGCGGATGGGAGGGGTCGTCCTCGAGCTTGCGCCGCAACTGGGCCATATAGACGCGCAGATAGTGGGTTTCGGTCTGGTAGGCCGGACCCCAGACCTCGCGCAGCAGTTCGGTGCGGCCCACCAGCTTTCCGCGGTTGCGCACCAGCATCTCCAGTACGCCCCACTCGGTGGGGGTCAGATGCACTTCGGCGCCGCCTTTGACGACCTTCTTCGCCGACAGGTCGACGGTGAACGAATCGGTCGTCACTATCGGTTCGTCGGTTTCGGCCGACGCCGCCGCACGCCGCAGTGCCGCGCGCAGCCGGGCCAGGAACTCATCCATACCGAACGGTTTGGTGATGTAGTCGTCGGCGCCGGCGTCCAGCGCGTCGACCTTGTCGGCCGAATCGGTGCGGGCCGAGAGCACGATCACCGGGACCCGGGTCCAGCCGCGTAACCCGGCCAGCACCTCGATACCGTCGATATCGGGGAGCCCCAGATCCAGGACCACCGCGTCGGGCCGGCGTTCGGTGGCGGCGCGCAACGCGCCGGCACCGGTGGACGCGGTCACCACCTCGTATCCGCGCACCGACAGGTTGATCCGCATGGCGCGCAGTATCTGCGGTTCGTCGTCGACCACCAGAACGGTCGGATGCGGGCCCTGCTCCTGCCCGGACTCCGGCGCGGACTTCATCACGGCACCTCCGTAGGCAGCGGGTCGTCGCCGACGTTACCGGTCGCGTTCGCGAGTTCGACGGTGACCGTCAGCCCGCCGCCGGGTGTCGGCCCGGCGGCCACCGAACCGCCCATGGCGACCACGAATCCGCGGACCACCGAGAGTCCCAGGCCCAGTCCACTGGTGTTGTCGCGGTCACCGAGTTGCTGGAACTGGTCGAAGACCCGCTCCGGGTCGGTACCCGGGAGCCCGGGTCCGTGATCGACGACCCGGACGACCACCTGACCGTCCACTGTGGTGGCATCCACCTTGACGGGGGATTCCGCACCGTAGCGCAGGGCGTTGTCGACGAGGTTGGCCAGCACGCGTTCGAGCAGGTCGGGGTCGGCTTGGACCGCTGTCGGCCCCACCCGCACCGTGACCCGGTCCAGCGCGCCCCGGCGCGCGCCCCGCGGGCTGACTCCGACGCTGACCAGTGCCCGGTGCACCACTTCGTCCAGATAGACCGGCCGCAGCGTCGGGCGCACTACGCCCGCGGCCAGCCGGGAGGAATCGAGAAGATTACCCACCAGCGCGGTGAGCTGATCGGCCGATTCCTCCACCGTGGCCAGTAATTCGGCACGATCATCGGCGGAGAACTCCACATCGTCGGAGCGCAGGCTCGAGATGGCCGCCTTCACCGCCGCCAGCGGGGTACGCAGATCGTGGCTCACCGCCGACAGCAGATCGCGTCGTAACCGATCGGCTTCGGCCAGCGCCGCCGCCTCGTTGGCCTCTTCGGCCAGTTGCTGCTGCCGGACCAGTCCGGCGGCCTGGTTGGCGACCGCCTCCAGCACCCGGCGATCGCGCGCCCGCAGGGTCGGCCCGGCGAGCAGCAACCGGAAGTCGCCGTCGTGGACCTCTACCGCGGTATCGGCGTCGCCGGCGCTTCCGGGCGGGTCCGCGCCGACGGCCGCGATCACCGCGCCGTCTCCGTGTCGCAGGCATACCGCGCGCTGGCCGTAAGTCTGGCGTAGGCGCTCCAGCAGCGCGGTGAGATCGGCCCCGCGCAGTACCGAACCCGCGAACAGGGCGAGCAGCTCGGCCTCCCGAGAAGCCTGACCGGCCTGCTCGGCCCGGCGCGCGGCCGTGTCGACCAGTACCGCGACCGCGACCGCGACGACGAGCAACAGCAGCGCGGGCAGGAAGCTGTTCGGTTCGGACACACTGATGCTGTACCGGGGATCGGTGAACAGCACATTCAGCAGGACGCCCGCGATCAGCGCGGCGGCGATCGCGGGCAACACTCCGCCGAACAGCGCCACCGCGAGCACCGCGACGAAGAACAGCGCGCCCTCGCTCACCAGATCCAGGTAAGGGTCCAGCCAGACCGCGATCGATGCCGCGATCAGTGAAGGCACCGCCAGCGCCGCGATCCAGGAGGCGGTGCGCCGGCGCAGCGGCCGCCACCGGCGTCGCTTCCGCCGGCCCGCTTCCTCATGGGTGACCATATGGACATCGATCGCCCCGGAGCGCTGCACCACCTCGGCGCCGATGCCCTCGTCGAACATCCGGGCCCAGCGCGAACGCCGCGAGGTTCCCAGAACCAGCTGGGTCGCGTTGACCAGACGGGCGAATTCCAGCAGGGCAGCCGGAACGTCGTCGCCCACGACCGTATGCAGTTCCGCGCCGAGATGGCCGGCCAGCGACCGCACCACGGCCATCTGCGGTGCGGCCACACCGGCCAGGCCGTCCCCGCGCACCACGTGCACGACGATCAGCTCGGCGCTGGACTTGGCCGCGATCCGGCCCGCCCGGCGCACCAGCGTCTCCGACTCCCGCCCGCCGGTGACCGCCACCACCACTCGTTCCCGGGCCTCCCAGGTCTTGGTGATCCGGTGGTCGGCGCGGTATTTCGCGAGGGCGGCGTCCACCTGGTCGGCGAGCCAGAGCAGGGCCAGTTCGCGCAGCGCGGTGAGATTGCCGCGCCGGAAATAGTGCGCCAGCGCCGCGTCGGCCTTCTCGGGCGCGTACACATTGCCCAGCGAGATCCGGCGCTGTAAGGCCTCCGGGGTGATATCGACCAGTTCGATCTGGTCGGCGGCCCGGACCACCGCGTCGGGAACGGTTTCGCGCTGGGTGACACCGGTGATCTGCTCCACCACATCGTTGAGACCCTCGAGGTGCTGGATGTTCACGGTGGACACCACATCGATCCCGGCGGCCAGCAACTCCTGGACATCCTGGTAGCGCTTGGCATTGCGGCTGCCCGGGGTGTTGGTATGCGCGAGTTCGTCCACCAGCACCAGATCGGGCCGCCGGGCCAGCACCGCGTCCACATCCAGCTCGTATTGCACCGTGCCGCGGTAGGGGATCGTCAGGCGGGGGAGCTGTTCGAGGCCCTCCAGGAGATCCGCTGTCTGCTCGCGGCCGTGCGTTTCCACCACTGCCGCCACGACGTCCTGCCCGCGGCGCAGGCGGCGGTGCGCCTCCCCGAGCATCGCGTAGGTTTTGCCGACCCCGGGTGCTGCGCCGAGATAGATGCGCAGTTCACCCGGGGTGCGGTCGTGTGTGGTGCTCACGTCGGCATCATGTCACCGTGCACGGTTCACGCGCCCGCGGCGGTGCCGGATACCGGGTAACGGCGATCCAGATCGAGATTGAGTTCCAGGACGTTCACCCGGGGTTCGCCGAGGAATCCGAGCTCGCGGCCGGTGGTATGGGCCGCGATCACATCCCGCACCGCCGCCGGATCGATACCGCGGGCGGCGGCCACCCGGGCGGTCTGGATCTCGGCGTAACGGGGCGAGATATGCGGGTCCAGACCGCTGCCGCTGCTGGTCACCGCGTCGGCGGGGACCGCGGGATCCGCGGGGGCGTCGCCCCTGACCGGAACGATCCGGCCCGCCGAGTAGTCCTCGCCGTAGCGCGCGCATTCCACCGGCACACCCTGGTACTCGGTACGGAACACCGAAGTCCGCCGGCCCGCGGCACAGGGTTCGTTCACGCTGACCACCCGCCGCGGGGTCAAAGTCCCGTCGTGGTGATGGTCACCGAGCACGGCCAATACCGCACCGACGCCGTCCGGCGTGCAGAACGGGCGCGATCCGTCCAGGCCTTCGCGCAGGCCGATCTCGTGGCTGCGGGTGCAGACCCGGGTGAGCAGGCTCGGCGCGAAACCCGCCGCCTCGGGGTCGGATCCGGCCGCGAGGAGAGCCGGGTCGGCGGGGGTGTCGACGATATCCTCGGGGCCGAGATTGCTGCCGCCGGAGGCGAGCCCGTCGTATCCGGCACCGGCCGCCGAGGGCCGGCTCTGGAAATACCACGCGATGGGTGCGCCGTCGGCGTCGGTGAAGGACTGGCCGATCAGCGAACTGCCGGCGATCCGGCCGTCGTCCCATACGAGGGAACCGTGTGATTTGTCGTGCAGGCCCGGTAATTGTCCCAGCGCCCATACCGAGGCGGGGTAGAGCAGGCCGGTCAGCACGGTCAGCACCAGCAGCGCGCGCAGCGCCGCGACATGCTGTCGGATGAGTTCGGAAATACGCATATCAGGCCATCCCGGGAAGGAACTGGACGAGCAGGTCGATGAGTTTGATCCCCAGGAACGGCGCGATGATCCCGCCCAGTCCGTAGATCGACAGGTTGCGGCTCAGCAGGCTCGACGCACTGCTGGGCGTGTACTGCACCCCGCGCAGCGCCAGCGGGATCAGCGCGACGATCACCAGGGCGTTGAAGATCACCGCGGACAGGATCGCCGACTGCGGGCTGGCCAGTCGCATCACGTTCAACAGATCCAGGCCAGGGAACAGGCCCACGAACAGAGCCGGGATGATCGCGAAGTACTTGGCGATATCGTTGGCGATCGAGAATGTGGTCAGCGCGCCGCGGGTGATCAGCAACTGTTTGCCGATCTCGACGATCTCGATCAGTTTGGTGGGATCGGAGTCCAGATCCACCATGTTCCCGGCTTCTTTGGCGGCCGAGGTCCCGGTGTTCATCGCCACACCCACGTCGGCCTGGGCCAGCGCGGGCGCGTCGTTGGTGCCGTCGCCGGTCATCGCGACCAGCCGGCCGCCCTGCTGCTCGCGTTTGATCAGCGCCAGCTTGTCCTCCGGGGTGGCCTCGGCGAGGAAATCGTCCACGCCGGCCTCGTCGGCGATGGCCTTGGCGGTGCGCGGGTTGTCGCCGGTGATCATCACGGTTCGGATGCCCATCCGGCGCATCTGCGCGAAGCGTTCCCGCATTCCGTCTTTCACCACATCCTTCAGGTGGATGACGCCGAGAACAGTCGCCCGGCCGTCGCGAACCTCGCCCACCACCAGGGGGGTGCCCCCCGAACCGGAGATCTCGTCGACGACGCGGTCCAGTTCCGCGGGAACGGTGCCGCCCTCGGCGCGGATCCAGTCGGCGACCGAATTGGCGGCGCCCTTACGCAACCGGTGGTCGTCCACGTCCACCCCCGACATCCGGGTGGCGGCGGTGAACGGTACCCAGTGGGCGTGGGTGAGCTCGCCCGGTGTGCGTTCCCGCAGACCGAAGACCTCCTTGGCGTAGACCACGATCGACCGCCCCTCGGGAGTCTCGTCGGCGAGGCTGGCCAGTTGTGCCGCGTCGGCCAGTCGCGCGGCGTCCACGGCATCGCCGACCGGGACGAAATCCGCGGCCTGCCGGTTACCGAGGGTGATGGTGCCGGTCTTGTCCAGCAGCAGAGTGTTCACGTCACCGGACGCCTCGACTGCGCGACCCGACATCGCGAGTACGTTGCGCTGCACCAGCCGGTCCATCCCCGCGATCCCGATGGCCGACAGCAGCGCTCCGATGGTGGTCGGGATCAGGCAGACCAGCAGCGAGACCAGCACGATCCCCGTGATCCCGTGCGCGTCCAGCGCCGGGCCGTCCGGTACGCCGGGATTGTTCGACTTGGCGAAGATCGCCAGCGGCTGCAGGGTGGCCACCGCGATGACGAACACGATGGTCAGGGCCGCCAGCAGGATGTTCAGGGCGATCTCGTTCGGCGTCTTCTGCCGGGCGGCGCCCTCGACCAGGGCGATCATCTTGTCGATGAAGCTCTGCCCCGGTTCCTGGGTGATCCGGACGACGATCCGGTCGGAGAGCACCGTGGTACCGCCGGTCACCGCCGACCGGTCGCCGCCGGATTCCCGGATCACCGGCGCGGATTCGCCGGTTATGGCGGATTCGTCCACGGAGGCGATGCCCTCGACGACATCGCCGTCGCCGGGAATCACCTGGCCCGCCTCGACCACGACATGATCGCCGCGACGCAGCTCGGGCGCCGGCACGCTTTCCTCGACACCGGCCGCGCCGGCCTGCCAGCCGAGCAGTCGCCGGGCCACCGCATCGGCCTTGGCCTTGCGCAGCGTATCGGCCTGCGCCTTACCGCGACCTTCCGCGACGGCCTCGGCGAGATTGGCGAACAGTACGGTCGCCCACAACCACACCACGATGGCCCAGGCGAAGAAACCGGGATCGGTGACGGCGAGCACGGTCGCCCACACGGCACCGATCTCGACGATGAACATCACCGGATTGCGCCACAGGGTGCGGGGATCCAGTTTGCGCAGGGCCTGTGGCAGCGAGGCGGCCAGCATGCGCGGATCGAGCAGGCCGCCGCGGCCGCGGCTCCGGCCGGACTGCGGTCCGGGCGCCACACCGGCCTTTTCGACAGTGGGAGCGGACATCAATGGATTCCTTCGGCGAGAGGCCCGAGCGCCAGCGCGGGCAGGAAGGTGAGGGCGACCAGGATGACGGTGACCCCGACGACGAGGCCGACGAACTGCGGTCGATGGGTCGGCAGGGTCCCGTCCGAGGCGGGGGTGGTGCCCTGCCGGGCCAGTGAACCGGCCAGGGCCAGCACCAGGATTATCGGGAGGAACCGGCCGAAGAGCATGGCGAGGCCGAGCGCGGTGTTGAACCACTCGGTGTTACCGGACAGACCCGCGAACGCGGAGCCGTTGTTGTTACCGGCGGAGGTGAACGCGTACAGCACTTCCGAGAGGCCGTGCGGTCCGGAGTTCAGCATGGACGCGCGCTGACCGGGCATCGCCATCGCCAGTCCCGTGCCGACGAGCACGACCACCGGCGTCACCAGGAAGTACGCCGCGGCGAGTTTGATCTCGCGCGGGGTGATCTTCTTACCGAGATACTCCGGCGTGCGCCCGACCATCAGTCCGGCGACGAATACGGTGATCACCGCGAGCACCAGCATTCCGTAGAGACCCGACCCCACCCCGCCCGGAGCGACTTCCCCGAGTTGCATATTGAACATCAGCACCATGCCGCCGAGGCTCGTATAGGAGTCGTGCATCGAATCCACCGAGCCCGTCGAGGTCAGGGTGGTGGCCGCCGCGAAGGCCGCCGAATTGGCCACCCCGAAGCGTTGTTCCACACCCTCGGAGGCGGCTCCGACCGCGGTCGGCACGGTCCCGTGGTGCTGGAGCTGGAACAGGCTGACGAAGGTCATGCTGAGCAGGGCGAGTACGGCCATCACGGACGCGATCGCATAACCCTGTTTCCGGCTGCCGACCATGCGACCGAAGGTCCGGGGCAGCGAGAAGGCGATCACCATCAGCAGGAAGATCTCGAGCCAGTTGGTCCACGCGACCGGATTCTCGAAGGGGTGCGCGGAGTTGGCGTTGAAGAATCCGCCACCGTTGGTGCCCAGGTCCTTGATGGCCTCCTGGCTCGCGACCAGCCCGCCCGGCAAGGTCTGCTGAGTACCGTTCAGTGTCGCCGCTACCTGATCGTGCAGGTGGAAGTTCTGGATCACTCCGCCGCCGATCAGTACCACGGCGGCCACGGCGGAGATCGGCAGCAGGATGCGCACCGTACCGCGGACCAGATCGACCCAGAAGTTGCCGAGTGTCCCCGCCCGGGCTCGCGCCAGACCGCGGACCACGGCCATCGCGACCGCCATCCCGACCGCGGCCGAGACGAAATTCTGCACGGTCAGCCCGGCGGCCTGGGCCAGATGGCCGAGCGTGGACTCGCCCGAGTAGTTCTGCCAGTTCGTATTGGTGACGAAACTGACCGCGGTGTTCCAGGCCAGCGCCGCGGTCATCGGGGTGGCCGGGTCCTGCGGGAACAAGGGCAGTTTGTCCTGGACGAGCAGCAGCGCGAACAGGAAGACGACGCCGACGGCGGAGAAGGCCAGAACACTGCGGGCGTATCCGCCCCAGGTCTGTTCACGGTCGGGATCGGCGCCGATCAATCGGTAGACCGCCTGTTCGAAACGGGAGTGCCCGGTGCGGGTGTAGACGCGGTACATATAGTCCCCCAGCGGGACGTGGACCACGGCCAGCGCGATCACCAGGGCAGCGAGGAACACGATCCCCGCGGTGGTGGTACTCACTCAGAACCTCTCGGGAAACAGCAGGGCGGCCACCAGGAATGCGGTCACCAGAACAGCCAGGACGAGTCCCACGGCATTGACGACGTTCACAATCGCTCCACCATCCGCTGCACCACACCGAGCACACCGAATACCGCGATCGTGACCAAGAGAAAGGCCAGGATCGACACTGTCGCCTCCGTTCCGGGAACCTGGGGCAGCGCGACACAACCGAACCGGCTGCGGCTGCCGAACCGGATCGAAACTACGAGCCGTGGGACCCGGCGCCGCCGACGTTGACGGCTCCTTTACGCCCGCACTTCCGGCATTGACGCGTTCCTTGCGTGCCGCCGCCACGTTCCGGCGCGCGGACATATTCGGATCGTGACCTCGAATTGCGCCGCCACCGGGACCGGTGAGCGCACCCTGTACGGAGACCGCACGCGCGGAACGACCACCAGTTCGGATCTGCCGATCACCCCGCGGAGGACCGTCCATGCATCCGTTCGACTATCAGCCGCTCGATCTGCTCCAGGCCGTGATCCTGGCCGTGCGGTGTGTCCTGCACGTCTATTCCTCGGGCACTCCCTGCGTGCCGATCTGAGCGGGCCGACCGCCCCGGCCCGGTCATCCGGTTCCGGTGCACGGAAACGGAAAGCCGGGCCCGCCACGTGGCGGGCCCGGCTTTCCGGTGGGGCGGGAGCGGACGCTACCCGGCGGCGTCGAATCCGGCGCGCAGATCCGCGAGGATATCGTCGATGCCCTCGATTCCCACCGCGAGCCGCACCAGGCCGGGCGTGACGCCGGAACTGAGCTGTTCCTCGGGAGTCAACTGGGAGTGGGTGGTCGAGGCGGGATGGATCACCAGCGAGCGGACATCACCGATATTGGCGACATGGCTGTGCAGGGTCAGGGCCTCGACGAACCGTTTGCCTGCGTCCACCCCGCCGGCCAGTTCGAACCCGACCACCGCGCCGGTACCCCGCGGCGCCAGCTGCTTACCGCGCTCGTACCAGGGCGAGGACGGCAGACCCGCATAGGACACCGTGGTCACCTCCGGCCGGCCGGCCAGGAACTCCGCCACCGCCTGCGCGTTCTGGACATGCCGCTCCACCCGCAGGCTCAAGGTCTCCAGACCCTGGCTGATCAGGAAGGCGTTGAACGGGGCGATGGCCGCGCCCAGGTCGCGCAGCAGCTGTACCCGCGCCTTCAATGCGAAGGCAGGCGCGCCGAGGTCGGCGAAAACGGCGCCGTGGTAGCTCGGGTCGGGTTCGGTGAACCCGGGGAAGCGCGGCGCGTCACCGGCGCGGACGGTCCAGTCGAAGGTGCCGCCGTCGACGATCACGCCCGCGATGGCCGCGCCGTGCCCGCCCAGGTACTTCGTCGCCGAATGCACGACGATATCGGCGCCGTGCTCGAGGGGCTTGATCAGATACGGGGTGGCGACCGTGTTGTCGACGATCAGCGGTACGCCCGCGGTGTGCGCGGCCTCGGCCACCCCGGGGATATCGAAGATATGGTTCTGCGGGTTGGAGACGGTCTCGCCGTAGAACGCCTTGGTATTCGGCCGGACCGCCGCGGCCCACTGGCCGAGATCGTCGGGATCGTCCACGAACGAGACCTCGATACCCAGTTTGGGCAGCGTGTAGTGGAACAGGTTGTAGGTGCCGCCGTACAGGCGCGGACTGGAGACTATGTGGTCACCGGCACCGGCGAGGTTCAGGATCGCCAGGGTTTCGGCGGCCTGACCGGACGACAGCAGCAGGGCGGCGACGCCACCCTCGAGGGCCGCGATGCGCTGCTCCACCGCGTCCTGCGTCGGATTCATGATCCGGGTGTAGATATTGCCCGGCTCCGCCAGCCCGAACAGCGCCGCCGCGTGCTCGGTATCGCGGAATGTGTACGAGGTGGTCTGGTAGATCGGCAGGGCACGGGCGCTGGTGGTGCCGTCCGGGACCTGCCCGACGTGGATCTGCTTGGTCTCGAAACTCCAGGCGGCGGAGGGGTCGGCCGGTGGGGTGGAATCGGTCATCGCGAAGTCTCCTGTCGGTGGGTGTACAGCCGATCGCGCCGGGGTGCGCGGTGAATCCGATTCGGGCAGCGCGCGTTCCGGCCTGCCGCGGCCGTGCGCCGCTGCGGCCCGTTCACGCTAGGGCCACTGCGCGGGGGCGGCCACGGTTGTGTTCGCCCTGAGTTCAACTGTGCCGCGTCCAACTATGCCCCCGGCGCGGGATCGGCGCGAGGCTTTGCGCCATGCCCGGCCACGCGGAGGTGCCGCCGGACCGATGTTAGACATAATTGAATTTTTGTCTTACTGTCGGAACATGACGGCAGAAACGTTTCAGCGGCCCGCCCGATTCGAGTTGTGCTCCGAGGAATCCTGGCGCGCACCGTGGGCCATGTACGCCGCGCTGCGCGACCACGATCCGGTCCACCGGGCGGTACCCGCGCAGCGACCCGAGAACGACTACTGGGTGCTCACCCGGCACGAGCACGTCTACAACTCGGCCCGTGACGTCGCCACCTTCTCCTCGGGTCAGGGACTGACCGTCGAATACGGGGAGCTGGAACAGATCGGGCTCACCGGCAACCCGCCGATGGTGATGCAGGATCCGCCCGAGCACACCGAGTTCCGCAAACTGGTGGCGCGCGGATTCACCCCCCGCCAGGTCGCGGAGGTCGAACCGGTGGTGCGCCGCTACGTGCGGGAACGGCTGGACCGGCTGGCCGGGCAGGGCGGCGGCGATATCGTCGCGGAACTGTTCAAACCGCTGCCGACGATGGTGGTCGCGTACTACCTCGGCGTCCCGGAAGAGGACCGGCACCGGTTCGACGGCTGGACCGACGCGGTGGTGGCGGCCAGTACCCAGCGCACCGCGGACGCCCAGGCCGCCTCCATGGAGATGCTCGCCTACTTCGCCCAGCTGATCGCCCGGCGCCGCACCGACCCGGGCGACGATACGGTGTCACTGCTGGTCCAGGCCGGGTTCGCGGGCGACGAATCCGATGTGGACGGTCTGGTGCAGATCCTCGCCTACACCTGGACCATGGTGGCCGGCGGCAACGACACCACCACCGGACTGCTGGGTGGCGCGGTGCAGCTGTTGCAGCAGAACCCGGAGCAGCGCGCCGCGCTGGCCGCCGACCCCGAGCGGATCCGGGTCGCGATCGAGGAGCTGGCCCGGCTCACCTCACCGGTGCAGGGTCTGGCCCGTACGACCACCCGGGATGTCGAACTGGACGGCGTGACGATTCCGGCGGGCCGTAAGGTACTGCTGGTGTACGGATCGGCCAACCGCGACGAACGCGCCTTCGGCGCCGATGCCGCGGATCTGGATATCGACCGTGATCCGCAGCGCATCATGACCTTCGGTCACGGCCCGCATCACTGCCTGGGCGCGGCCGCGGCACGGATGCAGGCGCGGGTCGCGCTGGAGGAACTGCTGGACCGGTTCCCGGACTATTCCGTCGATATCGATGCCGTGACCTACGCGCCCGGACCGTACGTGCGGCGGCCGACCGGTGTCCCGTTCCGATGCACGGCCTGAACCGGGTCGCCGCGGGGGTGTGCCGTGGGCGGTGACTGGCTGGCCGAGGGCCGGACCGAACTCGCGGCCGAACGCATCCTGGATGCCGTACGCGCCCTGGTCATCGACAAGGGCGCCGGTACGGTCGGGATGGCCGAGGTCGCCGAGGCGGCCGGATGCTCACGGGCCACCCTGTACCGGTATTTCGACAACCGGCAGACGCTCTACGTCGCCTTCGCCGGCCGGGAGGCGACCCAGCTGATCGAACGGGTCTGGCGCGCACATCCCCTGGATGGGCCGGATCGGGCCGAACGGCTACTGGACGGCCTGGTCGCCACGCTCGCCGAAACCCGCAAGACTCCGCATCTGGCCGTCTGGTTCGACCCGGCGAACGCGGGCATCGTGGCGCGACTGTCGGATTCGTCGACGGTGATCGACGCGCTGGTCACCGCCTTCGTCGCGCGGTTCCGGCACGATCTGTCGCCGGCCGCGGCCGAGCGGCTGGGCCGGTGGGCGGTGCGGGTGATGGTCTCGCTGCTGACCTTGCCGCCCGCCGGGGAGGATGAGGAGCGGGCTCTGCTGCGCACCTTCCTGCTGCCGTTCCTGCTGGACCCCGGCCTCCCGATCGGCTGACACTCCGCGGGAAGCCCGTCGACGGGATGGGCCGAACCGCCCGCATTCCCGGTATCCGGGTGGCCTAGCCGTTCGGCGGGTCCGGCAGATCGAGCATCCGCTGGGTGAGCTGGATCAGGGTGGTGCGCAGGGTCTCGTCGTCGAGTTCGGTGACCAGCGGGTTGACCACCGAGCCGGCGATCGCCGCGGACAGCACCGCCGCCGAGACCCGGGCGACCGTATCGTCGGCCTCGCGTTCGTCGAGCAACACCGCGTAGAGCCGGCTCATGAAGTGGCGGAACGGTTCGTGTTCGCCGAGGACCCGGATGATCACCGGATCGTTGGTCAGTGTGCTCACCCAGCGTCGCCGGGTGACGGCGAGATCGATCACCCGCGTCAGCAGGACCCTGCGGGCGTGGGGTCGTTCGGGTTCCGCCTCCGCGGCGAGGAGCGCGTCCTCGAGGATGGCGAGTTCGTTCGCGGCGACCGCGATGACGATTTCCTCTTTGGTCTTGAACTGGTAGTAGACCGCCGCCTTCGTCACCCCGACCATATCCGCGATCATCTGCAGCGAAGTACCGCTCACCCCGTGCATGCCGAACAGATCCAGCGCCGCCGTCATGGTCCGCTGCTGCGCCGCGGTCCACCGGATGGTGCTGAACGGACGCGGTGACGGCGTATCGGCGAGCATGACTGCAGGTTATCCGACCCCGCGACCCCGTCCGGCGACCGTGCCGCCCGGGCCGGGAGCCACGATGAGTTCGGTCACCGGCCGCTGTTTCCGATGGGCGGGCAACGTCGGCGGACGGTACCTTTGGCCCCATGGGTACCCCGGTGAGTCTCGACTTCCCGCTGCTGCTGGCCGATTTCCAAGGGGAGTTCCTCGCCTCCATCCCGGACGCGGATCCCTCGGCGCCGGTGCCGCGCTGCGGCGACTGGACCGTCCGCGATCTGGTGGAACATCTGGCGTTCGTGCATCACTGGGCCGCGGCGAACGCGCGGGCGCACAGGGCCGAACCGCTGGGGGATGGGCCGTTCGACCTCGTCGCGCACTATTCCTCCTGCGCTACCGAACTCCGCGAAACGCTGGCCGAACTGGACCCGGCGGCCACCGCCCGGATCCTGGCCCATCCCGAGCCCATCGGAGAGGGCCCGGTGTCGTTCTGGCAGCGCCGTCAGGTGCACGAAACCCTTGTCCACGCCCACGATCTGCGCGCGGCGATCGCGGGCCGGGGCGCGCTCGGCCTGGTCCGGGCGGTGCCCGAGGTCTGGGCGGATACCGTCGAGGAGGTGCTGACCGTGTTCTATCCACGCCAGGTGGGCACCGGACGGATGGCGCCTTTGCCCACAGCACTGGCGCTGACCGCGACCGACCTCGACGGCACACCGGAGTGGGTGCTCGGCGAACCGGGCGCCGGCGGCGAGATCGCGGTGCGGGTGTCCGGTCCGGCCGAAGGGCTGGCGCTCCTGCTGTGGGGCCGGGTGACCGCCGCCGAGGCGGGACTCACCGTCACCGGCGACCCCGCCGACCTCGACAAGATCCTGGGTCAACCGATAGTCCCCTGAGCGCGGGAGATATCGCGGACACGGCCGGGCCCACGCAGGAGAATCCGGCCGCCGCGCGGTACGCGGGCGTAGGCTGCGCCGTTATGTGCGCACCGGAGATCATCGGCACCGTCCGCGATACCGTCGCCCGGGCGCCCCGGGCCGGGCGCCGCGCGTTCTTCGGATTGTCGGCAGCCGCGGTACTGGCGGCGTCGGCCGCTCCGGCCGCCGCGCGCGAACCTCGTGGCGCCGTAGTCGATCTCACCCATCCACTGAGTTCGCGGACACCCGTGTGGCCCGGTAATCCGCCGTTCGCGATGGTGCCGGTCGCCTGGGACCGGATGGGCGGTTTCAACCAGAACATGCTCACACTGTGGGAGCACACCGGCACCCATCTGGATGCCCCGGTGCACCGGCGCTCCGGTGCCGCCACCACCGATGCCCTGGTCGCCGAGGATCTGGTGGCCCCGTTGGCGGTCGTCGATATCAGCGCCCGCGCGGAGCGCGATCCGGAGGCCGTGGTGACCCTCGCCGATATCGCCGAGTGGGAGTCGCGGCACGGGCGTCTCCCCGAAAGGGCGTTCGTGGCCATGTATTCCGGCTGGGAGCGGCGCCTGGCGACACCGGAGCAATTCGTGGGCCTGGACGGCAACGGTGTTCCGCACGCCCCGGGGTTCGCCGGAGATACCGCGGATTTCCTGGTGTCCGAGCGGGGGATCGTCGGTGCCGGGGCCGACACCCTCAGCCTGGACCGGTCCGCCGATCAGGACTTCCCGGCGCATACCGCGATTCTGGGTTCCGGACGCTACGGGGTGGAGATGCTGGCGAACCTGGCGGCGGTGCCGCCCGCGGGAGCGACGATCGTGGTCGGCGCCCCCAAACATATCGGCGGCACGGGTGGGCCGTGCCGGGTGCTCGCGCTGACCTGATCGATCAGGCCAGTTCGGCGAGCTCACGCGACCAGCGGTCCAGCCGCGCGGTATCGGTGGGGGAGTCGGGTGAGAGCCGCCAGGTGGCGGCCAGCACTCGGTGTCCGAGGCGGCGGATGCGCTGGTGGCGGGTCCAGTGCCCGTGGGTCCAGCCGGGTTCGTTGTGCGCGGCGTCGATCGCGGCCAGGGTCGAGCCCATCAGTTCGAATTCCAGTTCCCGCCGTCCGGTGGGAACCTCCGCGCGTTCGCCCGGCGGACGCGCGATCAGCCGGAGCAGCCGGTCGAGCGCCTCGGTGACCCGCTGGTCGTCGCGTATCAGCACCCGCCGGTGGGCCCGGCGGTCGACCGACCACAGCGCCGCCAGGCCGATCACCACCCCGATCACGCTCTCGATGAGGCGGTCCCGCAAGACCGGGAACACATCGCCGTAGGTTCCGCCGCCGCCCATCAGCAGGGCCAGCGGCGTGATGAAAACGACCGCGAGACCGTAGTTGCGGGCCACCAGCAGTTCGATCGCGAATTGCAGCGCCATCAGGATCAGTACCAGCGCCCACGCCCGGGGCTCGAACGCGTAGAGCCCGGCGAACAGCACCAGACCCAGCGCCGTTCCGCCGATACGGTGCACTCCG
The DNA here is from genome assembly GCF_040638875.1 of Nocardia sp. NPDC024068. Classification (NCBI taxonomy): domain Bacteria; kingdom Bacillati; phylum Actinomycetota; class Actinomycetes; order Mycobacteriales; family Nocardiaceae; genus Nocardia; species Nocardia sp. NPDC024068. Next base: position 482,030 of record NZ_JBEZYU010000001.1, on the reverse strand, counting down.
CGGTAGGTGCCGCGGACGCGGTCGGGGCCCTGATGCAGCAGTACTGTCACCGTGAGCACCGCCCAATCGGGGCGCCCGAGGTCGAGAGCGACGGTCAGGCAGCCGGCGGCCAGGGCGGCGAGGGCGAGGCGGTGCGCCGAGACCGCGGCATGGCTGTCCGGCGATAGCGAGCGCAGGATCCGGTAGCGCAGCGAGGGGCGCGGGGTCGGCGCGGGGTGTCCGGTATCGAACAGCAGATCGGACTCGTCGTCGCCCTCGTGATCGCGGTACAGCGCGGCGGCGAACCGCCGCTGCGCGTGGTCGAGCGTGCCCGCGAGGTCGCTCTCGGTGCGTCCGGCGTCGTCGAGCAGGGTCCAGGCGGTGCGCACTTTCATCGTGGTCGAGTAGCGCGCGGCGGTGCGATCGGCGGTCGCGGGATCGAGGCCGGCATACCCGTCGACGGCGGCGACCGCGTCCACCACCGCGCGTTCCTCCGGGGGCCGGGCGGTGGTGAGCGCCGCCGACATACCGACGATCAGGGCGCTGACCCCGCCTGTCGCCGTCCACAGCGCGATCTGGTCCGGGGCGACTCCGTGACCCGCGATGAGCGCACCGACTCCGGCGGCCAGAACGAAGAAGAACCCGCCCGGCGGCCCCAGGCGCAGCGCCGAGTTCACGAAAGTCGCGGCCACCGCGACCGCCGACATCAGCATCACGAGCAGCAGTTGCCACCAGTGCGACCCGCCGGCGTCGAGCTGCCGGTGAACCAGATGCCCCACCAGGCCGCCCGCGAACGCCACACAGATCAACGACAGTGCGGCCGTCCCCACTATCCGCAGCCGCCGCCGGTAGGCCTGGCCTTCGCCGAAGATCACCGCCAGTGCGCCCGTCGCGGCCATGAGGCCCTGCTGTTCGTGGCCCAGTGCCACCGCGAGCAGTGCGGGCGCGCCGAATGCCACCGCCGCGCGGACCGCGCCGGGCAGCCGGCGTCCCACCGGCGGCAGGCCGAACAGTACCGCGCGGGCCGGTGCGGGTGCGGGGAGCTTCGGACCGTCGGTCACCGTCGCCTCCTCCGCGTCCGCCGGTTCACTCCTTCGTCACGAAACCCTGCGCCACCATCCAGTCGCGGGCGACCTCCTCCGGTTCCCGGCCCTCCACATCGACCTGCCGGTTCAGCTCCGTGATCGATTCGTTGGTGAGCAGCCGCGAGATGGGTGTCATGATCCGGGCGACCTCGGGATGTGCGTCCGCGAATTCGGCCCGCATCACCAATGCGGCATTGTACTTGGGAAAGAAGGCCCGATCGTCCTCCAGTAGCACCAGGTCCAGTGCCGGGATCCGGCCGTCGGTGGCCGCGACCGATCCGAAGGCGCACTGATCGGCGTCGGCGGTCGCCTGATAGACGACGGCGTCCTGCACGATCCGTTTCTGCGCGCGCCCGTTGTCGATCCCGTACGCGCGCGCCATACCGGGATATCCGTCCTGGCGCACACTGAATTCGGTCCCGACACAGGTCGCGGCGGCGGCCGGGTCGGCCGCGAGGAGCTCGGCGTAGTCGGAGAGGGAGCGGACACCGGTGCGTTCGGCGGTCCGCCTGCTGGTGGCGATGGCGTAGGTGTTGTTCATCGGGGCCATGGCCGCCCAGACGATGCCGTGGGCGGCGCGGTCGGCCGCGCGGACCGCGTCGAACTGCGCGCGCTCGTCGGGTACGGGTGTTTCGTTGCCGAGGTAGTTGACCCAGCCGGTGCCGGTGTAGTCGTAGGCGATATCGATCTGGCCGCTGAGCTGCGCATCGCGCAGGCTGTTCGAGCCCTGGATATCGGTCAGATCGCGTACCTCGGCGCCGGCCGCGACCATCGCGAACTCGATGATGAACCCGAGGATGTTCTGTTCGGTGAAATCTTTGGAACCCACGGTGATCGGCACCCCGCGTAATGCGGGGTCGGCCACGATGCTGCCCGGACCCACCGGCAGCGGCACCGAGCCGCCCGACTGCAACCCGCATCCGGCCAGCAGGACGGCCGCCGCCGCCAGCAGCACCCGCAACGCCCGGTTCGTTCTCATTCCAGTCCCCGACTCATTCCAGCCCCCGAGGCCCGAGAAAGCGTTCGGCCACCGCGCCGAGCCAGTCCACCAGCAATGCGAGCGCGACCGCCAGGACCGCTCCGACGACCAGCGTGACATTGTCGCGCAGTTTGTAGCCGGTATCGATGAGAATCCCCAGCCCGCCCGCGCTCACGAGGAACGACAGGGTGGCGGTGCCGACGGCCAGGACCAGCGAGGTGCGCAGGCCGGCCAGGATGTAGGGCACCGCGAGCGGGAACTCGATCCGGCGCAGCACGGTGGTCGCGGACATGCCCTGGCCGCGGCCCGCGTCGATGAGCATCGGATCGACCTGCTGATAGCCCAGGATGGTGTTGCGCAACACGGGCAGCAGCGAGTAGAAGGCGATCGGCGCGACCCCGATCCAGAATCCGGTGGTCCGGGTGAGCAGATAGAACAGCACGATCAGGCCGATGGCCGGCGCCGCGGCGCCGATATTGGCGATCGTGACCACCAGCGGCGTCAGGCGCCGATACCCGGGCCGGGTGAGCAGGGTTCCGAGCGGGACGCCGACAATCACGACGATCAGTGTCACGGTGGCGGTGATGACGATGTGCTGCCAGGTGACGGTGACGATATTGTCCGCGTTCAGGCTGGTCTGCTGGGTGACGGTGAGATCGCGTCGCAGTGCCCAGACGAGAACGCCGACGGTGAGCAGCGCGACGACCGCGGGCTGCACGATCAGCCGCAGCGTATCGGCGCGCCGCTCCGCCGACCTGCGGCGGGGTTCCGGGCGGGTATCGGTGATCGAGGTGCCGGCAGTCATGCGGTCGCGTCCGAATCGGCCCGATCGCCACGCAGGGCGGACAGATGCGCGACCAGGGTATCGATGGTGACCACCCCGGCGTACTCACCGCGCGAGCCGGTGACCACGGCCGTCGCGTTCTGATCGTTGAGCAGGGCTTCCAGCCCGTCCTGCAGGGTCGAGGCCGTCGAGAGGGTTTCGCCGAGCGCGGATCCGGCCTCGCCTACCGTGCGCGCGTGCGCGAGCTGTTCGGCGGAGATCCGGCGCAGCGGGCGGCGCCGGGGGTCGAGCACCAGTACCCAGCCGTGGCCCGCCTCGGCCAGCGCGGCGCGGGCGGCCTCGACCGTGACGTCCTCGGCGACGGTGGGATAGTCGTCCAGTTCGACGTCGCGGATACGGGTCAGCGTCAGCTGTTTGAGCGAGGCGTCGGAGCCGACGAAACCGGCCACCGTTTCATCGGCCGGGTCGGCCAGGACCGCGGCGGGCGTATCGTATTGCAGGATCCGGGAGCCGGTGCCCAGCACCGCGATCCGATCGCCGAGCTTGACGGCCTCGTTGAAATCGTGGGTTACGAATACGATGGTTTTACCGAGTTCGGTCTGTAACCGCAGCAATTCGTCCTGGAGCAATCCGCGGGTGATCGGATCGACCGCGCCGAACGGTTCGTCCATCAGCAGGATCGGCGGATCCGCGGCGAGAGCGCGGGCCACGCCCACCCGCTGCTGCTGGCCGCCGGACAGTTGCCGCGGATAGCGCTCCCGGTACGTATCCGGTTCCAGACCCACCAGTTCCAGCATCTCGTCGGTACGGGCGGTGATCCGGGCGCGGTCCCAGCCCATCAATCCGGGAACGGTCGCGATGTTCTTGGCGACGGTCATATGCGGGAACAGCCCCGCCTGCTGGATCGAATAGCCGATACCCCGGCGCAGCCGGTCCGGATCGATGGCGGCCGCGTCGCGGCCGTCGATGGTGATCGTGCCGGACGTCGGTTCGATGAGGCGGTTGATCATCCGCATGGTGGTGGTCTTACCGCAACCCGACGGTCCCACCAGTACCACGATCTGGCCGGCCGGGATCGTCAGCGATACCGCGTCGACCGCGGGTTCGCGCTGCCCCGGATACCGTTTGGTGACGGCGTCGAGCACGATCTCGACACCGGACACCGCCGCGCGGGTCTGGGAATCAGTCACGGATACCCCTCGGAATGGTGAGACGTCCGACGAGTACGAAGATCCCGTCGAGTAGCAGGGCGAGAACGACGATCAGCACCGTGCCCGTCAGCGCCTGCGGGACCGCGTTCGGGCTGCCGAGCCGGGAGAGCCCGGAGAAGATGAGATTGCCGAGCCCCGGACCTTTGGCGTAGGCGGCGAGGGCGAGAATGCCCATGATCAACTGTGTGCTCACCCGCATACCCGCCAGGATCGCCGGCCAGGCCAGCGGCAGTTCGATGGTGGTGAGCACGCGCAACCGGTTCATACCGACCCCGCGCGCCGCGTCGACGACCGCGGAGTCCACCGACGACAGGCCGATGAGCGTATTGCGCAGAATGGGTAGCAGCGCGTAGAGCACCAGCGCGGTCACGGTGGGGATCACGCCCAGGCCGAAGATCGGGATGAGCAGCCCGAGCAGGGCGAAGGACGGCACCGTGAGAATCGCGCCCGCCGCCGCGGTGGCGGCCGCGGAACCGATCGGGCTGCGATAGACCAGGATGCCGACCAGTACCGCCACCACGGTGGCGATCAGCAGTGACTGGACCACCGCCGAAACGTGCAGGTACGAGTCGATGAAGAGTTGCTGGCGCCGTTGCACGACGAAGGACCACCACGTGTCCAGGATCCGACCTCCCCGTGCCCGGTGTCCGGCGACTGTCGCGGCCTTCCCGCATCCGGACCGGTTCCGGGCGCGGCGCGTCGCCGTCGAGAGCGAAAATCAGGGCAGGGGCGTACGCGCGGCGCCGTCCGGGCCCGGATGAGAGATGCCCAGCGCGGGGGAGATCGAAACATGATGTGATCTGTGTCTTGATCCGGGAGTGCCGGTTACCGGGCGGACGGGCCCCGGCCGCGGATCCACCCGCCGCCGTGCGTGGCCGCCCGGCCGATCCAGTAGCTACCGCATCAGGTCGTCCGGCGGTTCGGAGCCGTCCGGGCGCTCACCCGCCCACCGCCGATAGCGGAGGGCCAGCGCGATGAGGACCGCGATCGCGAGGACCACGAGGAATTCCATCGCGCGGCTACCGGCCGTCGTTGCCGGGGGATTCCGGCGTTCCGGGGCGTCGGCCCGTGAACCGCCGATACAGGACGACCGCGGCGACCAGGATTATGATCCCGAGGATCACCAGTAGTTCCATGACCAGCGCGTACCCCCGCCGGCGGTTCCGAACCAGGTCTCGAGGCCTGCCGTATCCGGACGCGTGCGGGTGGATCAGCGGCCGGCCACCACGCGAACCGTGCGCAGGCGGTGATCCGAGGCATCGGGGACATTGAGCCCGTGGTCGTGCCCGGTGCGCAGATAGTCGAGTACGGCCGCGTCGAGCCGCTCGCCGGGCACGACCACGGGGATCCCCGGCGGATACGGGGTCAGTTGTTCTGCCGCGACCCGGCCGGCCGCCGCACGGATCGGCACCATCTCCGTGGGCCCGAAGAAAGCGTCGCGAGGCAGCATCACCGTGTCGAGCTGCAATTCGCCGGGCTCGGGGAGCCGGATCTCCTGCGGGGCGCGATCCGGAGTCGCCTGATCGCGCCAGCGTGTGATCGCCGAGACGAGTTCGCCGGTCGTCGCGGTGTCGTCGGCGAAGGAGAGGGTGGCAAGGATACGGCGGTGATCGCTGAGACCCAGGTCGATGTGCTCGTGTTCGCGCAACCATGCCTGGGCGTCGTACCCGGTGACACCGGTTTCGGCGATATCCATCAGCACCTGGAGGCGATCCAGGTCGTGGGACGCCTCCACACCCAGCAGCTCATCCTCCAGAACCCGCACCCCGGGGATACGGTCCAGGTCGGCGCGGGCCCGCACCGCCGTGTGCAGGGCGCGGTCCAGCAGACCGTATCCGCGTTCCACCATCTGCCGGCGCCAACCGTCGAGCGCGGCGTAGACGAGCACATTCGGACTGGTGGTCATGAGCAGGTCGGCGCAGTGGCGTAGCCGGACCGGGTCCACCAGGTCGCCCTGGTGATGGAAGACCGAGCCCTGCTCGAAACCGGCACCCATCTTGTGCACGCTCACGACGCAGATATCCGCGCCGACATCCATGGCCCAGGTCGGCAGATCCGGGTGGAACGGCAGATGCGCACCCCATGCCTCATCCACGATCAGCGGTTTCCCACGCTCATGGCAGATCCGGGCGATGCCCTCGATATCGGCGCTGGTGCCGTACGGGCTGGGACTGACGATCAACGCGCCGGCGGCATCCGGGTGCTCCTCCCATGCCGCCCGTACCTGTTCCGGCGACGGTGGGTGCGAGAAGTGGTGTTCCGCGTCCCAGCGGGGGGCGATCCAGCGCGGCAGTACTCCGGAGAAGATCAATCCGGCCACGATCGATTTGTGACTGTCGCGGGCCACGAGCAAACCACCGTCGCATCCGCCGGCCACTGCCATCATTGCGGCCTTGACGGACAGGGAACTCCCGCAGGTGGAGAAGAAGGCGTTCTCCGCGCCGACCGCGTCGGCCATGAGTTCCTCGGCTCGCGCCAGATGGCCACCGGTCGAGAGCCGGTCGTCGAGGCCGGTGTGGCCAGGAGGTCGGCGTCGAACGCCTCCCTGCCCAGAACCGCCAGGACGCGTTCGTCTACGCCGCGGCCCTGGCGGTGCCCCGGCGGTGTGAAACCGTAGCGGCCGAGTTTTCGGTATTCGGTGAGCGCGTCGAGTATCGGTGCCCTGGCGTGATCGAATACCGCCCGGTCAGTGTCCACGTGGCTCCCGCAGGGACGCACCCTCCGCGACCTTGATCCGGCGGTGTTCGGCGACCACGATCAGCACACCGGCCACCAGGCACACCCCGCCCAGGATTCCGGCGACGATCGCCCAGCCCGCGAACCCGTAGCCCGCCGCGGTGAGAGTGAGACCCACCAGCACGATGCCGAGCGCGGCCAGGATGATCCCCGGCCAGTTCCGGGTGTCCTCGATGGATTCACCGGCGTGCGAGCGGGTGGTACGGGCGTCGTCGGGGAAGTTGTGCTCGGTGGTCGGGATGTTCTGATTCGGATCGTCGTGTCCGGCGACCATGTTCTGTCCTTCCTGTCGGGCGTACGACCAGGGGCAATGGCTCGGATACCCGGTCCGGGGCGGTTCAACCACGGGCGGCCGGGCGGGGTGCTGCCGCTCACAGCCACGGTTCGGGGGGTGGCGGGGGCGGCTGCCCCGGGTCGGGTACGGGTGGTTTGTCCGGGGAAGGGCCGGGGAGCGGATCCGGTGCCGGTACCGGCGGGGGAGTGGGCGGTGGGCCCGGACCGGGAGGGGGTCCGGGTTCGGGTACCGGACGTGGGTCCGGGATCGGCTGTGGGTCGGGGGCCGGGACCGGATCGGGTGCCGGGGGCGGCGCCGGATCCGGCAACGGGTCGGGTTCGGGGGCCGGCGGCGGTGCCGGCGCAGGCTCGGTATTTCGCATGACTGCTCCTCTCACCGAGAACCGCGCGGAGCCGGGTTTCCGGACGGTCCCGCCTGCGGGGGCGTATCCGGTCCGTTGTCAGCGGTACGGCCGCTCGCCCGGCCACCTCGCTCGCTTGCGGTCATCACGCGCGTACCCGTCTACCCGGTGTCGAACCCGTTCGTGCGGCGGCCCGCGGGGCGGATGCCCGGCACGCTCCGCTCGCTATGCTCGGGGAATCCCCGATATCGAACGGAGAGTCCGTATGCCGCGAATCGCCACCGCCGACACCGTCGGCCGGTCCGCGCTCCTGGAGTTTCTCGGGTCCCGTCATCACGGCGTCCTCGTCACCCACCGATCGGACGGGAGTCCGCAGATGTCCCCGGTGACGTGCGGGCTCGATCCGGAGGGGCGGGTCGTGGTCTCGACCTATCCGGGCCGGGCGAAAACCCGCAATATCCGGCGCGACCCCCGGGTGTCGATCTGTGTGCTCTCCGATGAGTTCAACGACGCCTATGTGCAGGTCGACGGCCGCGCGGAGGTGATCGATATGCCCGCGGCCGCCGACGGCCTGGTGGACTACTACCGCGGTATCGCCGGTGAGCACCCGGATTGGGACGAATACCGGGCGGCCATGGCCCGGCAGAACAAATCGCTGATCCGGATCGAGATCGACCGGTGGGGGCCGGTCGCGACGGGCGGTTTCCCACCGGACCTCGCGCCGCCGCAGTGAGTTCCGGGCACGCTGCCGAGCGGCTCCGGCCGGTCGGGCACCGGTATCAGTTCGCGGTGACGGCCGCGCCGATCCGCTGCCCCGCCCGGCGCATGGCCGCGGCATCGGAGGCCACGATCACCTCGGCGAAACGGGACCGGTAGTCGCCCAGGTCCGCGCCCACCGACCCCACCACGGCGAAGACGGGGAGACCGTCCGCGCGGTCCAGGATCGCCGAGATGATCTTGCCCGCCCGGGTCTGCCCGTCGAGCCGCCCTTCGCCGACCACGATCGCCGACGCCTGCCGCGCGTGCTCGTCGAAACCGCCCGCGTCCAGGACGAATTCCGCGCCGGAACGCAGCTCGGCGCCGTACTGGGCCCACATTCCGCCGGAGAATCCACCCGCCGCGCCCGTCGCGTCGACACCGGACGGGTCGCGGGGTAGTCGCCGCGCCGTCTCGGCGAGCCGCCGGGTGAGCAGCTCCACCGTCGCCGGATCGGCGCCCTTCTGCGGAGCGAACACCCGGGCGGCGTCGACGTACCGGGTGGTGACATCGGTGAGGACCACGATGGTGGCCGTACCCGGCCCACCGGCCTCCTCGAGCGCCGCGATCGCGCCGGTCCCGCCGTCGGTCGTGGCCGATCCGCCGGCCGCGACCACGATCCGGCGCGCGCCTTGCCGGACGGCCGCCGCCATGAGCATTCCGGTGCCGTACGTATCGGCGGTCACGGGATCCCTCGGCCCGTCGTGCGGGGTGGTGATCCCACTGGCCGCGGCGATCTCGATGACCGCGGTGCCGTCGCCGGAGAGCCCGAATTCCGCGCGGCACGGCACACCCCACGGATTGCGCGCCTCGGCCGTCACGATGCGCAGGCCGAGTGGGCCGGTGAGTACCGCGAGAGTGCCTTCACCGCCGTCGGCGACCGGCAACCGCGTCGCGGCACCGCCGGATTCCTCGATGCCCGCGGCAACGGCCTCGGCGACCTCGGTGGCGGTATAGGTGCCCTTGAAACTGTCCGGGGCGACGAGAACGGTCATGGTCGCCGACTCTATATCCGGAGCGGAGCCGCGGGGTCCGTGACCTCCGCGGCTCCGCTCGGGATCGGCCGATCAGGCCTGGGACTTCACGCCCCGCTCGACCCGATCGCCCAGATCCTTGTCGACGCTGCGCCAGTACTCGAACGCGCGGTGCAGCACCGGTTCGCTCACTCCGTCGAGCAGATGCCCGACGATATTGTTCACCAGACGTTCCCGCGCCGCGTCGTCGAGAACCTCGCGCACCATCGTGCCCGCCTGACCGAAATCGTCGTCTTCGGCGTGCAGGGTGTACGCGGACCGCACCATGGCGCCGTCGGACTGCCAGCCCGCCGGTTCGCCGTAGCGATCCGTATCCGGCCGGGCGCCGCCCTTCGAATTGGGCGTGTACACCGGGTCGGTGACCGGCTCGACGCGCATCGCGCCGTCCTTGCTGTAGCTGTGCACCGGCACATGTGGCGCGTTCACCGGGATCTGCTGGTAGTTCGCGCCCAGCCGGGCCCGGTGGGCGTCGGCGTAGGAGAACACCCGGCCCAGCAGCATCTTGTCCGGGCTCAGGCCGATTCCCGGCACCAGATTGTTGGGCTGGAACGCCGCCTGTTCGATCTGAGTGTGGTTATCGGTGGGATTGCGGTCCAGCGTCATCCGGCCGACCTCGATCAGCGGATAGTCGCCGTGTGGCCACACCTTGGTGAGATCGAACGGGTTGAACCGGTAGTTCTGGGCGTCGTGGAACGGCATGACCTGCATATGCAGCGTCCAGCTGGGGTGGTCGCCCCGGTCGATCGCCTGGTACAGGTCGCGCATGTGATAGTCGCTGTCCGCCCCGGCCGTGCGATCGGCCTCCTCCTGGGTGAGGAAGTCGATGCCCTGATCGGTTTTGAAGTGGTACTTCACCCAGAACTTCTGGCCCTCGGCGTTGACCCACATATAGGTGTGGCTGGAGTAGCCGTTCATATGCCGCCAGGTCTTCGGGATACCGCGGTCACCCATCAACCAGGTGACCTGGTGTGCCGATTCCGGTGACAACGTCCAGAAATCCCACTGCATATCGTGATCACGCAGGTTGCTGTCCGCGCGCCGCTTCTGGGAGCGGATGAAGTTCTGGAATTTCAGCGGGTCGCGGACGAAGAAGACCGGCGTGTTGTTGCCGACCATGTCGTAGTTGCCCTCGGTCGTATAGAACTTCAGGGCGAATCCGCGCGGATCGCGCCAGGTGTCGGGGCTGCCCCGCTCGCCGGCCACGGTGGAGAACCGGGCGACCATCTCGGTTTTCGCGCCCGGCTGGAAGAGGGCGGCCTTGGTGTAGGCGCTGACGTCGTTGGTGACCTCGAACCGGCCGAACGCGCCGCTGCCCTTCGCGTGCGGCTGGCGTTCCGGGATGCGTTCCCGGTTGAACTGCGCCATCTGCTCGATGAGGTAGTGGTCCTGCAGCAGGATCGGGCCGTCGGGGCCGACGGTGAGTGAATGCTCGTCACTTTCGACCGGGATACCGGCGTCAGTGGTCAGGATTTCGGGCTTCTCGCTGGTCATGCTCGCGGCGTCTCCTTCCGAGCGTTCGTGACGGCACCGCGAACGCGGTGCCGGCGACCGGACGGACGACCGGATCGAGCGCGAGGAAACGAGCTGGTCGCAGCCGTCCACACACTGGCAGTACCCAGCATGTCATCGAGTACTCGGGTTGGGAAGATTCGATTCGCGATGCCGGTATCCGAGCAGTTCGGAAGGTGTTCTTCTGTCGGAGACGGGTACCGGGTGCGGCCGTACGGGTAGCCGGCCGCCCCCGGCCCGGCTCAACTCGGCAGCAGCAGCGCGGAGGCCCGGTCGGCGATGGCGTCACCGACGTCGGTGGTGGTGGCGGTACCGCCGAGATCGGGGGTGTACGGCCCGCCGGAACCGAGAACCTCGGTCACCGCCCGGTCGACGGCCGCCGCCGCCGAATGCTCGCCCAGATGGTCGAGCAGCATGGCGCCCGCCAGGATCTGCGCCACCGGGTTGGCGATGCCCTGACCCGCGATATCCGGTGCGCTGCCGTGCACCGCCTCGAACATCGAGGGAGCGTCGTGGGCCGGGTTGATATTGCCCGACGGCGCCAGCCCCAGCCCGCCGGTGACGGCGGCGGCCAGGTCGGAGAGAATATCGCCGAACAGGTTCGACCCGACGATCACGTCGAGCCGGTCCGGATGCAGCACGATCTCGGCCGCGAGCGCGTCCACATGCATCTGCCGGGTCTCGACCGCCGGATATTCGGCGGCGATCCGCTCGAAGATCTCGTCCCAATAGGGCATCGAATGGATCAGCCCGTTCGATTTGGTCGCCGAGCACAGCCGGCCCGCGCGTTCGGAGGCACGCTCGAACGCGTAGCGGATGATCCGTTCGCAGCCGACGCGGGTGAAGACCGATTCCTGCAGGACGAATTCGTCGGGGCGGCCCGGATTGTGTTTGCCGCCGATCTCGGAGTACTCGCCCTCGGAGTTCTCCCGCACGATCAGCAGATCGAGATCGGCGGCGTCGCGGTCCCGCAGCGCCGATGTGGTGCCGGGCAGCAGCCGTACCGGGCGCAGGTTCACGTACTGCCCGAACGCGCGCCGCAGTGGAATCAGCAGCCCCCACAGGGAGATATGGTCGGGGACGCCCGGAAAGCCCACGGCGCCCAGCAGGATCGCGTCGAAGCCCGCGAGGCGTTCGGGGCCGTCGGCGGGCATCATCGCGCCGGTGCGCAGATAGTTCTCGCAGGACCAGTCGAACTCGGTCCATTCGATACCGGGCAGTACCCGGTCGAGAACTTTCACCGCTTCCGCCGTCACGTCGACGCCGATACCGTCGCCGGGGATGGTCGCGATCCGATAAGTTCTCACAGAGTCACTCCGATGTATTTGATCTCGAGGAATTCGTCGATTCCGACCAGGCCGCCCTCGCGGCCGAGACCGGATTCCTTCACCCCGCCGAACGGTGCGGCCGGGTTGGACACCACGCCCTGGTTCAATCCGACCATGCCGGTGTCGAGTGCTTCGCAGACCCGCAGTCCGCGGCGCAGGCTTTCGGTGTACACATAGCCCACCAGACCATAGGGGGTGTCGTTGGCGCGGTCGAGGACCTCGGCCTCGGTATCGAAGGCGGCGATGCTCGCGACCGGGCCGAAGACCTCGGTATGGCAGATCCGGGCGTCGTCGGGCACATCGACCAGCACCGTGGCCGGATAGAAGTTCCCCGGTCCGGTCATCGGCTCACCGCCGACCAGGGCGCGGGCACCGCGTTCCCGGGCGTCGGCGACGAGTTCGGTCACCTTCGCCACCGCGTCCTCGTCGATCAGCGGTCCGACGACGACTCCGGGTTCGGTGCCCCGGCCCAGCGGCAGCGCGGCCATCCGCGCGGCCAATCGCTCGGCGAATTCGGCGACCACCCCGCGCTGGACGAAGAACCGGTTCGCGGCCGTGCACGCCTGCCCGATATTGCGCATCTTGGCGGCCATCGCGCCCTCGACGGCCGCATCCAGGTCGGCGTCGTCGAAGACGAGGAACGGCGCGTTGCCGCCGAGTTCCATCGAGGTCCGCATGACGGTCCGCGCGCACTGCTCCAGCAGCAATTTGCCGACCGCGGTGGAGCCGGTGAACGACAGTTTGCGGGAGCGTTCGTCGAGAATCAGCGGTGTCATGAGGCGTCCGGGGTCGGAGGTGGTGACCACGTTGACCACCCCGGCGGGAACCCCGGCCCGGTGCAGGATCTCCGCCAGCGCCAGGGTGCACAGCGGGGTCTGCTCGGCGGGTTTGACCACACTGGTGCATCCCGCCGCCAGCGCCGGGCCGATCTTGCGGGCGCCCATGGCCATGGGGAAGTTCCACGGTGTGATGAGCAGACTCGGCCCGACGGGCTGTTTGGTGACGAGGAAGCGGGAGCCGCCGCCGGGGGCGGGCATGTAACCACCGTCGAGCCGGACGGCCTCCTCGGCGAACCAGCGGAAGAATTCCGCGGCGTAGGTGATCTCGCCGCGTGCCTCGGCCAGCGGTTTACCCATTTCGAGGGTGGCGACGGTGGCGAGGCGATCGGCCTCGTCGAGCAGGAGGCGGTGAGCGCGCATCAGGATATCGCTGCGTTCGCGTGGCGGTGTCGCCGCCCAGCCGGCCTGGGCGGCCGCCGCGGCGGTGAGTGCGGCCAGGCCGTCGTCGGGGGTCGCGTCGGCGACCGAGCACAGCGGTTGCCCGGTGGCCGGGTCGAGTACCGGCAGGGTGCTCGCGGTGGTACGCCACTCACCGTCGATGAAGAGCCCGGTGGGCACGGACTCGATGGCGGCGCGTTCCTCGGCGGTGAGTGTGTCTTCCGTGAGCATGGCGACTGCTCCTCCCTGTTGGCGGCCGGAGATGCCACGGCCATGATTGTCGACAATCCTACAATAGGGTGACCGCAGGATCGGCGTTACGCAAGGGCAGCCGTCGATTGCCTTGTCAGCGCGGTGGATCGAGGTGGATCGCCGCTACCAGGGCGCGGTGATCGGCGCCGGGAAGACCGGCCGTTTCCACCGCGACCGCGCGCCCCCCGGCCACGAGGATGTGGTCGATGCCCACGAGGGGCGGCCACCGCTTATCGGTGGGATAGGTGAAGAGATGTCCGGCGCCCGCCTGGGCCGCGGCATCGGCGAAACGCCCCGACAACAGGGCTCGGTACTGCGCGTGGTCGTAGGTCGCGTTGAAATCGCCGCCGGCCACCGCCGGGCGGTCCGCGGGCGCCCGGCCGAGGATGTCACGCAGCCGGGACAGCTCGTCGGCCCACTCCCGGATCCCGTACACCGGAGGGACCGGATGGAACGCGTACACCGAAACCGGGCCGGTGCCGGGGATCGTCGCGGTCGCCGAGAGCTGGTTCAGGACGAATCCGTCGTACTCGACGGTGTCCGACAGTGGATACGCGCTCCATATCCCGGTTCCGGTGGCGGTTCGCCCGGGAGAGAGGTGCCGGTACGGCAATTCACCGTCGAGACCCGCGCGCTCGAGGTCGGCGATCGCCGCCGGGGTGAGCTCGTTCACGGTGAGCACCGTGACGTTCCGGGCGCGCACCTCGTCGACGAGGGTGCGTGAATCGGCGCCGTCGAACAGTAGATTCGCCTGCATCACGATGATCGCGTGCCCGCCCGGGGTATCCGCCGCGCCCGCCGTACCGGCGTACAGCGGGGCCTGGGTCCAGACCGCGGTGGCGAGGACGATCGCGGCCGCCCCCGCACCGCCCCACCGGCGCAGCGCGAGGCAGCCTCCGGCGCCGATGAGAGCGCAGCACATCAGATAGGGCGCTCCCGAGGCGGCCAGAACGAGGATTCGAGCCGACGACCTGCTGAAATGCAACGCGACTCCGGCGGCTCCCACGAGGGTGGCGCCCCAGGCGAGTGCGCCTCCGACCCGGAGCAGTGTTGATCTCACGCGTACAGGTAAGCACACGATTCCACGGTCGCCCGTGATCATGACCCATCGGCGGGGGCCGGCCGAGACCCCCTCGCCCGCGGCCGATTCCGGGCGACTTCTCCTGGGCGGGAATTCGGGGGCCGCGAACATCCTGTAATAGGCCATATCTTGAGAACTGTTAACTAATTCGTTGCCGAGAGATGACCCGGTGCTCGTACCCGCGGCACAGACTGCTCACCAACGGATCGATGTGGAGAGTGTGGTTCCGGGATGGTCGCGCGTAGCGGAGTGGATGAGAGTTCGTGTCGTCGCCGGGAGCTGCCGGACGAACACGGTCGATTCGGGAAATTCGGGGGCCGGTATGTGCCCGAGGGGCTGATGTCGGCACTGCTCGAACTGGAAGCCGCCTACGATCGTGCGCGGGTGGACCCGGAGTTCACCGGAGAATTGCGTGAACTGCTGCGGACCCGGGTCGGGAGACCCACACTGCTGCACCAGGTTCCGCGTTTCGCCGCGGGCCTGGCGACACCAGGCGTGAAGGTCTACCTGAAGCGTGAGGATACGGCGCATACCGGATCGCACAAGATCAACAATGCGCTCGGGCAGGGCCTGCTGGCCCGGAGGTTGGGCAAACGCCGGGTCGTGGCCGAGACCGGTGCGGGACAGCACGGGGTCGCGGTCGCCACGGTCTGCGCCATGCTCGGCATGAGCTGCACCATCTACATGGGTGCGGCCGATATGGCCCGCCAGCAGCACAATGTGATCCGGATGGGGCTGCTGGGCGCGGAGATCCGGGCCGTGGAAGCCGGGAATCGGCGCCTCAAGGAGGCGATCAGCGAATCCGTGCGTGATTGGGTGACCAATCTGGATTCCACCCACTATCTGTTCGGGACCGCCGCCGGACCGGCCCCCTATCCCCGGATAGTGCGCGATTTCCAGACGATCATCGGCGTCGAGGCCCGGGCGCAGATGCTGGCGGCCGCGGGCCGGCTGCCCGATCATGTGCTCGCCTGTGTCGGCGGCGGGAGCAACGCGGTGGGTGCCTTCCATCCGTTCGCCGACGATCCCGGGGTCCGGCTGCTCGGCGTGGAGGCCGCGGGACGGGGCGTCGACACCGGTGAACACGCCGCCTCGCTGAGTGCCGGGCGCCCCGGCGAGATCGACGGCAGTTTCAGCTATCTCCTGCAGGACGACGACGGCCAGATCGCCGGAACGCACAGCGTCGCGGCGGGGCTGGACTATCCGGGCGTGGGCCCCGAACTCAGCCATCTGAAGGAAACCGGTCGCGTGGCCTACGCCGCCGCCACGGACGCCACCGCGCTGCGTGGTCTGCGGGCGCTGAGCCACAGCGAGGGCATCATCGCGGCGCTGGAGTCGGCCCACGCCGTCGGTCACCTTCTGGAACTCGACGATCGCCGGGAGCTCGAGGACGGTGCGGTGATCCTGGTGTGCCTGTCCGGACGCGGGGACAAGGATCTCGAGGTCGCCGCGCGCCGGTTGGAGATCGGCTGACCGTCCCCGCGCGGCGATGACTCCGGTCACACCCGGACCGCCACGGCGGTTGCCCGGCGGGGCGCTGACCGGCCGATTCTCTTCCCGGTCCGGGAATACGACGGCCGGAAAATCGATTGATCCGGTGAGTAGCCCAGGGAACACTGACCCGTCGCCGATGAGCGCGGCAGCGTTGTCTCGTCTGCCCTCATATGGCGTCCGGGCACGGCCGCCGCTGCCCGTTCCCGCCCATACCACTCGTTTCGCCACCCGGAGGTAGCCGATGTCCGCTCGATTATCCGTTCGCAAGACCGGGGGCGGCACTCCGGCGGTGGTCCGGCTGCTGGTGATCGCGACATTCGTGGTGATCCTCAACGAGACCATCATGATCAACGCGATTCCGCGGCTGATGCACGATCTGCAGGTCACCGAACGGGCCGCCCAGTGGGTGTCCACGGCGTTCATGCTCACCATGGCGGCCGTGATCCCGGTGACCGGCTGGTTCCTGCAGCGGGTCACCACCCGGCGGGCGTACGCGCTGGCCATGGGGGTGTTTCTCGCCGGCACCGCGCTGTCGGCAGTGGCGCCCTCGTTCGCGGTCCTGCTGATCGGGCGGATCATCCAGGCGGGTGGTACCGCGGTGATGATGCCGCTGCTGATGACCACCCTGATGACGGTCGTGCCCGAACGTGACCGCGGCCGGGTCATGGGCACTGTGACCCTCGCGATTTCGGTGGCTCCCGCCATGGGTCCGGTGATCTCCGGCCTCGTCTTGCAGGTGGCGTCGTGGCGCTGGCTGTTCGTGCTGGTGCTGCCGATCGCAGGCGCCGTCACCTGGTTCGGACTGCGCCGCCTGGAGAACGTGGGCGAACCCGAGACCGGCACCATCGACTGGATCAGTGTGGTCTTCGCGGCGCTCGGGTTCGGCAGTCTGGTCTACGGCCTGAGCCGTTTCGAGGCCGGCAGTGCGGCCGTGCCGGCGCTCATCACGGTGGCCGGGATCGCCCTCATCGTCCTGTTCGTGGCGCGGCAGCTGTGGCTGCAGCGCCATGGCACTCCGCTGCTGGATCTGCGGATCCTGCGGTCGGGCACCTATACCAAGGGCCTGGTCCTGATGGCGGTCGCGTTCCTGGCGATGCTCGGCTCGATGATGTTGCTGCCGCTGTACCTGCAGAATCTGCGCGAGCTGTCACCGCTGGAGACCGGGCTGCTGGTGATGCCCGGCGGGCTG
Organism: Nocardia sp. NPDC024068; assembly: GCF_040638875.1. Lineage (NCBI taxonomy): Bacteria > Bacillati > Actinomycetota > Actinomycetes > Mycobacteriales > Nocardiaceae > Nocardia > Nocardia sp. NPDC024068. The sequence goes on along the minus strand of NZ_JBEZYU010000001.1, from coordinate 464,761 downwards.
GCGATGGGTCTGCTGGGGCCGCTGGTCGGCCGCGTGTACGACCGGTTCGGCGGCCGGATCCTGGTGATCCCGGGTTCGATCGGCATCACCGCCGCCCTGGCCGGGTTCACGCAGATCGCGATCGCCACCCCCTATTGGCAGTTGCTGGCCCTGCACATCCTGCTGATGGTGTCGCTGGCGGCGGCGTTCACGCCGGTGTTCACCCTGGCACTGGGGGCGTTGCCGGAGGATCTCTACTCGCACGGCAGTTCCATGCTGGGCACCCTGCAGCAGGTCGCCGCCGCCCTGGGCACCGCACTGGTGGTGACGGTGATGGCCACCCGCAGCAGTGCGCTGGTGGCAGCGGGTACCGACGCGGTGACCGCGCAGCTGGACGGGATGCGGCTGGCCTTCGCGGTATCGGCGGCGCTGTCGCTGGTCGTGGTGGTCACGGCCGTGCTGCTGCCGAATCGCTCGACCGCACCGGAGGTCCCGGCCGAATCCGGCGAACCGGAAACCGCACTCGTCGAGGCCTGATCCCGGCGTTCCGGCCATTTTCGGCACCGACAGTCATTAGTCTTTCGGCGAGTACCGGGCGAGTAGTGACGGAGATGGCCATGGGCACAGTGGACGGCAAGGTCGCGTTCATCACGGGGGCGGGCCGGGGCCAGGGGAGATCCCATGCGGTGCGGCTGGCGGCGGAAGGTGCCGATATCGTCGCGATCGACACCACCGCCGGGGCCGCGACGGTGCCCTACCCGCTGGCGACCGCCGCGGATCTGGCCGAGACCGCACGGCTGGTCGAGGCGACCGGCCGCCGGATCGTCGCCCGGGACGCGGATGTCCGGGACTACGGGGCCCTGGAGGCCGCCGTGGCGGCGGGCGTCCAGGAATTCGGCCGACTCGATATCGTCGTGGCGAACGCCGGAATCTCCAGTCCGGCGCCGACCCTCGAGATGAGCGAGGACGCCTGGGACGAGATGATCGATATCAACCTCACGGGGGTGTGGAAATCCCTCAAGGCCTCGGTCCCGCATATCGTCGCGGGCGGTCGCGGCGGATCGGTCGTCATCACCAGCTCGGTGGCCGCCATGGTCGCCAACCACGGCCTCGCCCACTATGCGGCGGCCAAGGCGGGTCTGGTGAGCCTGATGAAGGTGCTGGCCAAGGAACTGGCTCCGCAGAACATCCGGGTCAATACGATCCACCCGGGCACGGTCGGCACCGATATGGTCTACAACGAATCCACCTACCGGCTGTTCCGGCCGGATCTGGAGAATCCCGGCCGCGCCGATTTCGAGGCGGTCGCGGCGAAGATGAACAAGCTGCCGGTGACAGCGTTGGACGCCGACGATATCTCGAATACGGTGCTGTTCCTCGTCTCCGACGCCGCGAAGTACATCACCGGCACCACCCACGTCGTCGACGCCGGAAACGCGCTGTAGGGGTTGCGACTCCGGTTGCCGGGTAACCGGGCCCATGGCAGCCACCCCGCGGTGTGCCCTTCCGGGCCGCCCCCGCGAGTGTTCGCGGACGGCGCGGCGCGTGAAGGTGGCGCGGGAGGCGACGTTTCCGGACGAAAGGGCAGGTGGAAACATGTCGGACAAGGGTTCTCGGATACTGCGCGGGGTTGTCGCGGCGGTCTTCGGGGCGGCGGCGGTCGGGGTGCCGATGGCGGCGCCGTCGGCCGGGAGTACGGCAGTGGCGAACGCGGCGGTGGCGCCGGTGGTCCGGCTCGACCTGCTCGGCGAGCCGACCACAGCGTCGGCGAACACGGTGCCGGTCGGATGCACCTTCATGCTGGAGGCGCAGGTGACACTGCCCGACGGCAGTCCCGTGGAAAAAGGCACGATCCAGTTCTTCCACCGCCGGCCCGGTGGCGGCGATGTGCTCCTCGGCGAGGTACCGGTGCAGTACGGGAGGGCGAGCATCCTGTGGACCCCGGAAGCGTTCGGCGGCAACGGGCTCAGCGCGGGTTACGCCAACGGGCTGCCCGATGTCCTTCCCGCCTCCGCCGGCATCCAGGTGACAGCCCGGCCGGGGCCGCGGTTCGGCACGCTCTGTCTCTGACCGCCGGGTCTCTGACCGCCCGCCGGGTATCCGGGTTACCGGCAGGACCGGATACCCGGCGGCCCCGGTCCCGCGCCTGTACCGCGCGGCGTAGATTCTGCGCTATGGCGAGGGATGAGGGTGCGGCGTCGGGAAACCACCAGCCGCTGCTGGTGCTGGGGAAGATCACCGAGATCCTCGATGCCTTCACCCTGGCGCGTCCCTCGCTGACCCTCGGGGAGATCCAGCAGGCCACCGGATTCCCCACCTCCACCGTGCAGCGACTGGTCACCAATATGGTCGCCCAGGGGCTGCTGGACCGGGCCGGTGACCGGATCCGGATCGGGCTGCGGATGAGCTACTGGGCGGCCACGGCCGTGAAGGGGCTGGATCTGCTCGCGATCGTCGACCCGGTGCTACGGGAGATCCGCGACGAAACCGGTGAAACCGCCTGCGTCTTCCGCACCGATCACGGGTTCCGCGTCTGTGTGGCCATCGCCGAGACCCGGCACGCGCTGCGCCGCGATATGTATATCGGCAAGATCATCCCGCTCTACGCCGGTTCGGCGGGCCGGATCCTGCTGGCATGGAACCCGGAACTCGCCGAGCAGGTGCTCGCGGCGCCGATGGAGCCCCTCACCGAGGGCACCGTGACCAGCCCGCAGGAACTGCGGGCGCTGATCGACCGCGCGAAGGCCGACGGGTACGCCATCAGTGCCGGGGAACGCGAGGATTCGGCGTCCGGTCTGTCGGCGCCGATATTCGACGCGAGCGGCGCGGTACTCGCCGCGCTGACCATCAGCGGCCCCACCATCCGGATGCCACAGGAGCGTTGCGAGGCATGGGTGGACCTGCTCGTCGGTTACGCCGAACAGGTCACCCGCACCCTGGGCGGCCGGAGCCCCGCCTGATCCGGAAGCCCCGCCCGATCCGGAAGCTCAGCGCGCCATCGCCTCCGGGTTCACCGGGTACGGCGGGAGTTCGCCGTGCGCGAGCGCGATCGCGTTCTCCGCGCAGCGGCGGGCCATCTCGGCGCGTACCGGGACGGTCGCACTGCCGACATGGGGCAGCAGCACCGTGTTCGGCAACTCCGCCAGACCCGGCGCCAGCCGGGGTTCGTCCTCGTAGACGTCGAGCCCCGCCCCGGCGATGGTGCCGTCGCGCAGGGCCGCGACCAGCGCGGTCTCGTCCACGATCGGCCCCCGCGCGGTATTGATCAGAATCGCCGACGGTTTCATCGACCGGAGCACGGATTCGTCGACGAGGTGGCGGGTTTCGGGGGTGAGCGGGACGTGGACCGAGAGGAAGTCGCTTTCCGCGACGAGATCCGGCCAGGACAGATGCCGGACCCGGCCGGCGAACTCGCCCAGTTCCTCGTCGTCCACCGGCCGGTCGCCGGGCGGGCGCGGGCAGAAGGCGACCGTCATCCCGAACGCGAGGGCGCGGCGGGCGGTGGCGCGGGCGATCCGGCCGAATCCGGCCAGCCCGAGCGTGCGCCCGCTGACATCGTGGCCGAGCAGTAGTTCCGGCTCCCAGCCCTGGAACCGGCCGGCGCGGACGTACGCGTCCGCCTCCACACACCGCCGCGCGACCGCCAGCATCAGCAGGACGGCGATATCGGCGGTGGCGTCGGTGAGGACACCCGGGGTGTTGCCGACCACGATGGAATTCGCGGTCGCGGCCTCGATATCGATGTTGTTGTAGCCGACGGCGAAATTGCTGATCCCGCGAATCTTCGCCGACGCCAGCAGCGGCGCGTCGAAAACGTCGCGTAACTGTGCCACCACCACCTGGTAGTTCCCGGAGGCGCAGGCCCGCGCGAGTTCCGCCGCCGACATCTTCTCGGCCAGGGTGACGGTGCCGGCTGCTTCGAGTAGTCGCATCCCGGGGTCCGGCAGCGCCGTGGTGACGAGGAAATCCGTGGCGCTCAAGCGGTTTCGCCGATCACCCATTCGAAGGCGTCGGCCTTGGACCGCGCGCCCTGGGCGGTTTTCGAGCGATTGGGTTCGCCCAGTTCGGCGAGCAGGGTCTCACCCGTGCGCACGAGTACGGCCAGCGCGTCCGGGGTGAGCCAACCGGGCCGGGTGGCGAACAGCAGATCCTCGGTGGCCGTGTTGCCGCTGGCGCCGGGGGCGAACGGGCAGCCGCCGAGTCCGCCCAGCGAACCGTCGACCATGGTCGCGCCCGCGTCGATGGCCGTCAGGGTATTGGCCACGCCCAGACCCCAGGTGTCGTGTCCGTGGTACAGGATGCGCCGCGGCGGGGTCTCGTCGCGGACCGCCCGGATCAGCCCGCGCACCTGTGCGGGTACGGCCTGGCCGAGGGTATCGCAGATGACGATATCGTCCGCGCCGTCGGTGCGCGGGTCCGCGGCGATGCCCAGCACCCGCGCCGGATCGACGACACCCTCGAACGGGCAGGTGAACGAGGTGGCGATACAGAGCTGGATGGAACCGCCGCAGTCGCGGGTCAGCGCGACGGCCGCCGGCATGGCGGCGACGCTGTCCTCGGTGGTGCGGCCGATATTGGCCTTGTTGTGCGAATCCGTCGCGGACAGGCAGTACTGGAAATTACGGGCGCCCGCGGCGGCCGCTTTCTCGATATGCCGGGGCGTGGCCACCCACACCCAGCACCGGGCCAGCTCCTCCGGCGTGAGGGCCGCGATCACATCGAGGGTATCGGCCAGCGGGGGGACCAGATCCGGTCGCGCCATGGAACCGATCTCCAGTGCCGGGACCCCCAGCGCGAGCAGTTCCCGCGCGATCTCGACCTTGCGTTCGGTGGCCAGCGGTTTTCCGGTGAGCTGCAACCCGTCGCGCAGGGTGACATCGCGCAGTTGCGCCTCCGGCGTATAGGTGAAGGTCATACCGCAACCCCTGTCTCGGAAGTACCGGCGACGGCTTCGATCTCGTCGTCGGAGAGATGTAGTACCGAACCGAGTACTTCGCGTGTGTGTTCGCCCAGGTCGGGTCCGATTGTACGGATGGGCAACGAGGTGCCCCCGATCACCGGGACGATGCCGGGGAATCCGACCGTCCGCGGTTCCGGTGCCCCGGTATCGACCTCGAAGGACTGGATCATATTGCGCGCCGCGTACTGTTCGTCGGCGCAGATATCGGCGGCGGTGTAGATCGGGCCCGACGGGACTCCGGCGGCGTCGAGGATCTTCAGCGCCTCCGCGCGTGATCGGCCGGAGGTCCAGGCGCCGATCGCGGCATCGAGTTCCTCGCGGCGGTGCCAGCGCGCCGCGTTATCGCGCAGGCCGGGATCGGCGCCCAGATCGGACCGGTCGATGGTCTCCATGAAGCGCTGGAAGATCCCGTCGCCGTTACCGGCGATGATGATGCTGGTGCCGTCGTCGCACGGATAGGCGTTGCTCGGGGCGATACCTTCCATCCGCCCGCCGACCCGCTCCCGCCGCACCCCGTAGGCCTGATAGTCGGGGACCAGCGATTCCATCACCGACAGGATCGATTCGTTGAGCGCGACATCGATGATGCGTTCGGCCAGCGGGAGCGAGGCGTCGCTGCGCGCGCGCTGGAACAGGGCCATCACGGTGCCGAAGGCGGCGTAGATCCCGGCGATCGAATCACCGATCGAGACCCCGGTGCGCACCGGCGCGCGGTCCGGATCACCGACCAGTTCCCGCAGCCCGCCGACCGCTTCGGCCACCGCCGCGAAACCGGGCCGGGCCGACTGCGGTCCGGTCTGCCCGTAGGCCGAGATCCGCGTGATGACCAGATCCGGATTCGCCTGCTGCAGCGCCTCCGGGCCCAGCCCCCATTTCTCCAGGGTGCCGGGACGGAAATTCTCCAGCAGCACATCGCATTCCCGGGCCAGGTCGAGCACCAGGGCGCGGCCGCGCTCGGTCTTCAGATCGAGCACGATCGACTTCTTGTTGCGGTTGATCGTGCGGTACAGCATCGAGGTCTCGCCGTCGTACAGCCGCCAACGGCGCAGTTCGTCACCGGTGACGGGCCGCTCGACCTTGATCACCTCGGCGCCGAAGTCGGCGAGCATCCGGCCGGCCGTCGGCGCGGCGATGTAGTTGCCCAGTTCCAGGACACGGACGCCGGCCAGCGGCCGGATTGCCTGATCGCTCATCTCTTCCTCACGGTTGGGTGTTCCTCGGCCGGCTCCGTCGCCGGTTCGATATCGACGCTCGCGGCCTACATCACGACGCTCAGCGGCAAGATCAGCAGAATGGCCACCACCGAGGCGACCGAGACGCCCACGGAGCAGGTTTTCAGGGTGCCCCGGGTGGTCTGTCCCATCAGCGATTGCAGCAGCCAGAAGGTGTTGCTGGTGACGTGCACCGCGAACAGGGACCCGGCGCCGGCGGCCAGGGCGATGAGCACCGGGTCGAGGCCGATCGCGGGCGCGACGGGCGCGAGGATCCCGGCGGCGGTGATGGCCGAGATGGTCACCGAACCCACCGCGATATGCAGGGCGGCCGCGATCACCCACACCATCAGCAGCGGGGCCGCGGTACTGGCGGTGAAGTATTCGCCGAGGATATCGCCGAGACCGATGGCGGACACGGTGGCCGCGAGAGAGCCGCCGACACCGGTCAGGATGAGAATCTGGCCGCTCTCCTTGAAACCCGTGCCCATGGCGTGCTGGATCCGATCGATCCCCACGGCGCGCCGCCCTACGACACTGGTGCCGACGAGGCCGATCAGCAGGGCGATCACGGGGGTGGAAAGGAACTCGACCACCGGGTTGTGGACTTCGGCGACATCCAGGATCGCCCCGACGGCGATCAGGACCAAGGCGGTGAACAGGGGCGCCAGCAGCAGGGCGAGTGGTGTCTTCGTGCGGGTGGTGGCGGCGATCTCCGTGGTCACACCGGCCGAGGTGGTGGTGGCGACACCACCGGTGGCATCCGCGGTGCCGGGCCCGGCGGGTTCGGTGCCCGGCTCCTGGTCCGGGTCGGCCTGTTCGTCACGTTCCTCGTTCCACCAGCCGCGATCGAACAGGAAGCACATGATGCTGACCGAGATGGCGACGGTGGGGATCACCAGCAGAACCCCGAAGAGCAGCATTTTGCCCAGTGGTACCCCGAGCAGCCCGGCCAGCGCGAGTGCGCCGACGCCGGGCACGGTCAGCACGATGCCGCATTCGCCGCCGATGGCCAGCGCGGTCGCCATCCGGGCGGTGCCCTTGCGGTCGAGTTTCGCCGCGATATTGCGGGCCAGCGGTGCCGAGATCACCATCAGCACATCGAGGTAGATCGATTGCAGGGCGGTGGCCAGGGTGAGTGACAGCGCATGCGGCATGCGGTTGACGCCGAATATCCGGATCAGCGATTGGACGAGCCGTTCGATCGCACCCGTTTCCTGCAGCATCGCGCCCATCAGCACGCCGAAGGCGATCAGCAGACCGACCTCGGCCATGATGTCGCCGAAACCCGTCGCTATGGTGTCGACGGTTTTCTCGACTCCCAGTCCGGCGGTGAGCCCCAGATAGGCCGAACCGATCACCAGCGATACCGCCGGATTGATTTTGAACCGGATGATCAGCACCACCACGGCGAGGATCGCCGCGGCCGTGTTGATCATCGTTGCAACGTCTGACATGTGCTTATCCCATCGAGTCGCACCCGTGACGAGTGCTCGTCCCGCCTATCCGGCGGTCGTGCGCCGTGACCCGCGCCACAGCTGGCTCACATTATGAGCGGAGACTCACAATATAGGCAAGCGGCGGAGCGGTCGATCTCATGGGGTGGGCCGGTAGATACTGCCGCGGGCCCGCACCAGTTGCAGCAAGCCGTCCCCGGCGTACTCGGGTTGCGCTTCGCCCAGCTGTGGTTCGCCGATCTGACCGCGGTAGTTCAGCCGGTCGCGGACCCGCGGGCTCATCAGATAGGCGCCCGCGAGGACGAACGTCAGCCGTTCGAACTCGGCGGGTTCGGAGGCCATGAGGTGATCGCAGAACGCGCGGGCCGGCCGATCGTGGGCCCGGGCGAGCAGATCGCGGAAGCCGGGCACCAGATCCGGTCGCAGCGCGAGCACCCGATCGAGGAATTCGGCGGAGAGGCCGGCCTGATCGGCCGACAGTTCGCCCGGCTGCTCGGGAATCAGTTCTTCGGCCAGCAGGTAGGCGGTTTCGCGTTCCGCGTCGGTCAATTCGGGCTGGTGGGTCATATCGACTGCCCTCGGTTCTCGATGAGGTGGCGGCTGCCCCACAGGGCCAGCGCGGCCTGGGTGGCGGCCGGATTGACGCCGCCGCTGGTCACCCAGGTGCTGGAATCGAAGACGAACAGATTGCCGACATCATGGGTGCGGCCGTACCGGTCGGTCACCGACGTCCGCGGATCGTCGCCCATCCGGGCGGTGCCCATCAGATGCCAGCCGCTCTCCTTGACCATCGGGCCGACGATGGTCTCCACGGCCCCGGCCGCCTCGAAGGATTCGACCGCTTTCCGGGTGTGCCAGTCGAGCATGGCGCGGGAGTTCTCGTCGGTGCGGTAGCCGATCTTCGGCGCGGGCAGTCCACTGCTGTCGGTGAGCGTGCCGGACAGCGTCACCCGGTTGGACGCGACCGGGAGGTCCTCGGCGACGATGCTCCACATCGGGGTGTGCCCGAGGCGGCCGCGCAGGGTGCGGTGGAAATCCTCGAACCACATCGGCGCGTCGGACTGGGCCCAGGGATAGGACCGGGTGATCCCGAGCGGACCGCCCGTCGGTTGCAGACCCCATTTCGCCCCGCGCACGAAACCGCGCGATTCGTCGGTCTCGTAGAACTGCATACTGTGGATCTGCTGACCCCACGACCCCGCGGTGGTGCCCAGATCCTGGTCGAACACGCCGGCCACCGCCGCGAACGGATGCATCATCAGATGCGTGCCGACCAGTCCCGACGAGTTGGCCAACCCGTCGGGGTGACCGGTGGTCGCCGACATCAGCAGTAACCGGGGCGTGCCGAGCCCGTTGGCGCACAGCACCACCGCCCGGGCGTACACCGCGTCCAGGCGGCCCTCGGAATCGATGTACTCGACGCCCGCGGCCTGTCCGTTCTCCATCAGGACACGGGTGGCCCGGGCACCGGTGCGCAGCCGGGCGCCGTCCCGTAGCGCACCCGGCCAATGGGTGATATCCGTCGAGGCCTTGGCGCCCTCGGGGCAGCCCGACATACAGGTACCGTGCTGGCGGCAGGGTTTGAGATCGCGGTAGACGCGGGTGGAGATGGCGTTGGAGCCGGGCCACCAATGCCAGCCGAGATCGTTCAGGGTGTTCGCCATCAACCGGCCCGACGCCCGCAACGGCACCGGCGGGTTGGGCGGACCCTCCCCGGGCGGATAGGCGGGATTACCCGCCAGCCCCGAAACCCCCAGCTGCCGTTCGGCTTCCACATAGAACGGCTCGAGGTCCTCGTAGGAGATCGGCCAGTCGTCGGCGACGCCGTCGAGGGAGCGGACCCGGAAATCGCCGGGGGTCATCCGATGCCATTTCGCCGAGTACAGCACCGTACCGCCGCCGACCCCGTTCCACATCAGCGGGCTGATATCGGATTCCGCGTCGTCGACCGGATAGTCCGCGGCCGCGGCGCGCTTGTTCGGGTTGCGCGCCCAGTGCAGATCGGCGGTGACCTCGTAATCGTCGAAATCAGCGCGGGCCTTGGCGTAGTCGGGCCAGTCGCCCTGTTCGAGGCAGACCACGGACAGCCCCGCCCGCGCCAGCTCGGCGGCGGTGATACCACCGGCCAGGCCGGCTCCGACGATGACCACGTCGACGGGATCGGATCGATTCATTGCAGCACATTCACTTTCGCGTACACGCGGACTCGGCTAGCGGTGCCAGGTCACAACCTTCTCGACGGACATTTCGCGGATGGCCGATGCGGGCCCCTCCTTGCCGTAGCCGCTGCCCTTCACACCGCCGTAGGGCATGTTGTCGGCCCGGAAATTGGCGCAGTCGTTGATATGCACGCCACCGGTTTCCAGCGCCTCGGCCAGCACGGTGGCGGTTTCCAGGGAGCGGGTGAAAACACCGGCCATGAGCCCGAACTCGGGACCGTTGGCCGTCGCGACCGCCTCGTCGAGGGAATCGAACGGATAGATCGCGACCACCGGCCCGAACGCTTCGATATGGCCGATCTGCGCGTCGGCCGCCGGGTCGAACAGCACGGTCGGCAGCACCGTCGAATCCCGGACACCGCCGGTGAGCAGTTGCGCGCCGTGCTCGACCGCGTCGTCGATCAGCGCCCCGAGCCGTGCCACCGCCTCCGGGGAGATCACCCGGCCCAGTTCGGTGCCCGGATCGTAGGGATCCCCGACCCGCAACGCGCGGGCGTGCCCGGCGATCGCGGCGGCCAGTTCCGCGGCGATCGACCGGTGCGCGAGCACCCGCTGCACCGAGATACAGGACTGTCCCGAGGACACCATCGCGCCGGATGCGCAGCGGCACGCGGCCAGGTCGAGATCGGCGTCGGCGGCGACCAGGGTCGCGGTATTGGATCCGAGTTCGAGGACGGTCCGCTTCAGCAACCCGCCCGCGGCCGCGGCGATCCGGCCGCCCACGGCCGTACTGCCGGTGAACGAGACCAGTCGCACCACCGGGTGTTCGACCATCCGGGCACCGACGGCGCCGTCGCCGCACAGCACGCTGATCGCGGCCGGGGGCCACCCGGCCCGGACGGCGTATCCGGCCAGCGCCAGCGTGGCCAGCGGGGTCCGGTCGCTGGGTTTGAGCAGGACCGGGCAGCCCGCACCGATGGCCGCGCCGAGTTTGTGCACGGCCAGCAACAGCGGGAAGTTGAAACCGCAGATCGCGGTGACCACCCCGACCGGTTCCCAGACGGTATGGGCGCGGCGCCCGCGTCCGGAGGGCACGGCGTCGACGGGAATCTCCCGGCCGGCCAGCCCGGCGGCCGCGTGGGCCGCGGCGCGCAGGGTCGCGACGGCGCGGTCGACCTCGCCGAGGCTGTCGCGCAGCGCCTTACCGACCTCCCGGGTCAGCACCGCGGCCAGCACCTCGCGGTCCCGGTCGACGGCCGCCGCCATGCTCTCCAGGATCCGGGCGCGGTCGGCGCGATCCAGCCGGGCGCACCGGGCGCGGGCGGAATCCGCGGCCGCGGCGGCGGCATCGACCAGGTCCGCGTCGGCCACATGGAAGCGGATCACATCGGTGTGGTCGGCCGGGGACCGGACCTCCGCGACCGTGCCGGTGGCACGGGCGACCCCGGCGACGACCAGCGGCGCGGGATCCACCGGGGCGCCCCGCACGAAATGCCGGGGATCCAGCGGAGCCTCCGAGGCGCCGGACAACGATGCGGGCGTGGCGGATTCGGCGGCGAGTGTCACGACAGCTCCTCGTCGTCCGAGAGGGCCGCAACGCTGCACTGGTCCTGATGTGGCTGGTCCTGACGGGGCTGGTCCTGACGCGCCAGCCGGTTCAGCAGTACCGACCGGGCCGCGAGGATATGCGCGTGCTGGATACCGGCGGCCCAATCGGGGTCGCCGGCGTTGAGGGCGTCCACCAGGAGATGGTGTTCCTGCAGGGTCTTCTCCATCTCCGAGCGGGTGTAGATGAAGAAGATCCGGTGCATCAGCGGTACATGGGTCACCCCGGTGAGCGCCGCGACCAGGCGGGGACTGCCCGAGGATTCGAAGACCAACTGGTGGAATCGCAGATTCAGCTCGCCCAGCAGGTGCCGGTCCGGCTCGTCGTCGCGCCCGATCCGGGTCATCTCCGCGGCGAGATCGGCCAGCCGCGCGATCGGCACCTGATCGGAGCGCATGGCGGCCCGGCGGGCGGCGAACGATTCGAGTACCGCCCGCAGCTGGTAGATCTCGTCGATCTCCTCGCGCGACCAGTGCGGCACCTCGAAACCGCCGGCCGGTCGCGCGTCGAGGATCCCTTCGGCGCTGAGCAGCTGGAACGCCTGGCGTACCGGGGTGCGGCTCATCCCCAGCCGGGCGGCCACGTCCACCTCGCGGACGCGTTCTCCGGGTTCGATCTCGCCGTTGAGCACCCACTGCCGGATGTCGTCGACGGCGCTGCGGGTCAGCTCACTGGCTCTGGATGTGGGCATTGCGGTCCTCGCCTGGATTCTCGGTGTGCCGGATGGTCAGTGGATCGGATCGGGGGAGCGGCGCAGGGTGGCGGCAGGGAGGGCCGTCGCGCGGGATTCGTCGATATCGACGAGATCGTCGGCGTGTAGATCGCTGCCCTTCAGCAGGCAGGCGGCCACCGCTCCGCAGATCGCGGTGAACAGCAGATATATCGACGGGGCCGGGGTCCAGCCGGTCTGCTGGATCAGGAAGGTGGCGACGAAGGGCGCGCTGCCGCCGAAGACCGCGGCCGGGATGTTGAACCCGATCGAGACACCGGTGGAGCGGATCGCCGCCGGGAAGAGTTCCGGCATGGCCGCCGCGGACGCGGACAGGTACACGGCGGTGAGGATGCCCAGCGCCAGCTGGGAGGCCAGTGCGAGGACCGGGTTCCCGAGAGTGATCGCGGCGAAGACCGGGAAGACGAGCACCGCGAAACCCAGCGAGCCCGCCAGCAGCACCGGCCGGCGGCCGATCCGGTCGGAGAGCCGGGCGACCAGTGGCAGCGTCACCATGGTCGCGAGACCCGCGCACATCGTGGAGACCAGTGAGAAGGTCGAGCCGTAGTCGTTGACCGTGCCGATATAGGTCGGCATATAGGTGAAGACCGCGTAGAAGCAGGTGGCGTGCATGGCGCCGATGCCGACGATGAGGGCGAGGCGGCGGCCCCGGCCGAGTACCTCGCGGGCGGGCGATGTGCTCAGCGAACCCGTTTCGCTCATCGTCCGGAAATCGGGCGTCTCTTCGAGTTTCGCGCGAATGTAGAGAGCGATACCGGCCAGCGGCGCGGCGAGTAGGAACGGTATCCGCCAGCCCCAGTCGGCCATGGTCGCATCACCGAGGGCCGCGGTCAGACCGGTGACCACGGTGATGCCCAGCATCAGGCCGGCCGTGGTGCCGAAGGTGAGCCAGCTGATACCGAACGCCCGGCGGTTGGGGCCGGCGTATTCGAGCAGGAAGGCGCTGCCGCTGCCGTATTCACCGCCGGCGGAGAAGCCCTGCAGCGTGCGCAGCAGCACCAGCACCAGCGGTGCCGCGATTCCCCAGCTGTCGTATCCGGGCAAAACGCCGATACCCACCGAACAGGCGGCCATCACCGTCAAGACGAGCACCAGGACCCGTTTACGGCCGATCCGGTCGGCAAGCGGGCCGAGCACGAATCCGCCGAGTGGCCGCGCGAGGAAGGCCAGGCCGAACACCGCGAAACTGCTCAGTAGCTCCGCCGTCGGATCCTCGGACGGGAAGAACGTGGCTCCGATGTGGACGGCGAGGAAGCCGTACACGGTGAAATCGAAGAACTCGATCGTATGCCCGACGGTTGCTCCGACGATGGCGCGAACGCGCCCCGGCGAGCGCGCGGGTGCCCGGGTACTCATGGTCACTCCTGACTGACGGCGGCGATGCCGTCGGCGGATATCCGCCTCCGATGTGCCGCGGACGGCACGGTGTAGCTGCTAGCGGTGTGGTGCGTGCCGCAGGCCGGTAAGCCTTGTGATCGGACCCACATACCGCGCACACTGTATGCAGAAAGGTGGGATGTATGCAAGAAATTGCGATAAATCCCAGTTCGCCTGTGTTCCGGCCTGCGATATGTATACATTTTCTGGATGGATTCGGTACGCCGGGCCGGCTCGCATGCCAGGAGGTCGAGGGGGTCCCTGGGCCATCCGGTGGGACCGGGACGAGTGGCGCATCCGCGCCGCGGACAGCGGACCCGACAACGCGGCCGGAACTGCCCGATCGCCCTGGCGCGGCCCGTTGCCCGGGAGGTTCGTGATGGCTACGGTTTAGCCGGCAGCGGACCCGGGGAAGGGCTCCGCGGAGTGGAACGGCTGTCGGTGCCGGGCTGAAATGCGCCCCGCTATCGCTCGACTCGTGCGAAACCGAGAACGAAGGACACGATATGCCGGTACGTGAACAACCCTGGCCCGCCGGTACTCCGTGCTGGGTCGACTGCCAGGTCGACGACACCGCCCGGGCGCGCGAGTTCTACAGCGCCCTGTTCGGCTGGGAGATCGGCGACAGCGCGCCGGAAGCCGGCGGCTACCTGATGGCGATGCGCAACGGCCGCCCGGCCGCCGGAATCGGGCCCAAACCGTCCGGGCCCACGATGCCGTCGGTGTGGACGACCTATATCGCCAGTGACGACGCCGACGCGACCGCCGAGGCGATCCGCGCGGCGGGCGGCACGGTCCTCGTGGAACCCTTCGATGTGATGGATGTCGGGCGCATGCTGGTGGCCGCCGACCCTACGGCGGCCGTGTTCGGCGTATGGCAGTCCCGGCAGCATTTCGGCGCCGCGATCTACAACGAGCACGGCGCCTACTGCTGGAACGAACTGCACACCGACGGCTACCGGCGCGCCCAGGACTTCTACGCCCAGGTATTCGGCTGGGTGTTCACCGAGGTCGGCGACGGGGAGAACGTCACCTACGCCACCTTCGCGCCGGGGCCGGGCGCCGATCCCATCGGCGGGATCAACGATTCCACCCTCTCACCCGGATCCGCGCCACCGTACTGGCTGGCCTGGTTCCAGGTCGACGATACCGATGCCGTGCTCGCCGCGGCGACGGATCTGGGGGCGTCGGTGGCGATGGGGCCGCAGGACAGCCCGTTCGGGCGAATGGGGGTGCTCATGGCACCGCAGGGTGAGGCCTTCGGCGTCATCGATATCTCGCCGCCGGAAGGGTCGCCCTCCTGAGCTGCCCGCCCTGTTCGCGCCACGGACGAAAAGCCGCACATCCCGCGTGCGCGCGGATGTGCGGCTCCCGCCCGGCCGGGTTCAGCCGCCGGGGCGTTCGAGTCGATCCACCCGTTCGTTGATCATTTCGTAGTCGTCGGCGGGCGGCTCCGGATCGTGCCACTCCTCGGCCCGGCTCGAGCGATTGCCGCGCAGCGTGCCCTGGAGTTCGTGGGCGAGTTCGTCATCGCGAATCGCGCTGTGCTTGCTGTTGCCTCGTTCCATTCGATCCTCCTGTCTCGGCTCGCGGTGCTGATCAGGCGTGGCGCAGCAGTGCGCCCACACCCTCCGGCGGCGCGGCGGTCTCGTCGACCGGTGTGATGGTCGCGCCGCGCACCAGCGTGGCCACCGGTAGCGCCTCGTCGGCGCGGCATGTCCACGTCGTTTTCTCACCCGGCGCGCCGAGCGCCGCGGGATCGCGCAACGGCTCGGGATCCAGGGCGACCGTACGGTCACCGAGCGCCGCGGAATTGATCAGCAGGTTCTCGGTATTCGCCGCCAGCAGCGCCGATACCGTCGGGGCCAGCCCGCTCACCGCCAATCCCTCGGCGCGGCCGCGCGCCTTGTCGTACCGCGCGACCACCTCCTCGTGCCGATGCCCGGCCTCGGTCGCGACGATATCGGCGACCTCGGCGTCGAGGTCGCCGCCGTCGGATTCGACCTCCACCACCTGCGCCCCGGTCGACCCCAGCGCCGCGCGAACCGCGGACCTCACGGTCACCTCACCGGAAACGACGATCACCTGCGCCCGGATCTCGCGCGCCAGGCGCGTCAGCTCGGCGGCGACCTCCGCGGTATTGCGCTCGACCTTCTCCTCGACGCGCCGCTGCATCGACCGATGCGACCAGCCGCCGCCGTGCCGCACCTTGTGGATCGGATGACCTTCACCCTGAACGGTTTCGCCGACCACCGTGCCGTGCGCGTCGACGCCGTACATCTCGGAGCCGACCTTGTCGACCGACGCCACCGCGTGCGGGACCTCCCGGGCGTCGGATTCGATGAGCGGGAGCAGGTACGGCAGCGGTGAGACCCGCACGGTATCGCGCGGTGGCGGTTCCGGTAGCCGCCGGTCGATCAGTACGGCACCGGAGTCGGCGATGAGCGCGCGCCCGGTATGCCCCGGTTCCGGCGGACTGCCGGTGACCGCGGCGCCCAACGCGTCGATCATCGTCTCGGTCGCGCCCTGCTCGGCGAGTTGTCCGGCGAGGGCGCGCCACTGCAGCGCCCGCCGGTGCTCGGCGTCCTCGGTGTCGTGTTCGGCGTCGATATACAGCGACGCGAACGGTCCGGGTCGTTTCGCTACGTCTCTGATAGTCATGCCAGTCACGACGAGCGCTTACCCGCCTCGACAGTTTCGAATCCGGCCGCCGGCGATCTCAGGCCGTCCCCGCGGTGAGCGCCCGCAGCGGTTTGTCCAGTTCGCTGCGGTAGAAATCCAGGAAACCGTCCGGGTCGGGACCGGTGTTCATCGTCACCAGGTGGTCGAACCCGGCGTCGACGAACGGTTGGGCGACCTCCAGGCAACGCTGCGGATCGGGGCCGCAGGCGAAGTTCTCCAGAATGTCTTCCGTACGAACGGTCGCCGAGGCCGCCGCGAAATTCACCGGGTTCGGTAGTTCGCTCATCACCTTCCACCCCGTCAGCGCCCAGCGGGTGGTCTCCCGGGCGGCCCGGGCGCCGGTCTCCGCGTCGGGTGCCCACGCGATCGGTATCTCGGCGTAGCGGGGGCCGCTGCCGCCGGCCTCGCGGTAGCCGGTGACGAGTTCGGGTTTCGCCTCGGTGGCGAACAACCCGTCACCCAGCTCGGCGGCGATCCGGGCCGCCCGGGTGCCGCCGGCGGCCACGGCGATCGGCGGCGGCTCGTCGGGCAGATCGAACAGCCGGGCATCCGACAACCGCAGATAACGGCCGTCGTAGGACTGGTATCCGCCTCGGAACAGCAGGCGGATGATCTCCAGGGCCTCGCGCAGCAGCCGGTGGCGTCCCGCCACATCGACCGGGAATCCGTCCCCGACCACATGCTCGTTGAGCCGTTCGCCGGACCCGACGCCCAGTGTGAACCGGCCGTCGGAGAGCAGGGATACCGTCGCGGCCGCCTGGGCGATGATTGCGGGGTGGTATCGCACGGTCGGGCAGGTGACTCCGGTGGCCAGTCCGATCCGGTCGGTCTCGGCCGCGATCGCTCCCAGGACGCTCCAGGCGAAGGGAGAATGACCCTGATCGTCCAGCCAGGGGTGGTAGTGGTCGCTGATCTCGACGAAATCGAATCCTGCCTCTTCGGCCTTCACGGCCTGTCGTACGAGTTCCTGCGGTCCGAAGGCCTCGGCGGCCAGTTTGTACCCGATCTGCATGGTTCCTCCGAAAACTGTCGTCGGCGATATCGCCTGCGTATCGGCATGGTTCGGATGCGATCGCGATACCCGTGCGCGACGCGGTGAAACCGGAGCCCGGCCGAAACCCCGGCCGGGCCGATTACCGGGCGGGCCGGCGCAGCCAATCCCGCAGTGCCGCGGTGACCGGGCCGGGGCACTGTTCCATCAGGAAATGGTCGGCGTCGACGCGTACGAGTTCGGCACCGGGAATCCCCGCGACGAGCCCTTCCGCCGTCGCGAACGGAATGGCGGGTTCGCGGGTACCCCAGATCACGGTCGTGGGGCAGGCGATCTCGCGCAGCCGCGCACCGAGTTCGGGCCGTACGCGGACCTCGTAGCCGGACCAGAAATGGGCGTACCAGCGGCGCCCTTCGGGTGTGCGCAGGAACGCGAGACAGCGGTCCAGTTCCGGCGGATCGAATGTTCCGTTGCGTAGATACCCGGCCAGCCCCCACCGGTGGATCCGGTGGATCGCCGCCGTGGTGACCAGCCGCCGGGTCGCGCGGTGCCGGGCGGCGACGGTGAACGTGCCGAACAGCAGCCGGTACGGCGTGGTGAAGGTGCCGTGCGCCCGTGAGTTCAGCAGGGCCAGCCGCCGGACCCGGCCGGGGTGGCGCTGGACGAACCCCAGCCCGAGGAAACCGCCGTAGTCGTGGCAGGCGAGATCCACCCGCTCCAGCCCCAGGGCATCGAACATCCGAGCGATCCGATCGACCTCACTGTCGTAGTCACAGCTCAACGCGGTGTCGCGGGCCGAACCGCCCCAGCCGAACCAGTCCGGGGCGATGACCTGGCGGGTCGTGGACAGTGGTCCGATCTGATGCCGCCACGCACGATGCGATTCCGGCCAGCCGTGCAGCAGGACCAGTGGATCACCGGATCCGGCCGTGGCGTAACACAGCCGGGCGCCGTCGACGGTCGCCTCGTGCAGGGCCGGGTCGCTCCCGGTGCCGTATCCGGTCGGTTCGATGGTCATCGTCGCCTCCTGATGCCGGTGGTCGCGGCCGCCGGAAAAGGGCCGGCCGGTTGTGCGCGTGCCGGTATCGTCGCCCGCATGACCGCGTCGGCACTTCCGGAAACGTGTCCCGCACCCGAGGTCACCGCGCGGCTGTGGGTGCGGCTGGGTCACGCCGTCTATCTGGGGCCGAGCCTGGGCCTGGACGCGCATTCCACCGCGATCCCCTCGCTCGGAGTCGGCGTGGATGCCCCGTTCCGGGTAGGCGTGGCCGCGGCGCCGGATATCACCACGCGCAGTTTCCTGTTCCGGGCACGGGTGACCCACCACCTGGTGGAGAGTCGCGGCACGATGCTGTTCTGCTTCTTCGACCCCACGAGCGCGCGGCTGTCGCGCTGTCTGGGCGGGATGACCCGGACCGCGGGCGCCTACCCGTACGCGCACCGGCGTGAGGACGAACTCGTCGAACGCTGCCGGGCCCCCGAACCCGATATCGAAGGCCTGCTCGAGGCGGCCAGTATCCCGTTACCCACGCTGCGCGACGATCGGATCGCCGCCACCGCGGCCGCGATCCGCGCCGACCCGGCCGGACCGCACCGGGCCTCCGACAGCGCTCACGTGGTGGGCCTGTCCACGTCGTATTTCCTGCGCACCTTCGCCGCGCAGACCGGCACCAGCTTCCGGCGCTATGTGCAGTGGGCTCGGATGGTGCGGGTGGCGCGGTCGTTCGCCGCGGGCCACGATATGACCCGGGCGGCGATCGATGCCGGGTTCGCGTCGCCGTCGCATTTCAGCGATACGTTCCGGGCCATGTTCGGCCTGACTCCCACCGCCTTCACCCGCATCGGTGGCGAGCTGCGGATCATCGACCGCTGACCGGCGGCCACACGAGCCTGGGTATATTCGCCCTGGGGGAAGTGTTTGCTCGTGCTGACCAATTCGCGACGGGTGAGAAGGTGATGTCATGGGCGGTGCCGGGTTGACCGCTCGTATCCGCGGTGCCGACGGCTGGCCGGTGCCGCACGCGGTGCTGACCGTCACGGATATGAGCGGCCGCCAGCTGACCCGGGCCGTCGCCGACGACACGGGCGCCGTATCGACCGAACCCTTGCCGCCCGGCGTGCACACCGCGGTACTCACCGCCGCCGGATACGAGCCGGCCGCGCGGGCGGTGCAGATCTCCGCGGCCGGCCGGGCCGCTCTCGGTGATCTCGCGCTGACCGCCGTGGCGGAGGCGGTCGCCGTACCGCCGGCCGGGCCGTGGACGATCGACCCGGCGCATTCGTCGGTGCTCGTGACCGCCCGCCACCTCGGCATCTCGAGTATCAAGGCCCGTTTCGGCACGGTTCGCGGGCGGCTCGAGGTGGCGCCGGTGTTCGAGGAGTCCACCGGCCGCGCCGAGATCGACGCGGCCGGTATCGATACCGGGATCGCCATGCGGGACACCCATCTGCGGTCGGCGGATTTTCTCGATGTCGGCAACTATCCGCTGATCACCTACACCGGCACGGGGATGCGCCGCACCGGCGCCGACACCTGGGTGATGTCGGGTGAGCTCATGGTGCACGGACAGCGCCGTCCGGTGGACCTCGACCTGACCTACGGTGGGTTCGGCGCCGATCCCTGGGGTGGGGTTCGTGCCGCGTTCCACGCCGAAACATTGCTGCGGCGTGCGGATTTCGCGATCGACTACAACGCGATGGTGCGGGCCGGAGTCGCCGCGGTGGGCACCACGGTCAAACTGGACCTCGATATCCAGGTGGTCCAGGGCGATCGGCTGCCCCAGGCCTGACGCGCCGTACTCACCGCGTCGCGCTGGTGCGGCGGTAGCCGTCGGTGATCGCCCGCAGTTCCGCGGTGCTCAGCACATCCTCGACGCGGGTGAAACCGTGCGGTGCGCGTTCGGCGACCAGCCGCAAGGTGCGGTCCATCGGCATATCCCGGTTGGCCAGCACCACGGCGTTCGCCGATTCCCGGCGCGCCGATTCGTAGGCGGCGAGCCCGTCGGCCGGGTCGGCGCACTCGCGCAGTGCGGCCGCCAGGGCAATGGCGTCGAGGATCGCCTGTGAACCGCCGTTGGAGCCGATCGGGTACATGGGGTGCGCGGCATCGCCCAACAGGGTGATCCGGCCGAAACTCCACCGCGGCAGCGGATCCCGGTCCACCATCGGATACTCGAGCACCGTCTCGGTGGCGGCCAGCAGGGCGCCGATATCCAATCCGGCGATATGCCAGTCCCGGTAGTGCGGCGCGATATCGGCGAGCCGGCCGGTGCGGGTCCAATCCGCCGCGCCCTGCGCACTGTGCGGTGTCTGCACCTCGGCGACCCAGTTGACCGGTACGGTGCCGTCATCCGCGGCAGTCGCCAGTGGGTAGGCGACCATTTTGGCGGTGTGGTTGCTCCCGGCCATCAGCATCGACGAGCCGGTGAGAAACGGTGGCGCCGCGGCTGTCCCGCGCCACATCCGGATACCGTTCCAGCGTGGTGCGCCCTCCTTCGGGTACAGGTACGAGCGCACCGCCGAATGCAGGCCGTCGGCGCCGACGAGCACGTCGGTATCCCACTCCGTGGTCGTTTCATCGCGCCGGTCCTGGATTACTGCGCGTACCCGGCCGGATTCCTCGACGGCGGTGACGAACCGGTGGCCGGTGCGTACGGCACCGGCGCCGAGCCGGTCGCGGACCGCCGCGAGCAGCAGCGCCTGCAGCCGGCCCCGGTGGACCGAGTACTGCGGCCAGTCGTGCCCGGCGGCCAGCCCGCGGGGTTCGCGCCAGATCTCGTTGCCGAACCGGTCGAAATGCACGAGTTCCGAGGTGGCGACCGCCTGTGCGGCAAGGTGCTCGTGCAGTCCGAGTCCGGCCAGTGCGCCGGTCGCGTGGGGGAGCAGGTTGATCCCGACACCCAGCGGCCGCAGTTCGTCCGCGCGGTCGACCAAGCGGACGTCGATCCCGGCGGCGTGCAGACTCAGCGCTGCGGTCAGGCCGCCGATACCGGCGCCGACGACGAGAACTCTCACCGCGGTACCCCGAGCGGGACCACGGCGGGGTTGAAACGCTCGTGCAGGTGGACCACCGCGACCGACCGATGGTCGATGAGCACGCTCTCCTTGTATACGCAGGGTGGGCCCGGTTCGTCGTCCGCGGTGGCCCAGCGCGTGAGACCGGCGCCGAGGACGGTGCGCGCCAGATGCCGGCGGCCCGCGGCGAGACTGTGCCCGATCGGCAGGTGTTCGTCGGTGAGTAGTTGGGTGAGTTCGCGATCGGTGGCCACGATGGTGACGTGGTTCAGCGACACCGCGACCCCCTCGCCGGTGACCAGGGTGGACCGGCGCTCCACCACCGGGTCGGCATCGTCGCATCCCAGCGCGGTGCGTACCGGGGCCGCCAGTGTCCGGGCGGTGGTGACGTGCTGGGCGGTGAGGTCGAGGGTGAGCGACCGTCCGACCAGGGCTTCGAGCAGAACGGTCATCGAACCGTCGGCTTGTAGTAACATCCGGGTAACCGAGGGGAAATCGTATGCTACTGTCTCAGTGAGGAATTCCGTCACCGCGGTAACGATACGGATCCGATCGATGTCCGGCATTCCCAGCCGCGGAGACATGCGACACGCCGTCGCCGCATCGGTATCAATGCGCCGGGCGCCGTGGACCGGCGATTATCCGGAATCCGCCCTCCACAACCAAGCGCTTGTTAGACTTCGGCGATGATCTCGACGGTCGTCTGGGGGACCGGCAATGTGGGCCGGGCCGCGATACGGGCGGTCGACGCCCACCCCGAACTCGCCCTGGCGGCGGTGCTCGTGCACGACCCGGGCAAGGCCGGTAAGGACGCGGGTGAACTGGCCGGACTGGACCGGGCCCTCGGTATCGCGGCCACCACCGATATCGACGCGGTCCTCGCCACCCGCCCCGGTGCGGTCGTCTACGCGGCGTCCGGCGAGATCCGGCCCGATGACGCCCTCGCCGATATCGTCCGCGCGCTGACGGTGGGTGCGATTGTCGTGACACCCGCGCTGTACGCGCTCTACGACCACCGCGGCGCGCCCCCGGAGACCCGCGAGCCGGTCCTCGCCGCGATCGAAGCGGGCGGCGGCGCGCTCTTCGTATCCGGTATCGATCCCGGCTGGGGCAACGATGTGCTGCCGTTGCTGATCAGCGGTCTGGGCAGCGTGGTGGAGGTGGTGCGCTGCCAGGAGATCTTCGACTACTCCAGTTACGACCAGCCGGATTCGGTGCGCTACCTGGTCGGTATGGGGCAGCCCATGGACCAGGTCCCGCCGATGGTGTCGCCGATGGTGCCGACCATGGTCTGGGGCGGACAGGTGCGGTTGATGGCCCGCGCACTCGGTGTCGAACTCGACGAGATCCGCGAGACCCTGGAACGCCGCCCGCTGGAGACGACGATCGAGACCGCGACCATGGGCAAGTTCGAAGCCGGTACCCAGGGCGCCATGCGATTCGAAGTACAGGGAATCGTCGACGGCGTCCCGCGGATCGTGGTGGAGCACATCACCCGGATCCATCCCTCCTGCGCCCCGGACTGGCCCGCCCCGCCCAACGGTGAAGGCGCGCATCGCGTCGTCATCGAGGGCCGTCCCCGGATCGAGGTCACCGTCGAGGCGACCGATGAGGGCGGTAACTACGCGGCCGGGGGCAACGCCACCGCGGTCGGCCGCCTGGTCGGTGCGATCACCTGGCTCGCGGAAGCCGGACCCGGCCTCTACGACGCACTCGACGTGCCGCTGCGCCCCGCGGCCGGACGACTCGGAAAGGATCGGTCATGAGAGTCGATATCCCCGAAGGTAAGGACCCCATCGGCTACGTCTGGGGCGAGATGGTTCCCGGAATCGGTATCGCCGCATCCAACTTCTCGATGGCGGTCTACGCCCACACCACGCTGGGCCTGCGCGAGTTCGAGGCCGCGCGGCTACGGATCGCGCAGATCAACGGATGTGTTTTCTGCCTGGACTGGCGCACCGAACGCGACGGGCAGAAGGTGGAGGAGGGGTTCGCCGACGCGGTGTCCGATTGGCGCGGCACCGAGGCCCTCGACGAGCGGGCGCGGCTGGCCGCCGAATACGCCGAACGCTACGCACTCGACCATCACAACCTCGATGAGGATTTCTGGTCCCGGATCTCGGCCCGGTACACCCAGACGGAGATCGTCGAACTCAGTATGTGCCTGGGTTCGTGGCTCGCGTTCGGCCGCCTCAACCATGTCCTGGGCCTCGACGCGGTCTGTGTCCTGCCGGGTCACAGCGGCGCGAGCCCGGCCGGAGCGCGCCCGGGGGCCTGACCTCCCGGCCGGCACCGGACCTGCTCAGTGGTGGGTCCAGTCGGGCTGGAGGAAATCCGCGACCCGGGCCTGTGCCGGAGGTCGTGCCCGCAGTACGACCTCGCGGAACTGCCACAGCATGGCGCCGGTGGGCGCGTGGATCGTCATATCCGGCGCCAGCCGCATCTGCAGTAACCCGGTGCCCTCGGCCGGTACGGCGGCACCGGGTGTCGCGGGCCCCGGGGGGATCCAGTGCGGTGTATCGTCGGCGGCCAGCCTGGTGAGGTCCACGAAATGCACCGAGTACACCTCGTCCGGGCTCGGGTGCAGGGCCGAGGTGTCGGCGAGTGTCGCGACCACCGGGGTGATCGCGAACCCCGAGGCGGCGGGGAAGTCGTCGAGGACGCCGAGAACGTCGGCGTCGCGGGTGGTGAGGCCGAGTTCCTCGTGCAATTCCCGGGCCGCCGCGTGCGCGAGTGTCTCCCCGGATTCCACACGCCCGCCGGGCAGACCCCACTGGCCGGCGTTGCGGCCCTGGTACGCCCGTTTGATGACGATCACCGCGAGGGTTTCGCCGGTGTCGACAACGCACAGCACCACCGCTGCCCGTCGCATACCCGGTGCGTCCGGCACGGCGATCCGCGGGAACGAGTCCAGCCGGGTATGTGCGAGGGCGCGGAATTCCTCGATCGTTGCGGGGACCTGCGGTCCGGGCGTTGCGGGAACCTGCGATCCGGGCATATCGGGGACCTGTGGTCCGGGGTCGGCGGCCATGAATTCGATCATGCCGCATCGGCGGCCGGGGCGGGGCGGGTGTCCCGCCGGGCGGGAGCGCCGATCACATCCGGCGCATCACCGAGACGACCTTGCCCAGTACGACCGCGCGGTCACCGTCGATGACCTCGTAGGCGGAATTGCGGGGTTCCAGGTAGACATGCCCGCCGCGGCGCCGGTACACCTTCACCGTGGCCTCCCCGTCGAGCATGGCGGCGACGATCTCACCGTTGTGCGCTTCCGGCTGCTGCCGGATCACGACGATATCGCCGTCGCAGATGGCGGCATCCACCATCGAATCACCCCGCACCCGCAGCCCGAAAACCGTGCCCCGGCCGACGAGTTCGCGCGGCAGCGACAGGACGTCGTCGATATGTTCCTCGGCCGCGATCGGTGTGCCCGCGGCGATATCGCCGACCACGGGTACGGCCACGGCGTCCCCGCCGGCGGCCGGTTCCGCGCCGGTGTTCAGGAACAGCCGCACATCCATCGGCCGCGACACCCCGTCCCCGCGGCGCAGGAACCCCTTGTCCTCCAGGCTTTTCAGATGCCGGGCGACCGAAGAGGCCGAACGCAGCCCTACCTCATCGCCGATCCGGCGGGTACTCGGCGGATAGCCGTGTCGTACGACGAAATCGCCGATCGCGGCGAGAATCCGCCGTTGGCGCTCGGGCAGGGTCGAGGTGTCGAGATGGTCGTATTCGGTCACCGATGCATCGTATTGCCTGGTCCGGCAGGCCCTACCGGCCGCGCCCCCGAGAGGTGCTCACCCCGGGTAGGGGCGGGCGGCGCGGGCGGTGCGCAGGGTCTCGCCCCACCAGACGAGCTGGTTCAGAAGAGTTTTCGCCGCGGTATCGGCGGCGGGGTCGCCGATCAGCGCACCCGCATCGTCGCGGCGCTGCCACGGGTTGTGGAAGCTGACGGTGTCGCGCACGGTGACCGCGTGCAATTCGGCGAACACCGTGCGCAGATGTTCGGTGGCCCGCAGGCCGCCCGATACTCCGCCGTAGCTCACGAAACCGACGGGTTTGGCCTGCCATTCGGAATGGTGCAGGTCGATGAAGTTCTTCAGCGTGCCGGGGTAGCTGTGGTTGTACTCGGGGGTGACCACCACGAAGGCGTCGGCCTCGGCCAGGACCGACCCGACCGCTTCGACGGCGGGCGCGGGGGCGCCGAACGTATGCGGGAGTTCGGTGGTGGCGAGGTCGATCGGGGTGGTGTCCAGATCCGGGTCGGCGGCGGCGCGTGCCAGGAACCAGTCGCCGACCACGGGGGCGAAACGGCCGTCGCGGCTGCTGCCGATGATCACGGCGGTACGCAGCGGCGCGGTCAGGGTGCCGGAATCGGGGGTGAGGGTCATGGGGGCCTCCATAGCGTGGTCGTGCGGACCGATCCGGCCCACACGACCAGCTTGATACCTCAACTATTATTGAGGTCAAGGATCGAGTTCTCTCGTGCCGATTTCGCCGAAACCGCCCCGGGGTGTGCCGACGATCCTGGTCCGACCGCGCCGGCAACAGAATCGGTACCCACCCGGCATTGCGTGGCCCCGCGGACGCCTCGGCATCGCAGACTGGACGGTCATGGACCAGTTGGTGCTGATGTTCGCCATCCTGTTCGCCGCGGTACTGGCCGAAGCCCTCGGTCGCCGGCTCGGGGTGGCCTCCGCGGTGCTCATGACCCTGTTCGGCTGCGCCCTCGCCCTGCTGCCCTTCGTGCCCGCGATCCGGGTACCACCGGATCTGATCCTGCCGCTGGTGCTGCCCCCGCTGCTCTACGCCGCCGCGCGCCGCACCTCGTGGCGGCAGTTCGCGGAGAACTGGGAACCCATCGTGTTACGCGCGGTAGGGCTGGTCGCGGTGACCACGGTCGCGGTCGCGGCGGTGTTCCATGCCTGGTACCCGGGTCTGCCGGTGGCCGCCGCGGTTGTCCTCGGTGCCATCGTGGCCCCACCGGACCCGGTCGCGGCCACCGCGATGGCGAGCCGGCTGGGGCTACCGCGGCGGCTCGTGGTGGTTCTCGGCGGTGAAGGCCTGTTCAACGATGTGACTGCCATCGTCATCTACACGGTCGCGGTCCAGGCCGTGGTCACCGGGCATTTCTCGGCGCCGCGCGCGGCCCTGGAGTTCGTCGTGTCGGCGGCGGTCGCGGTGCTGGTCGGCCTGCTGCTGGGGATCGCGGGAAGCCGGCTGACCCGGCATCTGGAGGAAGCGGCCTGGCAGGTGGCGTTGAGCCTGTTGCTGCCCTTCGCCGCTTTCGGGCTGGCGGAGGCATGGGGCGGGTCCGGGGTGCTGTCGGTGCTGGTGTGCGCCCTCTATCTCACCGACGCGGCCACCGAATTCGGCGACGCCGACTATCGGATGGTCGGCGATTCGTTCTGGGATATCACCGAACTGCTGATCAGTGGTTTCGCTTTCGGATTGATCGGCCTGGAGCTGAGCGCCGTACTGCAGGCGACCGGGCACAGCTGGCCGCAGCTGCTCGGCGGCGCGGCCGCGGTGGTGGGCGTGGTGGTGGGACTGCGCCTGGTCTGGTTGCTGATCACCTGGTGGCTGCGCGGAAAATGGTGGCGCGACGAGGACGCGGATGAGCCGTACACCTGGCGTGAAACGGTGGTGACCTGGTGGACCGGTATGCGCGGGGTCGCGACGGTGGCCCTGGCCCTGGCGATCCCGCTGCTCACGGAGGACGGCGCGGATTTCCCGGGGCGTACGCAGATCCTGTTCACCGCGTTCGCGGTCGTGCTGTTCACGCTCCTGATCCAGGGGCCGACACTTCCGTTGATCGTCCGTCTCACCGGAGTGCGGGCCGATACCAGTGCCGAACGCCGCCTCGAGCGGCAGTTGTGGGAGCGGGTCGTCGATGCGGAACTGGTTCGCCTCAAAGAGCTCGCCGCCACCGAGCACATACCCGAAGAAATCTACGAACGGCTGCGTGAGAGTGTGCGCAGGCGGATGGCCCGCGCGGATCCGCAGGCCGCGGACGACGAAGCCCGCCAGCAGGCGGAGCGGGACGCGCGGATGGCCGCGAAGGTCAAACATTTCCGGGCCGAGATCCTGGATGCGGGCCGGCGCGAAGCGCTGGCCGCGCGGCGCGAGCCCGGTATGCCGCCCGACCTGGTCGATCGGGTGACCCGGCGGCTGGATCTAGGGCCCCGGCGCTGAGTACGCGCCGGTACCCGGCCCGGCGCGGCGGCAAGTACGACCGATCCGGGTCCGGGTGAGCGTTCGCGGAGCGCTACCTCGTCACGACTTTCCCAGCGCCCGCGCCAGTTCGCTCTTGGTCATCTTGGAGCGGCCCTCGATATTGCGTTGCCGGGCCTCGTTGTACAGCTGATCGCGGGTCGGGCCCTTCGGCCCGCCGGTACCGGAGCGCAACCCGCCCCGGCGCTGCGGGGAGATATCGCGGGTCGAGGTCCGGCTCGCGGTTCGGGATTGCCCGGCCTGGGCCCGGTTCTTGTTGACGGTGCGCGAGGCGATCTCCTTCGCGCGCCCGGTTCCGGCGCCGCGTTCCTGCGCCGAATCCTTGATGTGCTCGTATTGCCGTTCCTGTTTGCGGGTCCATTCCTTCGGCATGACACACCTCCTGTCGACATCGCGTGTACCCGGGTCCGGTGCCTTCAATCAGCGGCCGCACACCCGCTCGCAGCGTGGGGCGGTCACCCGCCCCGGGTCGTCTTCGGGGTGAGGCTCGCGTGGTGTTCCCGCATGGCGGCGACCACGGCGTTGAGCACCCGGTGCGCGGCGGTGAGGTCCGCGGTCGGCAGCTCCGCCATCGCGGACCGGGTCCGCCGGCCCAGTGGGTGGAAGAATCCGCCCGCGACCGCCATGCCCCGGTCCGAGTAGTGCAGCAGCACCCGCCTGCGGTCGCCGGGATCGGTTTCGCGCCCGATATGGCCGGAGGCGATCATCCGTTCGATCAGGTAGGTGATGGCGGCGGGCGAGAGCCCCATGAGTTCGCGCAGTCCGCCCGCGGTGAGCGGCCGGCCTTCCGCGTCGGCGGTGGCGATATGCATGAGGGCGCGGAAATCGTTGGCGCGCAGCTCGTGGGCATGGGCGAAGAGGTGCCCGATCTGCTCGGATATCGCGGTCAGCGCCCGGATATCGGTGGCGATATCGGTTTCCGCGCGGTCGCGCGCCGCGCCGTCCCCTTCATCCTCCGGTGCTGTCACCCTCGCCATCCTTCCTGTTCGCCCGCTCAGTGTAGGCGCCGGTTGCGTATTATTTCAGTTTCTGAAATAGTCGCGGCGTGAATGCGTGGGATCGTTATGCCGCACTGGTCACCGGTCGCCGTTCCTGGTGGCTGCTGCTGGCCGTTCTCGTCGCCGCCTGCGCCGTGATCCTGGGTACCGGCGAGAACGATGACGCCGGCCGGGCGCCCACCTCGCTCCCGGAGAATTCGGAATCGGCGCGGGTGAAGGCCGCTGTCGCCGAATTCCCGGGCGGCGCGGACGCTCCGGTGATCCTGGTGGTCACCCGTACCGACGGCGCCGAACTGTCCGACGCCGACCGGGCGGCCGCGGGCGAGGCGGTGGGCCGGATCGGTGGTACCCCCGGGCTGGTCGTCTCGCCGGACGGCAAGGCGGCGCTGGGTCGCGCGAACGTCTCGGCGGAGCTGAGCGGTGAAGCGCTCACCGAGGAGATCGGCCGGCTCCGCGAGGCCGCCGACGCCCAGGCGCCACCGGGACTGACGGTACAGATCACCGGCGGCCCCGCCTTCGGTGCCGATATCGCCGACTCCTTCGCGGGCGCGGATGTGACCCTGCTGGCGGTGACCGCGCTGGTGGTCGCGATTCTGCTGATCGCCACCTACCGGTCGCCGGTGCTGTGGCTGGTGCCGCTGCTGGTGATCGGCCTGGCGGATCGGACAGCCACCAGCACCGGCACCGCGCTCGCCCGCGTGACCGAGCTGAGTTTCGACGGTTCCACCTCCGGTATCACCAGTGTGCTGGTCTTCGGCGCGGGGACGAACTACGCGCTGCTGCTGGTATCGCGATATCGCGACGAACTGCACCGGCACTCCGCGCACCGGGACGCCCTGCGGGAGGCGGTGCGGCGCGCCGGGCCGGCGGTGCTCGCCAGCAATGTGACCGTGGTCCTCGCCCTGTGCTCGCTACTGCTGGCGACCTTGCCCAACACCCGCTCACTGGGGCTCATGGCGGCCGCCGGCCTGCTGGTGGCCGTGGTGTTCGTCCTGGTGGCACTGCCGCCGGCGCTGGCGCTGTGCGGCCGGCGCATCTTCTGGCCGTTCGTGCCCCGGGTGAGCGACGAAGATCTGACCGAACAGGGCCTGTGGCACCGGATCGCGACCGCGGTGGTCGCCCGGCCCGTCACGGTCGCGGCCGTGGCCATCGTGGCGTTGCTGGGGTGCGCCGCCGGATTGGCCGGGGTCACCATCGGGTTGTCGCAGACCGAACAGTTCCGCGTGGAGGCGGAATCGGTCGACGGGCTCGACACCCTGGCCGCGCATTTCCCCTCGGGCGCTTCCGACCCGACGATCGTCCTGGCCCGGCAGGGTACCGCGGATGAGGTGCGGCGTGTGCTGGAGAGCACACCGGGCACCTCCGGCGTGACCCAGGCCGGCAGCCACGCCGGGATGGACCGATGGACCGTGACCCTCGACGCCGCACCGGAATCGGAGCAGGCGTTCGGCACCGTCGAGCAACTGCGCGCCGGTCTCGCCGGGATCCCCGAGGCGCAGGCGATGGTCGGGGGCAGCGATGCCCAGGCCCTCGACACCCGCGACGCGGCCCGTCACGACCAATTGCTGGTCATCCCGCTGATTCTCGTGGTCGTCTTCGCGATCCTGCTCATCCTGCTGCGGGCGCTACCCGCCGCGCTGCTGCTGATCGGTGTCACCGTGCTGAGCGCCCTGGCCGCGCTCGGCCTGGGCAGCCTGGTCGGTACCCATCTGTTCGGGTTCCCGGCGCTGGACACCACGGTGCCGCTGTTCGCGTTCCTGTTCCTGGTGGCGCTGGGCGTCGACTACACGATTTTCCTGGTGACCCGGGCGCGGGAGGAGACTCCGGGCCACGGGACCGTGGACGGGATCGTGCGCGCCGTCTCCGCTACCGGTGCGGTCATCACCAGTGCCGGCATCGTGCTGGCGGCAGTGTTCTGCGTACTGGGGGTGTTGCCACTGATCACGCTCACCCAGCTCGGCATCATCGTCGGCATCGGTATCGTGCTGGACACCTTCCTGGTACGCACGGTGGTGATTCCCGCCCTGTTCACCATGGTCGGGCCCAAGGTCTGGTGGCCCAGCGCGCTGGCCCATGCGGAAGAGCGGCGACCGAAATCCGCGTGATACCGGGGCCGGCCGGCCCTTAGGGTCGGGGCATGGAGCTGGTGGATCGGGCCGGGCGCGGGCGGGCAGCGGCCGCCGCGGCGGTGACCGTGACGTTGTGGGCGTCGGCGTTCGTCTTCATCCGGGCCGCGGGGGAGCATTTCTCACCCGGTGCACTGGCGCTCGGCCGGCTCGTGTCCGGGGCGGTCGTACTGGTCGCGCTGTGCGTGCTGACCGGCGCCGGGGTACCCCCGCGCCGCACCTGGCGTGCCATCGGTATCTCCGGTGTGCTGTGGTTCGCGCTGTACATGGTGGCGCTGAACTGGGCCGAACAGCATGTGGACGCCGGTACCGCCGCGCTGGTGATCAATATCGGCCCGGTGCTCATCGCGCTGCTGGGCGGTGTGCTACTGGGTGAGGGCTTTCCGGCCCGGCTGATGGCCGGGATCGCCGTATCGTTCACCGGCGCGGTGGTGGTGGGCCTGTCCAGTTCCGACGGCGCCGCGACCGTGCTGGGAGTCGTGCTGTGTGTGATCGCGGCGGCGGCCTGGGCGATCTCGGCGATTGTGCAGAAGCCCGCTCTCGCGCACGCGTCGGCACTCCAGGTCACCACCGGCGGGTGTGTGGTGGGCGCGCTCGCCTGTCTGCCCTTCTCCTGGCAACTGGCGGGCGAGGTGGCCGCGGCGCCGATTCCGGCGACCCTGAGCCTGATCTATCTCGGCGTGTTCCCGACCGCTGTCGCCTTCACGACCTGGGCCTACGCCTTGGCGCGGATGACGGCGGGCCAGGTCGGCGCGACCACCTACGCCTCGCCCGCCCTGGTCATCGTGATGGCCTGGGCCGTATTGGGGGAATTCCCGAGCGCGCTCGCGCTGGCCGGCGGTGTGCTCTGCCTGGCGGGGGTGGCGATCACCCGCGGTGGGCTGCCGGCACTCCGGGCCCGGGTAGCCCGCAAAGATCCGGAAGTGGCTCGCGAGACGAAATCCGTTGACCTGCCGCGGGAGTCGTCTCCCGGCTCGGCGGACCGCGCCTGACCGCGCGGTATACCGCCGTGAAGTGAAACAACCCCCGTTGACACGCGGTATGTAGGTAAGGCTAACCTGTGTCCGTTGTGTACGGATTCACAGGCAGGACGGTACGGCGCATGACAGTGAACGCGCAGCGGGCACTACGGAAAACACGGACGGGTCCGTCCCGGCGCTGGATGGTCGCGGGCCTGATCGGCGCCTTGACACTGGCAGCGGGATGTTCCACGCGGGAAGCGCAATCCGAAACCGCGGATACCGGTTCGGCGGTGTCCTTCGTGGATCAGCGCGGGCAGACCGTCACCCTGGACGGCCCCGCCGAAAGGGTGGCCTTCGCCGTGATGCCGGCGCCGTCGATCTTCGCCGCGGTCGATCGCGGCTACGACCGGATCGTCGGCATCAACCGCTCGACCCTGGTGGCCAACCAGGGCGGCATGTTCGCGACCATGTTCCCGGAATCCGCGAATTCGGCGGTCGTCGCGGGCAACGACTTCATGCCGAATGTCGAGACGCTGCTCCAGCTCGACCCCGATGTGGTCGTCCAGTGGGGCGATCGCGGCACCGATGTCACCGCACCGATCGAATCCGCGGGTTTCCCGGTCGCCGGACTCGAATACGGCACCCAGGAAGACCTCGAAACCTGGATCACCCTGTTCGCGCAGATCGCGGGCAAACCCGAGCGCGGGCAGCACCTCGTCGACTGGCAGCGCGACGAGCAGGCGGCCATGCGTGCCGAGGTCGCGGCGCAGACGGTGCCGCGCCCGCGAGCGATGATCCTCTCGCGCACCGGCGATACCTACAGCACCACCAGCGCCCAGGGCTACGACGGATTCCAGTTCGACCTGGTCGGCGCGGAACTGGTCACCGAGGGCTTCACCTCCGATTCCGGCCAGGTGAGCCCGGAGCAGATCCTGGCCTGGAACCCGGAGGTCATCATGCTCAGCGGATTCGACGAGAGCACCCCCGCCGATATCTACGCCGACCCGCGGCTGGCCAGTGTGAGCGCGGTCCAGAACAAGCGCGTCTACAAGACGCCGCTGGGCGGTTATCGGTGGCAGGTGCCCAGTGCCGAATCGCCACTGATGTGGCAGTGGATGCACAAGATCCTCTACCCCGCGGCGCGCGACGGCGCCCTGCGCGCCGATATCCGGGCGGCATTCGATGACCTGTTTGCCTACGACATCTCCGAGGCGGAGATCGATGAGGTGCTGCGTATCGATATGAACCGGGATGCCGCGGGCTATGACCAGTTCCTCCGTTGACCGTCCGGCGGTCGCGGCGGCGCAGGATCGCGCGCCGCGCCGCCGGGGGTCCGGCCGCGCTCTCCTGACCCTGCTCGGTTTCGCCGCGTTCCTCGTGATCGTGGCGATCGGCGCCCTCGCGATCGGCCGCTACACCGTGCCGCCCAACGAGATCGTGCGCATCCTGCTCGGCCAGGTCCTCCCGCTGGAGCAGACCTGGTATCCGCAGGAACGCACCGTCGTTCTCGAAGTGCGGCTGCCGCGCGTGCTGCTCTCGATACTGCTCGGCGCGGGTCTGGCGGTCGGCGGCGCCGTGATGCAGGCGGTGTTCCGCAACCCGCTGGCCAGTGCCCAGGTGCTGGGCGTCTCCTCGGGGGCATCGTTCGGCGGGGTGCTGATCCTGCTGGCCGGGTTCGGGGGCGCGGCCCTGGTGGGCGGTGCGTTCGCGGGCGGGATCCTCGCGCTGGTGCTGGTGGTGTCCATCGCGCGGGCGGTGCCC
The DNA here is from genome assembly GCF_040638875.1 of Nocardia sp. NPDC024068. Lineage (NCBI taxonomy): Bacteria > Bacillati > Actinomycetota > Actinomycetes > Mycobacteriales > Nocardiaceae > Nocardia > Nocardia sp. NPDC024068. The sequence continues at coordinate 431,514 of NZ_JBEZYU010000001.1, read as the reverse complement.
GGCGCGCCGCTGCTGATGATCATCCTCGGCGGCACCGTGGTCGGGGCGATGTTCCAGGCCATGGTCTCGTTCATCACCTATATCGCCGACCCCTACAGCGAACTGCCCTCGATCGTGTTCTGGCTCATGGGATCACTGGCGACCGCGAGCTACACCAAGGTGGCCACCGCCGCCGTCCCCATCGTGCTGGCAGGCGTCGTGGTCCTCGCCCTACGCTGGCGGCTCAACATCCTGGCGATGGGTGACGAGGACGCCACCGCGCTCGGGGTGAACCCGCGGCGCCTGCGGAATCTGCTGCTGGTGTGCGTCGCCCTCATCACGGCCGGGTCGGTATCGGTCGCCGGTGTGGTCGGCTGGGTGGGTCTGGTGGTCCCGCATCTGGTGCGCATGATGGTCGGTACCGACAACCGGATGGTGCTGCCGGTCAGCGCCCTGCTCGGCGCCGCGTATCTCACCGTGATCGATACGCTCTCCCGGAGCCTGACCACCGCCGAGATCCCGATCGGCATCCTCACCGCCATCATCGGCGCCCCGTTCTTCGTGCTGCTGCTGATCCGCAACCGATCACGTCTGTGGGGTTCCGATGCTTGAGGCCCGGTCGCTGTCGTTCCGCTATTCGGCCAAGGGGCCGTGGATCTTTCGCGATGTCTCGGTGCGGGCCGCGGCGGGCGAGGTGCTCGCCGTGCTCGGACCGAACGCGCGCGGGAAGACCACCATGCTCAAATGCCTGGCCGGAATCCATCGTCCCGTTTCCGGGTCGGTGCAGATCGCAGGCCGGGTGGGCTATGTCCCGCAGAGCCATTCGGTGGTGTTCGCGTTCTCGGTCCTCGATATCGTGCTGATGGGCCGGGCACGGACGGTGAAGATGTACAGCACCCCCTCCGCTGCCGACCGGGCGGCCGCCCGGGAGGCGCTGCGGCGGGTGGGCGCGGCCCACCTCGCCGAACGCGAGTACACCGGGCTCAGCGGCGGGGAACGGCAACTCGTGCTCATCGCGCGGGCCCTGGTCTCCGACTGCGACACCATCGTGCTCGACGAGCCCGCCTCGGCGCTGGATCTGCGGAACCAGGCCCGGGTGCTGATCGTGCTGCGTGCCCTGGCCGACGAGGGGATGGCGGTGGTGATGACCACCCACCACCCCGACCACGCCCTGCACGTGGCGGAACGATCGATGCTGATGGTCGACGCGGACGACCAGCGCGTCGGCCCCACCCGGGAACTGCTCACCGACGCTCTGCTCTCCCGGATGTACGGCGTGCCGATCGTCACCGCGGAGGTGGAAACCCCCAGCGCGGTACGCCGGCTCACCGTCCCCGATTTCGGGCGGGGTATCGCGTGACCGTGCTGAAAGCGGTGATGGCGCCCCGCGACGGGACTCCGGCCGGCGGTTTCCACGAGGTCGATGTCTACGACCTGCCGAAGGCGTGCGCCGCGGATACCACCGGCATCTATCTCACCGGCGACGTGGACCAGGAGTATCTCGCCGAACAGCGGCCGCTGCTGGACGCTTTCGTCACCGGAGGCGGGCGCGTCCTGGTCAACGGCCACGTCCAGCGCGTCTTCCTCCAAGGGCTGACCCGCTGGCGGAAACTCGAATTCCGGACGCCACGGGACCTGGTGCTCACCCGCGTGACCGACCACCCGGTCTGGGCGGGTACCGATCCGTTGGCATTCCTCTACAACACCGGAACACCGGGCCCGGTGCCGTTCGCAGAACTGGAACGGATCGGGGTCGCCGGGTTCTACGGCCGCGGGTACTACCTCGACCTGCCCGCCGGCGCGCGGATCGTGCACACACTCGGGCCCACCGCGGCACCCATCGACTACGACTATCCGCTGGGTGCGGGACGGGTGCTGGTGCACGGCGGCAACGATCTGCTGCAATTCGCCGGCGCCGACCGCGGCACCGCGCGGCTGGCTCCGCAGATCGTGCGCTGGCTGGAGGGCCGATGACCGGAACCGCCGATACCGCCCTCGACATCGTCTTCCTGCACGGCGGCAGCCACGCACAGCTGGCGACCCTCGCGGATCCGGCGCTCGCGCCGTACCGGCTCCGGCCGGTCCATATCCGGACCGGGACCCCCGCCGACCTCGGCACCGCGGATATCGTCGTGGTCTCCGACCGCCTGCGGCCCGATCTGCTGATCCGGTGGGCGGATTCGATCCACGAGCGCCTGCACCGGGGCGCGACCGTTCTCCTCTTCGGGGAGAATTCCGCGGGTCGATGGTTCCCCGGTAGCCGGGAACAGAGCCGCCCCACCGTGTTCTGGTGGTGGCGCACCGGCGAGGACCACCGGCTGCGACCACGTTCACCCGGACACCCCGCCTGGCAATACTTCTCCCGGCGGGCCGTGATCTGGCACTACCACGGCGTCCTGGAACCACCCGAAGGCGCGGTGAGCCTGGTCGACCTGCACACCGAAACCGGCGACCGCGACGGTTCGATTCTCTATCTCGACGAGACCACCACCGCGGGACGGCTACTGGTCACCACGATGGATCCCGTCTACCACCACGGCTCCGGATTCATGCCCGGCGCCACCCAACTGCTGTATTCGGCCCTCTACTGGGCCACTTCCGGAGGTAGGAAACCATGCTGACCGTCCACGAATCGGGTGTGCCGATCGAATTCTCGTTCGCCGATCTGATGAAATACCACGGCTCCGAATTCCCCGGCGGTGTCGCGCACGCGTACTGCGCCATGCGCCACGCCGTGACCCTGCTCGGCGACGTCGAACGCCGGGCGGTCACCGTGCGTACGGCCTTCCCCGGACCCGGCGGGCGCGATGCGGTGGAGATGGTGCTGCGGGCCGTGACCGGCGGTCGCTTCACCGTCGAGCCCGCCCTCGCCGAACCCGCCCGCGGCGCGACCCTCGCCCGCTACGTCTGGGAATTCACCCACCGCGACACCACGGTGACCCTGCGCCTGCGCGACGCCGGGTTCGTCACCGCGGAATTCATCGCGCTCGGTGCCCGCACCGACCGCACCGACGCCGACGATGCGCGGCTGCGGGTGCTGAAGCAGGAAATGACCGACAGGTTGCTGGCCGGCGCCGTCGGGCAGGTCTACGAGCAGGTGCCGACACGCTGACCGGAACTCACCGCTGCCGTGCGGGTCACCGGTCTACTGTCGAAAGGCCCTGAACACTCGGGGGACCCGGCGACGAGATCGTCCGGACCGGTCAGGTGTTTTCCTGGTTCCGGTCCGGGTACGCGATGGTCATCGTCCGGTCGTGTGGTGAAGGAGGAGCCGGCATGGCAGCCGAAGGTGTCGAAGGTTTACGGACAGTCGTCCTGGACTGTCCGGACCCGTGGAAGCTGTCCGAGTTCTATCTCGGTCTGCTCGGCGGGGAAGTGGTGCGGGAGGAGAGTGACGACACCTGGGTCGCGATGATCGATCCCCAGGGGCGCCGGATCGCGTTCCAGCTCTCGCCCGACTACCGGGCACCTCTCTTCCCGGACCCGGCGGGATCTCAGCAACTGCATCTCGACATCCTCGTCAGCGATGTGGAGATCGCCGAGCCCGCCGTTCTGGCCCTGGGAGCGACCTTCGTGCAGGCCGCCGAAGGGTTCCGGGTGTACACCGATCCGGTGGGTCACACGTTCTGCCTGGTGTGGTTCACATGAGCCGCCCGGCGCGGGCCGCATGAGCGCGGGAGCTCTTGCCCTGTTCACCCGTGATCTGCGGGTACGCGACAATCCGGTGCTCACCGCTGCGCACCGCGAGGGCGCCACAGTGCTGCCGCTGTTCGTCCTCGACGACGCGATACTGGCGGGATGCCCGCCCAATCGCGCGTATTTCCTGGTGGCGGCGCTGCGTGAACTCGACGACGAACTGCGTGAGATCGGCGGCCGGCTGGTGGTGCGGCGCGGCGATGTGGTCGAGGAGGTGGCGCGGGTCGCGGCCGAGACCTCTGCCGCGGTGGTGCATATCGCCGCCGATGTGAGCGCCTACAGCCGGGCCCGGGAGCGGCGGCTCCGGGAACGCCTGGCCGCCGACGGGCGTGAACTGCGCGTCCACCCCGCGTCGCTCACCGTGGTGGCGCCCGGCGAGATCCTCCCGTCGGACCGGGACCATTTCGCGGTTTTCACGCCCTATCACCGGCGCTGGCTCGAGGCCGACCGCCGTCCGGCGCTGCGCGCCCCCCGGGAACTGCGGTTGCCGCGTATCGCGGCCGGTTCGCTGCCCGCACCCGACGACCTCACCGCCGAGCCGCCGTCCCCGGGTCTCTCGGTCGGCGGCGAAACCACCGCCCGGAAAATGCTGCGCGACTGGCTTGCCGGCGCAGTCGCCGAATACTCCCGCACGGGTGATGATCTGGCCGCCGACGCCACCTCCCACCTCTCGCCCTATCTGCATTTCGGGTGCCTCTCACCCGGAGAACTGGTCCGCCGGGTGGACGACGGCACCGAGTTCGTCCGGCAGCTGGCATGGCGCGATTTCCATCACCAGGTGCTCGCCGCCCGCCCCGGTGCCGCCTGGCACGACTATCGCGACCGCGCGATCCGGTGGCGCACCGATGCCCAGGCGGTGACGGCCTGGACCGAGGGCCGCACCGGTTTCCCCATCGTGGACGCCGGTATGCGGCAGTTGCGGGAACAGGGCTGGATGCACAACCGGGCCCGGTTGATCACCGCGAGTTTCCTCGCGAAATCGCTGCGGGTGGATTGGCGCGTCGGGGCGCGGCATTTCCGCTACTGGCTGGTCGACGCGGATATGGCGAACAACCAGCTCAACTGGCAGTGGGTCGCGGGCACCGGTAACGACACCCGGCCGAACCGGGTGCTCAACCCGCTGCGCCAGGCCGAGCGCTACGACCCCGACGGGGCATATGTCCGGCGCTGGGTGCCCGAACTCGCCGGCATCGAGGGCCGTGCGGTGCACCGACCGTGGCGACTGGACAGCGTGGATTATCCGGCACCGATCATCGAAGTCCCCGGTATGTAGGTCCCCGTGCGCGGGGAACCCGGATCACCGAGACCTGGTACGACGACCGCGCCTGTCGATCCGTACCGGGGTCCTGGCTCGGTCAGCACGAATAACGAGCCCGGGGATATCCCGGGCTCGTTATTCGTCGGCTCCCGGAACGAGTCTCAGCGGGCCTTGTCGCGGTATGCCTTCGCCAGCTGGGCACGCTGGTCCTTGGCCGCGGCCCCCAGCTCACCGCCGCGCTGCTTCGTGTAGTCGGCGAGTTCGCTGCCGCGGTGTTTGGTGTAGTCGGCGAGTTCCGCGGCGCGGTGCTTGGCCGCCTCGGTCCATTCCGGGCCGCGGGCCTGCGCGGTTCCGGCCAGTTCACCACCCCGGTGTTTGGTGTAGTCGGCGAGTTCGCTGCCGCGGTGTTTGGTGTAGTCGGCCAGTTCCGCGGCGCGGTGCTTGGCCGCCTCGGCCCACTCCGGCCCCCGCGCCTGCGCGGTTTCGGCGAGTTCGGTCCCGCGATGCTTGGCGACGTCGGCCCATTCCGAACCCCGGTGCTTGGCCGCCTCCGCCCAGCCGGGACCGCGTGTGCGCACGGTATCGGTGAGCTCGGCGCCCTTGCTCGCCGCCGTGCCCGCCAGATCCTGGCCGCGTTCGGCGGCCGCCGCCAGCTGCCGGCGCGCGGCGTCGGCGGTGGCGCTGCGCTCGGAGCCGCCGATCGGCAGCGCGCCGCTCACACTCGACCGCGCGCGTTTGGCGGCCCGCCGCCCGCGCCAGCCCAGCGAGGGTTTCCCGGCGGTATCCGACGCCGCGATCATGAGCCCGCCCAGCAGGCTCACATCCTTCAGGAAGGCCGTCCGCTTGGCCGCCTTGCGGGCGGGGTCGGTTTCGGCCCAGAAGTTCTGTTCGGTGACCGTCGCGGGCACGACCGTGGCGGCCAGTGCCAGCGCCGCCGGGCGCGGAACCTTGCCCAGTGCCAGCAGGGTGCCGCCCGCGATCTGGACGGCGGCGGTGACCTTGACCAGAGTGTCGGGGTCGGAGGGCAGAGATCCCGCGATATTCGACGGCAGCGTGTCCTGCCCCTTCTGCACCAGGTTCGATGCCTCCTCGACCCGCGACTGCGGATGCATCAGGGTTTCGACTCCGTTCGCGATGAACGTACTCGCCAGCAGGGGGCGGGCAAGCCGACGTATCAGCATGGTGTGCATCCCTTTCCTCGGTGTAACGCATCTGTTGCAGCAGGTCACCAGGGGCAGTGACCCAGAGTACTGGCGATCTACCCCGCATTCGGCGCGGGAAACGGTCTGCCTCCGGTCGTGTCGCGCGCGGGTAACGGGATCCCGGCCGCCCACGAGGTCATGCCGCGGCTCACCATGGCCGATCTCACACGACTGTCCCGCCCGCTGGTCGCACAACCTCCGGACAGTAGAAACAGCGGAACCCCTTGACGTTTCGGGGGTACGCTCCCGGGCGCGGTCCGAGCGCATCCGAACGGATCGGCGTCGGCCCCTGTCGAACCGGAGCTCGGCTGTCTACCCTGGTCGTCAATGGCTCGGTGGCCGCCCGGGTGGGTTCGTGTAGCGGCGGCACCGATATCACTCCGTTACGGAGGCTCGCCCGATATGGCGTGCGCGCCGCTTTCCTACGCAGGCGTGAGCGCCGCGTTCATCCCTGAACTGCAAGGAGGCACGAAATGAGCTGCGTGGTCCCCGATCGAGAGGCCACCGATGCCGCTCTGGGGCTCGCGGTCCGCGCGCCCTCGGTCCACAACACCCAGCCCTGGCTGTGGCGGACCACGCCGGCCGGGATCCAGCTGTTCGCCGATACCGCTCGCCACCTCCCCGCCACCGACCCCCACCGGCGCTCGCTGGTCGTCAGCTGCGGTGCCACGTTGCACCATATGCGGGTAGCGCTGGCCGCGATGGGCTGGGCGAGCACCGTCGAATACTTCCCGGACCCCGCCGATTCGACGCATCTCGCCACGATCGTCACCACCCGGCGACCGCCCACCGACGACGATATCGAGATGGCCGGGGCCATCCTGCTGCGCCATACGGACCGCCGGCACTACATTGCCCGCCCGATCCCGGTCGGGCATATCCGCACCATGGCGTCCCGGGTGGCCGCCTGCGGCGCCGCGGTTCGTCAGGTGCCCGAGCAATTCCTGCCACGGCTGGCGATACCGATGCGCAGATCCGCCGCCCAGCATGCCACCGACCGGGCCTACCAGGACGAGATCGCCCGCTGGAGCGGTCCGGACCGCAGATACGACGGCGTACCGTCCCGCAACGCACCCGCACCCTTCCCCGCGGGGGAGATCCCGGTGCGGACCTTCGCGGAACCGGCCCTACGCGACCCGAGCGATCACCCCGACGCCGCCCAATGGCTGGTGGTCGGCACCGCCCACGACGACCGGCTCGCCCAGTTGCGCGCCGGGGAAGCGGTCAGCGCGCTGCTACTGACCGCCACCGGTCTGGGCCTGGCCACCAGCCTGCAGACCGAACCTCTCGGCCTGCCCGATTCGCGGAAGGAGATCCGCACCGGCCTGCTCCACGACTGCGCCCACCCGCAGGCCATGGTCCGGGTCGGCTGGAGCCCGCCCACTGCCGCCCCGCTCGCCGAGACACCCCGGCGGCCCGTCGCGGAAATCCTCGAAGTCTGACCGTTGCCGAGCGGTCGGCGCTGTCGGGCAAAGACCGGCCCGGTTCAGTAACCGCGCTCGGGCTCGACCAACGCCAGCAACGGCTGCCCAGCGGCGAAACGGGCCACATTCTCCGCCACATGGTCGGCGAGGAATCCGGTCAGCCCGGTCCCCGGATTGGCCAGGTGTGGTGTGATGAGCGCATTGGGCAGGGTCCAGAGCGGATGGCCCTCGGGGAGAGGCTCCGGATCCGTCACATCCAGCGCCGCCCCGCCGATCGTGCCTGCCCGCAGCGCGGCCACCAGGGCATCGGTATCGATCAGCGATCCACGGGCGATGTTCACCACCCACGCCGTCGATTTCATCGCCGCCAGCGCCCCGGCATCCACCAGCCGCGCGGTTTCCGCCGTGGCCGGCGCCGCCACCACGAAATGATCCGCGCGCGACCAGAGCTCGGCGGTCCGATCCGCGGTCACCGTCTCCGCCACACCCGGGACCGGCGTACCCGACCTGGTCACCGCCAGCACATCGGCGCCGAACGCGGTGAGCAGCGGAATCATCGCCCGCCCGATACCGCCACAGCCGATGATCGCCACCGTGGCGCCGTACAGCGTCCCCACCGCCGGATCGAACTCCGCCTTCCGCCAGGACGTCGCCCGCGCCTGCCCCGGCAGCGCCCGTACACCCGCCAGCAGCAGCAGCACCGCGTGCTCGGCCACATTCCGCGCATAGGCCCCCGCCGCCGACGTCCACACCCGCCGCTCGTCCACGATCCCCGCCGCGAACCACCGCTCGATCCCGGCGCTCGGCAACTGCACCCACCGGACCGCATCCGGCAGCCGCTCCGGAAACGTATCCGGCCCGTTGCCCCACACCACCGCTTCCGCCTGTTCGAGCGGCACCAGCACCCCACCCCCGCGTTCGATACCCCGCGCCAGGGTCGCGTCATGTGACGGGCCGAGATGGATCAGAGGCGCTGCGGTGTCGGGCACAGTTCATTCCTATCGCGAATTCGGAAACGGCGTGCGCACGCCGTGCTGTCATCGGCCGCGGACCCCGTCGTCCACGACCGCATTATCTCTTTGTCGGCCGGTGGCCGCCGGATCAGGCCGACACCGCGGCACGCGCTCCCGCAACCGCCCCACCGTCGACCAGCAGATCCACTCCGCTGATGAAACTCGCCGCCGGCCCGAGCAGGAAGGCCGCCGCGTCCGCGATATCGTCCGGAGTCCCGAGCCGCCCGGTACCCGACCGCTCCACCAGCGCCCGCATCCCCGCGCCGGATTCACCCGCCAGCTCCGCGCGCCCCATCGGCGTAGAGATGACCCCCGGGCTGATCGAATTGATCCGCGCCCCGCGTCGCCCCCACATTCCCGCCGCCGCCTGCACCCGCGCGATATTCCCGCGCTTCGCCAGCGCGTAGGCATGCCCCGGAGGCGCATCGCGGTCGAGGAACGGCAGCGACAACAGCTCCCCGGCCGGCGTCCCCGCCAGCGCCGCCACCTGATCGTCCGGCAACGGCGCCAGATGCGCCGCCATACTCGCGATCACCACCCCCGCCCCACCCTCGGCCACGACCTCCCCGAACGCGTCCAGCACCAGCGCGGTCCCCAGCAGATCGATCTCCAGCACCGCATCGGTCGCCGCCTGCGTCGGAGACACACCCGCGGTATGCGCGACCTGCGTGACCCGCCCCAGCCCCGCCGCGGTCTCGGCAAGTGCCCCCACCGACCCGGCATCGGAGACATCGACCTGCCGCCCTGTCACGTCGTGCCCTTCCCCCGTCAGCACCTCGACCACCGAATCCAGATTGGCCTTGTCGAAATCCGCGACCAGCAGCCGCCGCCCACCCCCGATACGGCGAGCGATCGCCCGCCCCATACCGCCGACCCCGATAACCACCGCCACATCGCGTCCCACCGGGCACTCCTCACCACATCGGTCACCTTGCGCAACATAATCTACCGACCGGTCGACCGGTCGAGGCCGGAACGCCGGACAGGGACCATCGGCCGATTGAATATCCGCAGGTCGACCCCGCGATTTTGCCCCGGTGGCACGATCCGATACTCTTGCTGAGCACACCGGTCCGGGTGGCGGAATGGCAGACGCGCTAGCTTGAGGTGCTAGTGCCCTTTATCGGGCGTGGGGGTTCAAGTCCCCCTCCGGACACATATTTCCCTCTTTCTACCTGCTGCTATGCGGTGTGAGCATCAATTGTTCGAACCATATGTGCAGGTCAGCGGCGTGGGGGTTCAAGTCGGGTTCAGTTGAGACAGTCCTGAGAACAAATTCGCGTGTGTGTCCTTTCGCGGCGGCCAACCCACCTCGCGGCGCTGCCGTTGCCGGAAACCTGAGTCCGCGCCCCGCATCGGGACGAGATGCGGGCGTTCTCGCTGGTTGTGGGGTATTTCGTTGGGAGGCCGGGCGAACGGCAGCATGTAGAGCGTGACCAGTGGGGTGGGGCGACGAATCGACCGCGGCATCGTCGGGATCGGGGAGCCGATGCCCGACTGTGAATCCGTGGGCTTGCGAGCTGGATACCCGGCTCGGGCGTCGGCACCCAGAGCGCCATATCGACCGGCGTGCTGGCCTGGTGTGCTCGATGCTGCGGCCGTCCACTCTGAGTGGCGTCTGCTGTCGGTTTTGGTTCGAAAGATGCTGAGCCACAAGCATTGTCCTGCAATATGTCGGGTCGGGGCGATACTGTTCAGGCATCACCTGTAGCAGGGAGGGGTGATCCTGATGCTCGTCATCGCCAACAGGCCCAATTCCGGAACCGAATCGCGTGTCTTCGGTTGTTTGAAGGGGTGGGCGGGGGAGTTCAAGCTCCTGGTATCGCGATCACCAACGCTTATGTTGCCGGTCAAGAGGTCGATCTGATCGTCGTTACCCCGTTCACCGCGATCGCGATCGAGATCAAAGGCACTGCGCCAGGGGTTCCCGGCGACGGTGTGCTGATCTGTACGTCGAACAGCCGATGGCAGGTTCCCGGCCATGTTGGTGACTCGGTCCATGTTCGCGCCAACGACACAACCCTCTACGGCCAGGCCCGCGACGGCGCGTTGAACTTGAAGCACGTGGTCAGCCGGGTGGGCAGCGCCGTGTATGTCCCGGGACTGGTGGTGGTCGTTCCTCCGCGGGGTTCGGCGATGCGGCTCGATAAGAAATCGGCGCCTGACGGCTGCAACGTGCTGCCGTGCGAGGACCATAATCCGCTGCGGGCGTGGTTCCACAGAGCCCACCGCTCCGGCGGCATCGCCTGGCCCGCGAAACAGGCCTGTGCACCACCGTCGCCGAACTGGCAGCAGAAGGATTCCCTGGCCAGGTTTGCTGTTCCCCGCAGACGATCATCCAGTCGATAACATCGACGAGGGCAACAATCCCGGAACGACTCGTAGGGAGTCCAATCCTGACGAATCGGTGTCCGCGATCGCGCGTCTGCTCGGGATCTCGCGCACCACGCTCTACAAATACCTGCCGGAGCTGACCGCTGTTGAGGAGTAGTGCTGCGGGCAGCGGCCGGGCGCAAGACGACGGAGACAGGGGTGTCCCATCAGCGGCTGGGTTCGGTCGCTGATCATTACTCGGTGAGTTCGATGTCGGGCAGGTGCCATGTCTTGTCGACAAAGGCTTTCTCCGGGCCGAAGAAACGCATCAGGATCTCGAAGGGTCGGCCCGGCGCGGTGGGGATCCAGTTGCCGCTCCCGGCGGCAGGCTCGGCCGGACCGAATGCGAGGGTGACCGAGCCGTCGGTGTTCGTCTGTAGCCCGGTGGTGTGTGAGGAGCGGCTCGACCAGGGTTGCTCACGGATCAGGGCGTGGGTGTCACGGTCGTATGCGGTCGCTGACCAGTACAAGCGAACCGGCACATGCGGCGGCACGGTCAGCCGGTAGGTGTGTGAGCCATCCAGGACGTGGCCGGTGTTGTCACGGGTGGACATGAGGTAGAACTGCCCGGCGCCCAGGTGCTTGACGCTGGAGAACGCCCACGCGTAGGCGGCGGCGCGCGCGTCGAGCGGGTAGCTATCGGGGTCTGCGTAATGCGTAGCGGTCGACTGCACCAACTGTGTCGATGCCGGTAACGCCCACTGGGTTCCGGGGAAATAGGGTTGGGCGAAGAACGCCTCGTAGAGCGCGTCGGTCCATGCTTTGGCCTGCTGGGCAGCGGAATCGAGGATCTCGCGGGTGTCGACGTCGGGTGTGAACGTCGTTCCCTTGGCGATTCCGAGCGTGCTCAGCACGTCGATCATGGCCTTGTCCCTGCTCAACCACGGTTCGTCTTGCACGAACCGGTTCAGCGAATCGAAGAAGCCGCTGTGATATGGGATGGTGGAATCGAATAATGCCCCGGCCGCGTCGTGATAGGTCGTAGGGGGAGGGTCTGCGATCGCGGAGAGTGGATAGACCATGATGCGTCGCGCATAGTCCAGCGCTGTCGCCAGATCCTGCTCTGTGCCCCCGGCCAGGTTCGAACGCAGCAGCGCGTAGCCGCCGAAAGTTTCGCTGGGCAACGCGATACAGTCCGCGGGCAAGCGATCGCCGTAGCCGGGTGGTAGGTACACGTACTTGCCACCTCGGCCTTCGTCTACCCCCGCCGGGCCCACGTCTTCCAGCGGTACCTGCCACGCATCCATGGCGGTGCCGGTGATCGATCCGCCCTCGGCCGGCGGGATCTCCAAGACCACCGGGCCGCCCGAGGTATTGATGAAGGGCATCAGATAGATCGCGTCGGGGTTCGGAGTCAGGGTCTGATTCTTCCAGTCCAGCAGCGTGGACCAGTACACGATCTGATTGTCCCGAGAACCCAGCGAGCGCGCCGCATACCGCATCAGCTCGTAGTTGACCGCGGGCATTGCCCAGATGACGGCCGCGAAGCCACGTTGTTGCACCACGTGGGACCAATGGCGTGCCAGATCCCGAGCAGAGATATCACTGACCATTTCGCGCTCCCCTACCTGGCTCGCCTGGGTTTACCGGCCGGTATTTCGACAGCGATCCCGCGCCGCTCTGGTGCGATAGTGACGGGAAGGCAGTGCGGGTTCATCACCCGACTCGGGTGAACCCAGTCCCCGGCGTACCCCCACCGTGAGCGAGATGCGCCTACCCACCCGTCACACACGCGAAGTCTTCCCGGTGTGTCCATCGGGGTGCGCCCTCTCGTGTCGTCTCCCCGGCCGAGGTCAGTACCGCACACCGCGCGTGTCGTCGACATCACCCGCCGGGGGTGAGCGTTCGATGTGTGGATCGGGCCTTCGTGTGGGGAGGGGCGTTGTTGCCTGCGTATTGTCGAGTGCTTAACCAGGGTTTACATAACACTTCGGAGAGGTGCGAGATGCCGAGTCCCCGGGTGGCGGTGCGGAGGCGGCCGAAAGACCGGAAAGCGCAGATCGTCGAGGCGGCGCGCACGCTGATTGTCGAGCGCGGGTTCCGGAATGTGTCGATGGCCGAGATCGCCGAGGAGGTGGGGATCACGGCGGGCGCTCTGTATCGGCACTTCTCGAACAAGGCCGTGCTGCTCGCCGCGGTGATCGCGTCGAGTTTCGACGATGTGACGCCCCCGTCCGACCCGGCGGAGTCGCTGGCCGCTGTGGTGGCGCAAACCTGCATGTACGTGGCGGGCCGACCGGATGTCGGGGCCCTGTGGTGGCGGGAGGCGCGGAACCTCTCCGATGAGGCGGCAGAGGATCTGCGGGCCCGCCTACATACGCTGAACCAGCGCTACGCCGATCTCGTACGGCACGAGCGTCCGTCGCTGCAGGAGTCCGGCGCCCAGAAATTGGCGTGGGGTGTGCAGTCGATCGTCGCTTCGCCGGGCTTCCATTCGTCCAGGCTGCCACTGCCGGAATTCGCGACTCTGCTGACCGAGATGTGCCTGGCGGTCTGCGCAGCGGAGGTATCCCTGCCGCGCATCGTTGCGGAGCGGCGAGCGTCCCGGTTGTCTCCGGTGTCCAGACGGGAGCATCTACTCGCCTGCGCGGTTGTCCTGTTCGATGTGAAGGGTTACGAGGCAACAGGTTTGGATGATATCGGCGCTGCGGCCGGGGTGTCGGGGCCGAACCTGTACAGCTACTTCGACAACAAAGCCGATATCTTGCAGGCCGCGCTCGACCGGGCGACCAATGCCCTGTGGTTGCTCCTGCACGGGGTACTGCGGGAGAACGACGACCCTCGGTCGGCCCTGGCCGCCCTGGTGCGAGGCTACACCCGCATGGCGGTGGAAAAAACGCTCCTGACCTCGTTGTTGCTGTCGGAACCGGTCATGCTTACCGATAACGCTCGCGCTCGCCAGCGTGAATACGTCGCGGAATGGACGGCCCTGCTGCGGGCGGCGCGTCCCGAGTTGGCGAAGACCCCGGCCCGGATCCGTGTCCACACCGCGCTCGGTCTGATCCACACCATGGCACGAATCGAACAGCTGCGGGCCGATGCTGCGCTCCTGGACGACCTGACGGCGATGGCGTCCGCAGTCTTGTTCTCGACCTGACCTGGGCTGTTGGGTCGTTTCGGGTGCCCTCTTCCCAAATAAGTAAATAGTCGTTAAGGTGACAGCCATCACCTGATCGAAGAGGATGGCAATGACCAACGATGTTCTCGTAGCCGGTGTAGGAATGGTTCCCTTCACGAAACCGGGTAAAAGTGCTAGTTACGCCGATATGGGCGAGGCTGCGGCACGTGCCGCGCTGACCGATGCCGGGCTCGAATATTCGGGCGTCCAGCAGGCCTATGTCGGATATGTATATGGCGATTCAACTTCTGGGCAGGCGGCGCTGTACGGGCTCGGTCAGAGCGGCATCCCGATCATCAATGTCAACAACAACTGCTCGACCGGCTCGTCGGCACTCTGGCTGGCCAGACAGGCGGTCGCGAGCGGTACCGTGGACTGCGCGCTCGCCCTGGGTTTCGAGCAGATGGTTCCGGGTGCGCTGGGGTCGGTGTTCACCGATCGTCCTGGTGCGATGGCGCGGCAGGAGGCGGCTCGCGACGAGCTGCAAAGCGTGGATCCGCATTCGCCCATGGCGGCGCAGTTCTTCGGCGGCGGTGGTCAGGCCTATGTCGATGAATACGGGATCGACCCGGCTGTGTTCGCGGAGATCTCGGTGAAGGCGCGTCAGCATGCCGCGAACAACCCGAACGCAGTATTCCGCGACCTCGTCACCGTCGAGGAAGTACTCGCTTCCCCGAAGATCTACGGCCCGCTCACTCGGCTGCAGTGCTGCCCGCCCACCTGTGGCGCCGCCGCAGCGGTGGTGTGCAGCCCGGAGTTCGCCGCGAAACACGGCTTGAACGCCGAGGTCGCGATCCGCGCCCAGAGCCTGACCACCGATACGCCCAGTACCTTCGAGTCCAAGGACATGCGCAAGGTCATCGGCTACGACATGGCAGTGGCCGCGGCGAACAACGTGTACGAGGCGGCCGGTATCGGTCCCGAGGACATCCGCGTGGTCGAACTGCACGACTGCTTCACCACCAACGAGTTCCTCACCTACGAATCGCTGGGCCTGACTCCCGTCGGCACGGCCGAGAAATTCATTCGCGACGGTGACAACACCTACGGCGGACGAGTAGTCACCAACCCCTCGGGTGGCCTGCTCTCCAAGGGGCATCCGCTGGGCGCGACCGGTCTGGCGCAATGCGCGGAACTGGTGTGGCAGTTGCGCGGCCGGGCCGGCGCACGCCAGGTCGAGGGTGTGGAGGTCGCTCTGCAGCACAATCTCGGACTCGGCGGCGCCTGTGTCGTCACCCTCTACCAGAAGGTGGATGCCCGATGAGTGCGGATCGTTGCGTGATCGGCCGCGAATTCCCTCCGGTGTCGCTGCTGATCGACCGCAGCCGACTGCGGAATTTCGCCGAGGCCACCGGCCAGCTCGACCCGGTCTACACCGATGTCGATGCCGCGAAACAGGCCGGGCACCGTGACCTGCCGGTGCCTCCGACCTTTCTGTTCGGTATCGAACTCGAAGCGCCGGACCCGTTCGCCTATCTCGGCGAGCTCGGTATCGACCTGCGCACCATCCTGCACGGCGAACAGCAGTTCGACTATCACCGGATGGCCTATGCCGGAGACGTATTGACCGCAGCATCCACGATCGTCGACCACTATGAGAAAAAGGGCGGTCTGCTCGAGTTCCTGGTCCGGGAAACCACTGTCACCGACCAGGACGGCGCCACTGTCGCGGCGATGCGCAACGTACTCGTCGTGCAGAACCGGCCGGGAAAGGACGCGTGATGACGTCTTTCACCCCCACCGTCGGCAGCGAATTGCCGCATCTGCGTATCGAACCCATCTCGCGCACCTCCCTTGCGCTGTTCGCGGGCGCGTCGGGTGACCACAACCCGATCCACATCGATATCGACATCGCGAAAAGTGCTGGGCTGGAAGATGTTTTCGCACACGGCATGCTGTCGATGGCCTATCTCGGCAGGCTGCTGACCGATCTGGTTCCGCAGCAGCGACTGCGCTCCTACAAGGTACGGTTCGCCTCTGTCACCCCGGTGTACGGGCAGCCCACCTGTACCGGCGCCGTCACCGCCGTCGAGGAAAAGGGCGGCGAGCGACTGGCCGCCCTCGATCTGAAGGTCGCACTCGCCGACGGCACCGTCACCCTCCTCGGCGAGGCAGTCGTCGCGCTCGACTGACCGTACCGAAACCGCCGCGGAAATACTGCCACCACCGTCTGTCCCGATTCTGGGGCCGTCGGCGGTGGCGCATGCCCGCATTTCTCTTCTCGAAAAGGAATACCGATCACCATGGGCAAGCTCGAAGGCAAGACAGCGATCGTCAGCGGATCCGGACGCGGCATCGGCCGCTCGATCGCACTCACACTCGCACGTGAAGGTGCCAATGTCGTGGTCAACGATCTCGACCCGGACCCCGCCCGCGCCGTGGTCGACGAGATCACCGCCGCCGGCGGCAATGCCGTCATCTGCGCGGGCAATGTCACCGCGGCCGATTTCGGTGAGCGGTTCGTCGGGACCGCGACCGAATCGTTCGGCGGCCTCGACATCATCGTCAACAATGCGGGCTACACCTGGGACACCGTCATCCAGAAGATGGGTGACGATCAGTGGGACGCGATCCTCGATGTGCATCTGAAGGCGCCGTTCCGGATCCTGCGCGCGGCCCAGCCGGTGATCGGCAAGGCGGCCAAGGCGGAGAAGGAAGCCGGTATCCGGGTGCACCGCAAGGTCGTCAATATCTCCTCGGTCGCCGGTCTCTACGGCAACGCCGGTCAGGTGAACTACTCGTCGGCGAAGTCGGGCATCATCGGCATGACCCGGACACTGGCCAAGGAGTGGGGCCGCTACAACGTCAACGTCAACGCTGTCGCGTTCGGGTTCATCGAAACCCGGTTGACCGAGGTCGCCGCCGATGGTGACGGAACCATCGATATCGAGGGCCGCGAGATCAAAGTAGGCGTCAATCCCCAGGTGCTGGCCGCGGCCAGGGCGATGATCCCGCTGGGCCGGCCGGGCACCCCCGATGAGGCCGCGGGCTCGGTCGTGATGCTGACCTACCCCGAATCCGACTACGTCAGCGGCCAGATCATCGTCACCGGCGGCGGCTACGAAGCATAGGAACGACAACAATGCCCTCCACCACCTACACCTCGGCATGGCGCGATGCCGACACCGCCGCGCTGGGCGATCTCGCAGATAAGTTCTTCGCGCGTGAAATCACCCCGTACCGGGAAAAATGGGAACAGCAGCACTACATCGACCGCGATCTCTGGAACAAGGCCGGGGAGCTGGGGCTGCTGTGCTGTTCCATTCCGGAGCAATACGGCGGTGGCGGCGGAACATTCGCCCACGACCTCGCCGTCATCGAAGCGCAGAGCCGCGCCCTGGACAGCGGATTCGGCAATACCGTGCACAGCGGAATCGTGGCGCACTACATCCTGGCCTACGGCACCGAAGAACAGCGCCGCCGCTGGCTGCCGAGGATGGCCGTCGGTGCGGCCGTCGCCGCGGTCGCTATGACCGAACCGGGTGCGGGGTCGGATCTGAAGAACATCAAGACCACCGCACTGCGTGACGGCGACCACTATGTGCTCAACGGCGCGAAGACCTTCATCTCCAACGGTTCACAGGCCGACCTCATCGTGGTGGTCGCGAAAACCGACCCGTCCGCCGGGGCGAAGGGCATATCACTGCTGGTCGTCGAGACCGCCGACTGCGCGGGATTCACGCGCGGCCGGATCCTGGACAAGGTGGGCCAGCCCGGCGCGGACACCTCCGAACTGTCCTTCCAGGATGTGCGAGTACCCGCCGGCAACCTTCTCGGCGGTATCGAAGGGCGTGGCTTCAGCCAGTTGATGACACAGCTGGCACAAGAGCGATTGTTGATCGGGGTCGCGGCGGTCACGATGATGGAAGCGGCCGTTGCCGAGACTGTCGCCTACACGAAGTCGCGCAATGCGTTCGGCCGGTCGATCTTCGACTTCCAGAACACCCGATTCGTCCTCGCGGAGTGCCGGACCGTGGCCCACGCTGCCCGGGTTTTCATCGACTCGTGCATCGAGCGGCATCTGGCGGGCAACCTCGACACCACGACCGCGGCGATGGCGAAGTGGTGGCTCACCGAGCAGCAATGCCAGGTGGTCGACCGGTGTGTGCAGCTGTTCGGCGGCTACGGATACATGCGCGAATACCCGATCGCCCGCATGTATGCCGACGCGCGGGTCCAGAAGATCTACGGCGGCTCCAACGAAATCATGAAAGACCTCATCGCGCGGGCGCTCTGACACGCCTTGCTGGAACGGAGATTCGAATGAGCACACCCGCGGTGATCCGATGTGGCTCACAGATTCGCACACATACCGAGATACGGGACCGCGCAGCGCGATTGGCCGCCGCGCTGGCCGAGCTGGGATTGGGATATGAGGACCGCTACGCGATCGTGATGCGCAACGAGATCGGCTTCGTCGAGGCGACCCTCGCCGGTGCCGCCCTCGGTGCGATCCCGGTTCCGGTGAACTGGCACTGGACAGGCGACGACCTCGCCTACCTCCTCACCGACAGCGACAGCAGAATCGTGCTGGCGCACACCGATCTGCTCCCCGCGGTGGAAGCGGTACTACCCCCCGGCGCCACGATCGTGGAAGCACCGGTGCCACAGACCCTGGCCGAAGCGTACGGGTTCCATCGCCCTGCGCTCACCACCCGATACGCCGATACCGACGAATTGATCGGCTCCCACGAGCCCCATACCGGCACAGTCCCGTCGCCGCCGCTGAGTGTCATCTACACCTCCGGTACGACGGGCAGGCCCAAGGGGATTCTCCGGCAACCGGTTGCGCCGCAGGACACTGCCCGGCTGGGCGAACTGGTGGTCGCCGGACTGGGCGTCGGCACCGCAAGATCGACACTGGTCGCCGCACCGCTCTATCACACGGCCCCCAATATCCACGTGATGTTCACATTCGCGATGGGGATCGACGTGGAAATCATGCCGCGATTCCACGCCGAAGGCCTGCTACGAGTCGTACAGGACAGAAAGATCGAGCACCTGCAGGCCGTACCCACGATGTTCCACCGGCTACTGAAGCTGCCCGCGCATATCAGGGAAAGCTACGACATCTCGTCGCTGACCGGGATAGTCCACGCGGCCGCGCCGTGTCCACCCGAGGTGAAACGCGCGATCATCGAGTGGTTCGGGCCCATCGTCCACGAGTACTACGGCGGATCGGAGACCGGCGCCGCCGTCCTGTGCGACAGCGCCCAATGGCTCGCACACCCCGGCACCGTCGGCCGAGCACTGGGAGACTCGGAGGTGCGGATCCTGGGTACCGACGGCCGCGAACTGCCACCCGGGACTCCGGGCGATATCTATATCAAACCGTTCTCCATCTGGCCCGACTTCACTTATCTGGGCAACGACGCCGAACGCCGGGCGATCGAAAAGGACGGCTTCCTCACCGTCGGCGACATCGGATACCTGGACGAGGAGGGCTTCCTGTATCTCAGCGACCGACGCAACGACATGGTGATCTCCGGGGGCGTCAACATCTACCCGGCGGAGATCGAATCGTGCCTGCACGGCCTCGAGGGTGTCGCCGATGTCGCGGTGTTCGGGATACCGGACCCGGAATTCGGCGAGGCATTGGCGGCGCATGTCCAGTTGGCTCCGGGAGCCACCCTGGGAGTCGAGGCCATCCGCGCGCATGTGGCACATCATCTCGCCAAGTACAAGGTCCCCAAAGTCGTCGTCCTCGAAGGCGCACTGCCACGCGAGGACACCGGCAAACTGTTCAAACGCGAACTGAAAGCCCCGTACTGGGGGTCCCGCGCCGACGCCTGACGTGGCAGTGGAACCGCGCGCCTACGGCGTCGGCTCCTCATCACGCTCGACCGGCCCGCGGAACTCGACACACCCACCAGCCAGGATCACCCCGCCGACCGCGACATTCAGCGGTCGCGAACACCGGCCGCTGCCGTAAGCACGTCCTGATTCGCCCGTGAACTGGTTCAGCGATCCCGGCTCGTCTACGAAACTCCGAGGTAACCACCATGGCCCCAACCCACATCCGTCGCGAGGACCCAGCCCCCGGGGTGGCCCGAATCGTGCTGGCCCGACCGCAGACCCGCAACGCCCAGAGCCCTGAGCTGCTCTACCAACTGGACGCCGCGTTCGCCGAGGCCACCACGGACAACCGCGTCAAAGTCATCGTTCTGGCCGCCGACGGACCCGACTTCTCCTCGGGCCACGACCTGAAGGCAGGCTTCGAACTACCGTGCGCCCCGGTCGCGACCATGCAGGCCGGACTCGGCGCCCCGGGCGCCGAGGGCCACTACGCCTTCGAATGCGAGGCCTTCCTCGGACTGTGCAAACGCTGGCGCGATATTCCGAAACCCACCATCGCCCAGGCCCAGGGCCGCACCATCGCCGGCGGTCTCATGCTGCTGTGGCCGATGGACATCATCGTCGCAGCACAGGACGCGACCTTCTCCGACCCAGTCACCGCGTTCGGCGTCAACGGTGTCGAATACTTCACCCACGCCTGGGAACTCGGCGCACGGAAGGCCAAAGAAATCCTGTACACGGGCCGAGCGCTGAGCGCCGCGGAGGCGCGAGAGGTCGGGATGGTCAACCACGTGGTCGAGGCCGCGGCGCTGGAGGAATTCACCACCGAACTGGCCGTGACCGTCGCCGGCCGCCCGGAGTTCGGACTGCGACTCGCCAAGGAGAGCGTGAACCGCAGCCTCGACGCCCAGGGGCAGTCCACCGCAATGGACTCGGCCATCGCTCTGCACAACCTCGGACACGCCAACAACCTCGCCAGGTACGGCCAAATTCTCGACCCCACCGGCGCCGAAATCATCCGGGCCGGCGCGGCGCCCCGACAGGTTCGGGACCGATGACCGGCCCGCTCGGCGGACTGCGGGTGGTCGAACTCGCCGGTGTCGGCCCCGGACCACACGCCTGCATCCCGCCGACGTGACTCGCGACGAACGCCGCACCCGCACCGACATTGCCGGTATCGCTGCCGAACACGACGCGACCGTGCGTGCACGGCACGTCGTTCGAGCCGATTCGAAGAACGCGGACAACGGCTCGAGGTAATCGCCGCTCATCAGCGGTCGGCGTGAGCTCGGGCGTATCCTCCGCGACGACGACTGGCGACCATCGCAGGGTGGGGACAGACGGTCCGCAACCCGCGACAGTTCGGTTTTCTCACCCGGCGATGATGACGGGGCGGTGGACTATCTCGTTAAAGGCTCCTCTCTGGTCGTCGAGGCTTGACACAGAGAGGAGCCCTTAAATCCGCAGTCCCCGTGACTTGTGGGCCGTTCGGCTCGTTTCCGGGGCGGTGGATTCGGAAGCCGCAGGCGATCCACCGGTACGGCACCGCGATCCCGATCGCGGCGCCACCGCCGTGGCCGGTGTGGACGGCGATGTGTTCGGACAGGGGTGTGGAGCCGGTCTCGGACGGAACCGACGATCGTCGGAGAACGATCGGCCCGTGGCACCGGGGCCACCGGAGAACGGGGTCCACCCGAAAGAGGCGTCGGCCCGCCCACCCAGGCTCAGAACGCCGTTTGCAGCTCGCGTTATCATCACGCGACGACGAGAACCTGCTGTTGGTGGAGCGCGTGGGCGTAGTGTTCGATTCCCCCTCCGGACACAACTACTCTTTCGTGTCACGCGCTCTACCTGCGGTTATGTATGCGGGTAGAGGGAAGCGTTGAGTTGGATGGAAGCAAAACTGCAGGTAGGGGCTTGTGGGGGTTCGATTCGGGCTAATCTGAGCGAATGCTGAGAAATCGGCAGGTTGGCGTAGCGAATCGCCTTCGCCGTATCGCGGTGTTCCCCAGGCTCTGGAGGATATCGGTGGAGGCACCGTCATTGGGGTATTTCCTCGCCTCCTGCCACTCCGCTCAGAAGGTGGCGTCACGCGGCACAGCGAACAGACAGATACTCCTCGGTCGACTAACGCCCGCTTGCCGCAAAGCAGCAGGAGATCAGGGAAAATCCAGGTCATCGTTCCGGAGGATCCGCCCGAACTCAACCCAGCCGCTGCTCGGGCTTTGTTGCATCTGATCCAAGAAGTCGCGAGGAGGTCGGAATAGCCCCGACTTCACTGGACAAGTACAAGAAATGTGCAGCGCTGGAGAATCTTTCGTTATGCACAGCAGATTCGTCACCTGGGCCTCGACGCGCCGATGTTGCGCGGCTGTCGGCGTTCATCCGCTCCCACCTCGGTCTCGAAGGGCCTCAGCTTTGTGCCGGCCGATTTCACTGGGCGGCGCCGGCTCCCGAGACGCCTTCTACTTCCGGGTCCGCTGCGGGGCTCCGCCTCCGTAGTAGTCCGCGGTTGTGCCCGGCGAGTTCGGCGAAGGGTTCGGAGTTTGGACCAGTTCTCGTAGTCGCCGATCATTATCAGGCAGCGGCGGGCGCGGCCCTGGTCGGCAATCCCCGCACCGTGGACATGATCCGTAACCGGAGACCATCTCGATCTCCCGATCATGTGTCGCACGGCGGAATCCACCAACCGCGCTACGCCGCCGTTGATCTTCTTCCCGGGTGTCCAAGCGCCGATCCGAACACAGCTCCGCCGGGGTGATCGCTCACCACAACGTGCTGATGCTTTGGATGATCTGCTCGATTCGATCCGGCGTTGCTCGCGCTGTCGGCATGGTCACCGCGATGGCGGCTCGTCGGCTGTCCGGGGACGGTGGAAGAGCGCGAGCGACGCTCGAAACTCCTTCGTCGTACTCCTCCCAGGTCCTTGCGAGCCCGTCCGCCCGAACAGTCGTGAGATGTTCGAGAAGTTCCGGCCATGTCCCCACGGATGCGGCGGTCCTGCGTTCGTAGGGGCCGGGGCCCATCACTGCCTGCAGTTCTGATAGTCCCAACTCGGCGAGCAGGGCCTTGCCTGCGGCCACCGTGTGGGCGTGCGCACGTGTTCCAACCGGTGTACTGACATTGAGCGACCGGCCTCCGGGGAGGCTCTCGACGTAGAGGACGTCGGCGCCGTCCAGCACCGCCATGTTGATGTCCTCCTCGAACTCGTCGCGGAGTATCTGCATCCATCGGCGTTCCGTATCGCCTGACACGGGGACCAGGACCTTGCTCAGTTGACGGAGTGTCGGCCCCAGTAACAGCCGGCGCCCGGATTCTTCACGTTCGAGAAACCCTTCGTCGCACAGTGCTCGGCACAGGCGGCCGATCGTCGGTAGCGGCACACCGAGCCGCGCCGACATCGCAGCCTGCGTAATCCCGTCCGCACCGTCCTCGAAGAGCCTGAGGATCCGCAGTCCGCGGACCAGGGTGCGTGAGCCGGCGTCGCCGTCTCTGGTCGGTGTCATGTATCCCCCTCGGGTTCCAATGCCTGAGAAGCCTCCAAAAACTTTCACTACATGAAAGCACTTTCTTCTGTTGACAGCAACCTTGTTCGGCGCTTACCGTTGGGCGCATTGCCGCTGGTGACTCACACCACAGCACTCACAGGCGACTGGTTTGCCGATCTCATACGAATTCCAGGAGGTGAAATGACATATCGCGAATTCTGGTCGTACTACCAGTCCGACCTGCTCCGCCAGATGGGTGAGCACTTTGCGGTCGTTGCTATCGCGGCAGGGATTGCCGCCGTTCTCGGCATCGCCATGTCGATGGCCGTGTACCGCCGAGATGGAGTCTCGGAGTTACTCATCCGAATCACCAGCACAATGCTGACGATCCCGTCCTTGGCGCTGTACGTGCTATTACTCGGAATCACAGGGCTCGGATGGTCGCCGGTGCTGGTAGCCCTTACGATCTACGCCCTCTGCCCGATCGTTCAGAACACGATCGTAGGGCTGCGTGGCGTGGACCCGGCCGCGATCGAGGCCGCCACCGGAATCGGGATGCTGCGGTGGCAGACTCTCGCCCGCGTCGAGATTCCCCTGGCGTGGCCGCTGATCCTGACGGGAATCCGTATCGCCGCGGCCTTGCTGGTCAGCACTGCGGCGATCGGCGCGGTAGTACTCGGCCCGGGTCTCGGCAACGCCATCTACGCGGGCCTCAACCGTATCGGTTCACCCGTCGCTCTCTACTTCGCGCTTTCCGGCCTCGTCGGTGCCGCAATCGTAGGCCTTCTACTGAGCGGAGCCTTCTCAATTATTCAGAAACTGACCGTATCGCGAGGAATCCGTGGCTGAAGCAATCGAACTCAAGAACATCACCAAGCAATACCCCGGCCATGGGAAGCATGTGGTCAAGGATTTGAACCTCGATATTTCTCGCGGCGAGATCGTCATGCTCATCGGTCCCTCGGGATGCGGTAAGACGACAACATTGAAAATGATGAACCGATTGATCGAACCGACCTCGGGCAGCATTTTTGTCAACGGAGCGGACGTCACCACCACCGACCCCACCGAACTGCGGCGAAGTATCGGGTATGTGATCCAGCAGGTGGGCCTGTTTCCCCACCTGCGGGTCGGCGAGAACGTCTCCGCCGTACTGCGCCTGCTGAAATGGCCGAAAAACCGGATCACGCAGCGCGTCGACGAGATGCTGGATCTGGTCGGTCTCGACCCGTCCCTCTACCGCGACCGCTTCCCCAAGGAGCTCTCCGGAGGGCAGAAACAACGCGTCGGTGTGGCTCGTGCACTAGCGGCGGATCCGTTGATCCTGTTGATGGACGAACCTTTCGGAGCAGTCGATCCCATCACCCGCAGCCACCTCCAGGCCGAGCTGCTCAGGCTGCAACGGGAAATCCAGAAGACCATCGTTTGCGTCACCCACGACATCGACGAAGCCGTACTGCTCGGTGACAAGATCGCCGTATTCGGCACCAGCGCGCGGATCGAACAGTATGCGGCTCCCGCCGAGCTACTGTCACAGCCTGCCAATGAATTCGTGGAGAACTTCATCGGAGGCTCCAACAGCATCCGGGTCCTGTCGCTGCTGCCGGTCACGCCCGACCAACTTCGCCCCGGGCGCACCGTCGATGCCGGCTCCAACACCGGTCAGCACGGTGTTCTCGACGAGGACGCGATTGCGCTCGACAACGGCCGGCCCGCGGGCTGGGTGTTCGGCTCGCGCGGAGACCGCGAGATCACCACCACTGAAACGATCCCACTGGCGACTCGGCCGACGTATGCGGACGCGCTGGACCTGATCATGAAAACCGGCGAACCCGGCGCCATATTCACCCATGCGGACGGTGCCTACGCCGGCATCCTCGAACTGGGGCAGGTGCACGCGGCGATCGCGACGACGCTCGAACCGGCACCCATGATGGACGCTGCCTCATGACGACCATGGCGGCGGCGGCCCCACACCGGCTCGATAAACACCGAAAGGGCGGTCAACGGGCGCGCGGCGCGCGCCCCACCCTCGGCCAGGTGCTGGTCACACCCACGGTCCTCGCGGGTGTGCTGGCGATGCTCTACCTGTGGGTGCAACATCGGGGGCTCGACTCCGTGGAAGCACGGGCACTCAGTCCGGCCAGTCTCATTCAGGCAGTTACGCGGCACCTTCTTCTTGTCGGTGTCTCTACCTTCCTCGTTGTCGGCCTCGCAATTCCGCTCGGAGTGGTCCTGACCCGCAAGGCCGCCGTTAAGTTCCGGCCGGCGGTGACCGGGGTCGCCGTGATCGGCCAGTCATTGCCCAGCTTCGGCCTGGTAGTGGTCTGCGTCCTGCTGTTCGGCATCGACATAAAATTCGTCATCCTCGCCCTGACGGTCGCCGCGTTCCTCCCCGTCCTCACCAACACCATCGAGGGCCTCGAGGGGATCTCTCCGGAACTGAAGGAATCCGCGGCCGGTATCGGAATGAACGGATGGCAGGTGCTGACGCGAGTCGAGCTCCCGCTGGCCGTACCCGTAATCCTGGCCGGCCTCCGCACATCACTGGTCTGGAACGTCGGGACGGCGGCCGTTGCCGCGCTTGCGGGCGCCGGCGGGCTGGGCGGCGTCATCGTGGCCGGCCTGATCCAGTACCGCGACATCATCACGTTCGTCGGAGCGGCCCTCACCGCGATCCTCGCGTTGCTCCTGGACTATCTGGCGAAACACGTGCAACACCTCCTGACTCCGCGAGGGCTGTGAACATGAGATATTTCATTCGTCGGGATCGCTACCGGAACGACCGAAACCGTTTTCTGGCAACCGCCGTGTTCGCTCTCACCGCGATCCTCCTGTCGTCGTGCTCATCGCTCGGCCCGTCGGTCAAACCTGCACCCGGGTCACTCGCCTCGACTATTGACTTGAGCGGAGTATCCATATCGGTCGGGTCGAAGAACTATTCCGAACAACGAATGCTCGGGGCGCTGTACGTAACCGCTCTCCGCGCCGCCGGTGCCGACGTGGTCGATCGAACGGGAATCGGCGGAACCATGCTCGCCTATTCGGCCCTGGAATCCAACCAGATCGATCTGTACAGCGAGTACACGGGAACGGCCTGGTCGACCATCCTCGGTCAATCGGAGGTGGTCAGCGATCCGGATCTCCTCTTCGGCAAAGTGAACGCCATGTCCGGCGAATCCGGGCTGACCTGGTTCGCGATGTCGCCGGCCAATTCGAATTATGCGATCGCCGCGCCGGAGAACCTTTTGCAGAGGCTGGACATCAATAATTTGTCCGATTACGCCGAACTCGCCCGCACCAACCCCGCAGCCGCCAGGCTGTGCTCGAGTACGGAGTTCGCAACCCGCGACGACGGGCTGCCCGGTGTGGAGAAGACCTACGGATTCACATTGCCACGCGAGCAGGTACTCATCCAGGAAAGCAGCATTTCCGTCGCCACGATGACCACCCAGCATCAGTGCGAATTCTCGTCAGTTGTCGCCGCCGATCCACGGCTGCCCAACTATGGGTTACGGCAACTGGTCGATGACCGGAAGTCTTTTCCTTCATATAACCCGGCAATTGTGATGCATACCGAAAAATACGAATCACATAAATCTGAGTACGACGCCCTTCTGGGTGAGATCAACTCACTGATCACCCAGGACGTGCTGGTGAAATTGAACAGCCGCATCCAGTTGGACGACCAGCCCGAAGCCCGGGTGGCAACCGAATTCCTTCGCGAGAACAACATCATCTGAAACCGATCCACCGTATCCGAAGAATGGAAAGAGAGAGATGGCAAGCGAGCTGGAAACCGAAGTAAGGGAATGGGCGATCGAGACCCGGCAGGAGCTGAACAGCCGCGGAGAATTCTCGATCAACGGATCGCCGTCCGATGTCGATTCCCGATACGTCTACAAAAAGATGGGAACCTCCGGCCTGATCGGCGTCCATTGGCCGACAGCAGTCGGTGGCCGCGATGCCGATATCGAACAGTCCATCGCCCTCGAGGAGGAACTCGGTTACCACTGGCTACCGATGTGCGGGTTCCTGCTCTCGGTGAAAACAATCGGTAACGCGCTGCTCCGGTTCGGCACCGAAGAGCAGAAGTCCACACTGCTACCTGAGATCGCGCGGGGCGATCTGCTGTTCTGCCAGGGCTTCTCGGAGCCCGGCGCTGGGTCCGATCTTGCCTCCCTACGGACTCGAGCGGTACCGGCCGACGGAGGCTGGCGAATCACCGGCCGCAAGATCTGGACGAGCAGTGCCACCGAAGCCGACTGGATCTATGTCGCCGCGCGTACCGATCCGGATGCACCCAAGCACCGTGGACTCTCGGTGTTCGTCGTGGACATGAACGAACCAGGCATCACCCCGACCAAGCACGACACCTTCGGTGGCGGCAATCTCGGCGAGGTCGAGCTGGTGGACGTTTTCGTCCCGCACAGCGGAGTTGTCGGCGAGATCGACCAGGGCTGGTCGGTGCTGATGGGCACGATGGATTTCGAGCGCGTCACCAGTGAAAAGATCGGTGTCGTCCGCTGGCTACTGGACAATCTCGAACCGCTGGCCACCGATCCCGCACATCGACATGCGCTGCAGGTACTCCAGGGTGAAGCTCGCGCGGCCCGGCTGCTCGGGTTGGAGACTTCCCGGATGCTCGACCGCGATATTCCGGCCTCTGCGCCGGCCTCGATGTGCAAACTGTCCATCGCGCTGATGATGCAGAAGCTTGCGGCACTCGCATCAGAGATCGTCGGACCCGCAGCGCTGATCGAAGGAACCGACGGCGGTGCCGACAAGGTCCTTGAGGGCAGGATTGCCGCATTCGCGCGCTCCTCACTAGCGACCACGATCGCCGGCGGCGCATCCGATATCCAGCGGAAAGTCATCGCGCAGCGTGGACTGAACCTGCCCCGCCGACCCGCCCCCGTGTCTTGAAAGAGCTTAACGTGCAGTCTCCCGCCGACCAGCAGCCACTCGCCGGAATACGTGTCCTCGACTATTCGCAGTTCGTCGCCGGCCCCCTCGCCGCGATGATACTGGCGGACCTCGGAGCCGAAGTGATCAAGGTCGAGGCACCACGCGGTGATGCCTACCGCGAGTACGAGCCACTCGGTAACGGACAGAGCCGACGGTTCATGGCACTCAACCGGGGAAAGCGATCCCTGTGTCTCGATCTCACCACCGAGTCGGATCGGTCGACGTCACGTGCGTTGATCCGGACCGCCGACGTGGTGGTACACAATATGCCGCGAGAGCGGGCCGAACGATTCGGCCTCTCGCGGGAGTCGATTGCAGCGCTGAATCCGAATGCGGTCGTCACTTCGATCAGCGCCTTCGGCAACGAGGGGCCACTCGCGGCGCACACAGGCTATGACCTCATCGCCCAGTCCTATTCGGGGTTGCTGTTCGCCGACCCCCGGCCGGGCCAGACCGTCCCGCAGCGCTGCGGCTCGATCCCCCTGGCCGATATCACGACCGGACTGATGACAGTGATCTCGGTTCTGACGGGTTTGGTCGATCGGCCACGCCGCGCAACCGCTGCCCACTTGAGCGTTTCACTGCTGTCCTCCGCGCTGCTGACCCAGATACAAGACCTGGTCCGGCTCGACAGCGATCCGCCGCCGCCGCCTGCCACTGCCGAACTTCTACACGAGCGTGGTGAAGCCAAGCGCCGGGCAGACGATCTCGAACCGTACTACGGATGCTACGAAACCGCCGACGGCTTCATCGCCGTTGCCTGCCTCAATATCGCGCAGCGAGAGCGGATGGGCGCCGTGCTCGCGATCTCCGACCCGTGGCTGCGGGACCCGCAGGCGCCCGCGGCGAGTGCGACCGAATACCGGCAGCGCTGGGAGACGAAGAAATCCGTTGCCGAACGGCTGCGCAGCGAACGCTCCCGCCACTGGGTTCAAGTGTTCCGCCAGGCCAACGTGCCCTGCATGGAGGTTCGAACACTCGAATCCGCTTTCGGAGACACCCAGGTCGAAGACAACCACCTCACCCAGAAGATCCACCAGCCCGGCGTCGGCGAGGTCGAACTACTCGGCTCGCTGCTGACCATCGACGGAGAGCCGCTGCCGCAGACGTCGCGACCGGCTCCGGGCCTCGGAGAACACAACCACGAAATCCTCACCGCACTGTCCACACCCCATGCTTCGTCTGGAGAAAACCGTGAATCTCACGCTGCCCTACCCCGCTGATCTCGCTGCCTTCGCGGAATCGATCCGACGCCACGCCGAACGGCATATCCCAGACGATGCGTGGGTGCCGGGGGCAACCGTCAGCGACCACAGCACAGCCATGATGTCGGCGCTGACCGAAGCCGGATGGTTCGACCTGGTGGAAGAAAACGAGGCGGGCAACGACTACTTCGGCCTCGGCGGACTCGAGCTGGGGCGTGCCGGTGCGCCGTACAGCTGTGTAGCGGCCCTCCTCGGCGGAGGTGTGGCAGCGTCCGGCCTGGTTCTCTACGGCGACGAATTCCCGATCGCCGCCAACGTCACCACCGACGGCAGGCTGCTCCACCGGGAGGTGTTGCGCGCACACCCTGTCCCTTACACTGACAGTCTCGGTGTTCACGTCGTCGATGAATTCGGTCCGAGCCAGATCGTGGAGGCCGAGCACAGGGTACGAGCTTGGCGCACGGCCACCACGGGATACATCGCTGGTCTGGCCCTCCGGAGTCTCGAACTCGCGGTCGACCACGCGCGCAACCGTGAAGCATTCGGGGCGCCCCTCGCCACACTGGACGCGGTGCAGATCAAACTGGCAGATGCTGCTCTGACCACCGAATCGCTTCGCCTGTGCGCAATACAGGGCTCGGGGTCGGCCGAGGAACTCGCGTACGCGGCTCACGCGGCCAACCAGGTGGCAGCCAACGCTCATCAGGTTCTGGGCGCCATGGGATTCACTCTCGAGTTCGAACTCCAGCGATTCACGCGCCGGATCCGCGCCCTGTCGCTGTTGTCCATGCACTGGACCGCCGCGATCGACGGCGGAACGCAGGGGCCGCAGTGAGTACGAGCACCGCACCGAAGACCATTCTGGTGACCGGCGGATCGGCGGGAATCGGCCTGGCCATTGCCGAGCGACTCGGACGGGACGGAAACAGGGTCGTGCTGGCCGCCCGGAACGAAGAGCGCCTCGCCGCTGCGCAGGCATTGCTCCGGGCACAGAACATCGACGTAGGCATCATCGGCCTCGATGTCCGGGACAACGCGGCTGTCTCCGAGGCGATCGACAATCTCGATACGATCGACGGCGTCGTGAACAACGCGGCAGGCAACTTCGCGTGCCCCGCCGAAGAGATGAGCCTCAACGGTTTCAGAGCGGTCGTCGAGATCTCGCTGTACGGGACGTTCAACGCCTCGACTGCGCTGGCCCGCAGACTCATACGTGAAAGCAAGTCGGGTGCGATCTGCAACATAATCACCACCTACGCCTGGACCGGTGGACCCGGTGTCGCGCACTCGGCCGCGGCCAAGGCGGCAATGCTCGCATTCGGGAAGTCAGTGGCCGGTGAGTGGGGCGCCCACGGGATCCGGGTCAACTCGGTGGCGCCGGGTTTCGTGGAGACGGAAAACGCCACCGACAACATCCTCTCGGCTCCCGGCGCTGCAGCTGCAATGCTCACGAAAATTCCGCTGGGCAGGTTCGCCCAGGCCGACGAGGTGGCCGGCTCGGTGTCCTATCTCATGGGCGACGAGGCGAGCTACGTGACCGGCGCCGTTCTCACCATCGACGGTGGCCGCAGCCTCGGGCAGGCCATGCACGCTGCGCAACCAAGACAATCCCCGGTCAGCCGATGACCTACCAATTCCTCTCCGTGACAGATAATTCGGCGCCCGGCGTACGCGTCGTTCGAATCGATCGCCCCGAGGCCAAGAACGCCTTGGATCTAGCGACCAAGAGGGAGCTGATCGACGCGTTGACAGATGCCGGCAGCGATCGGACGGTGCGAGTGTTGGTCCTGACCGGATCAGCAGAGGTGTTCGTCGCGGGAACAGATATCAAAGAGATGGCGAGCCTGTCACCAACCGACCACATCGTAGAGGAGACCGGACGGGTGTTCGATCTCCTCGATGATTTCGGCAAACCCACGATCGCGGCGGTAGACGGCTATGCACTCGGCGGCGGATGTGAGCTGGCGATGGCTTGCGATCTCGTGGTGGCCGGCCGCTCCGCGAAACTCGGGCAACCCGAGATCCGAGTCGGTCTCATTCCTGGGTCCGGTGGGGTCAGCCGACTGGTCCAGAGAATGGGGCGCGCTCGAGCGCTGGCGCTGGTTCTCACAGGCGACCTCATCGAGGCGGATACCGCGTTTCTGGCCGGTATCGTCAGCACGGTCTGCCCGGACCGGGAAGCCGAGAGAACGGCCGTCGACATGGCACGGGGGATCGCGTCGAAACCCCAACTGAACGTGCGTGCGATCCGCAAGATCGCACGGGCCGCCGAGAACGCTCCGCTGCGCACTTCCCTGGATCTGGAGAGATCCATGTTCCAAACCCTTTTCGATACCGAGGATCACCTCGAAGGACTGACGGCTTTCATCCAAAAGCGGGACCCCGCCTACGAAGGACGGTGACAATATGCCCATTCCACCAACCGTGCGGGTTATCGGCGCTGGAGCGATGGGACGCGGTATCGCCCAGACAGCCGCAGTTGCCGGATACCGGGTCGAACTCACCGACATCGACGCCGAGACGTCGAGGCAGGCGTTGGCCGCCATTGAGCGTGACCTCGACGCGGCGATGGAGAAAGGACGCGTGCGGCCCGAGGATGCCGCAGCCGCGTGCGCTCGTATAGACCCCCGGCCCGAGCCCACCGGACGCAACGCTGATGTGTCGATCGTTGTCGAGGCGATCATCGAGGATGCCGGGGCGAAGATCTCCCTGCTGAAGGACCTCGAAGTCGCCACACCGAACGCCGTGCTGGCGACGAACACGAGTGCTTTGTCGATCGCAGGCCTCGCGCGCGACCTGAAGCGGCCCGAAAATCTGGTGGGAATTCACTTTTTCAACCCGGTTCCTAGGATGAAGGTCGCCGAAGTCGTCCCGAGTGTGTTCACCGCCCCGGATGTCATACGCGAGGCGACCGAATTCGTCCGCACGCTCGGCCATGAACCGCTACCGGTCCGTGACTCACCCGGGTTCGTGATCAACTTTCTGGGCCGCGGACTGCTCACCGAGGCGCTCGCCGTTCTCGCTCACAGCGCCACCGGAGTCCCCGAGGTCGACGCAATCGCCCGCGATGTACTCGGATTGCGGATGGGACCGTTTGAGCTCATGGACCTGACCGGGCTCGATATCTCGCACGGGGTGATGGAGAACGTCTGGAACGGATACTACGCAGATCCCCGGCTCCGGCCGTCCCCAATCGCCGCGGCCCGCGTCACCGCCGGTGTATTGGGAAGAAAGACCGGGGTCGGGTTCTACACGTACCCACGAATCGATGTCCGCCCCGAGCCCGTCCAAACCGGTCCCGTGGGTGTCGACCTGAACTTCCACTTGAGCGAGGAGTGGATGTCCAGTGATCCGATCCTGTCGAAGGTCCGCACGGTCGAAGAGGTGACACCTGACGCCGTCCATATCGTCTGCCCGGTCGGTGAACCGGCCTATCGCGCGGCACTGAGAGCGAACCTCCCGGTCGAGCGAACACTCGGAATCGACCCGTTGAGCATGAGAACGGGTAAGCGGCTGGCGGTCTCGGCGCCGCTGCCGATGTCGGCGCCAGTCCGAGCGGCGGCGGCGTCGGCACTCGAAGCGACCGGGCTACCGGTGACGATGGTTCCCGACGGACCGGCCCCGGTAGCCCAGCGGCTGCTGGCATCGATGGTGAATGTCGCATCCATACTCGCTGCATCCGGAACCGGTGAGCCGACCGATATCGATCGGGGCGCACGCCTCGGTCTGGGGTACCCATCGGGCCCGTTCGAACTCGCCGACAGTCACGGCTTGCCGACGATCCTGCGGATCCTGGACGGCCTATTCGAATACACGCACGATCCGCGATACCAGGCGACACCATGGCTGCGGACTCGTGCAGATCTCGGCGTGCCCTGTGTCGGTCGGGGCTGTTGAAAGCCTCGCCTCGTGGACAGGGAAGAACACAGGATTCGCTGTCCTGACGGCTGAAATGCCCGCCCGATGACTATTCCACGGCGGGCATTCGGTGGTAACGGTGAGCTGTGGGGAGCGGCGCCGTCGACCCGTTCTCTCTGGAGGTGCTGCGCGACCCGCTGCCGTTCCAGCATGTACTCCGGGAGACCGGGCCGGTCGTCTGGCTGGAGCTGCCCGACGATGATCACTTGTTCAACGCTTTCGGCCCGGTCGAATAACCTGGTGGAGTGGGGTGTCGCGCGGATCGTGGAACTGTCGGCGTGGGTAAACGCGCAGTGCGCCCGCGAGAAGCTGTCGCTCTGCGGGTTCGGTGCGCAGACCTGGAGCGCAGCCGAGATCGGGGACCTCACCGAGGAGCAGCCCCGCTCATGGTGCGCTCGCTGCTGTCGGCCTGGATGGACACCACAGTCAATGGGCTTGCCGCACTTCTGTACGCGTTCCCGCGGCACCCGAGCCCATCGCCTCCCGCCGGACACGCGTGGCCGCTCATGACCCGTCTGCTCGAACACGTCGCCCACCGCAGCGCTTCCTCCGCGCCAGCCCGACACCAAATTCTGCGCCACATCGCATGAGCGAGACGGCCAATCGTGCCATCGTCACCGTCAGGTATCGGCGTCTGTACCCGGGAGTCGTGTTTCCCGGTTGCCGCAGCGCTGGTCTGGGCTTATGGGTGCCGGATCCTCGGTGATCGGTCCTCGAATGGCTCAGTTTCGGCAGCGAGGGGCCGTCTGGGTTTGCCTTTCGCGTCGGTGGGCTGGAACGAACCCAGATACTGTTCGAACGCGTCGATAAGTTCCTGGTGGGCGGTCCGGACGCCGATTCCGTGCTCGAGCTGAAGAAATTTCGGGATACCGGTGATGAGTAGCAGTAGTGCGCCCGGGGTGAGCTTTTGGCCGAGGGCCTCGTTTCGGTCGAAACCGTGGGACAAGGCGTCGAGTTGTACCTTGCGTAGCCGCTCAGTCGCTTCCGCGATTTCGGCTCGAACCGATTCGCGATGATTTCCCAACGCCATGAACTCCGTGGTCAACGCGCTGGTTGCTTCATCCCAGCTGTATTCCCAGAGTGCGCGCGGCAATTGGTCGGGGGGCACTTGCTGAGCTTCGGTGAGGTGTCGGATATTGCGGTCGGTGTATCGGCGGATGGCGGCACGGAAGATGCTGTCGAGTGTCCGGAAGTAGTACCAGGCTCGAGGTGACACCCGCTCTGGCGGCTACCGCGCGGAACGTCACCGCCGCGTAGCCCTCGTCCAGCATCAACTGCTCCACGCAGTCCAACAGGACGCCCCTGGTCTTCGACGTCTCGGCGCCCATGCGCCGTGCCGATGCCGCCATGCGTGCCTCCTGATCTCCCGGTGACACGCATCCTCCCACCTCTCCTGCTAGACGATCGTATAGCACCGCGGTGTGACCCTGGACGGACAACCCGTGCTCGCTACCTGTCACAGAGGAGAGACATGACCACCGACATCGATTTGGCAGTGCTTCAGCGAGATGTTCGATACTTGATGAACCGAACCGCGATCCTCGATTGTGTAGCGAGCGGCGGACCCGAAACCCGGCGAGACCGTTCTCGTGCACGCCGCCGCCAGTGGGGTCGGGCATTTCGCCGTCCAGTTCGCCGAATGTCGCGGCGCGCACGTCATCGGCACCGCACGGGCCGGTAACCATCGGTTCGTGCGCAGTATCGGCGCGGCCGTGGTGGTCGACTACACCACGACCGACTTCGCCGAGGCGATCGACCGGGTCGACGTCGTGCTCGATCTGGTCGGTGGTGAATACGGCAGGCGATCGCTGCGTGTGCTGCGAGACGGCGGTCGCTACATCACGGTGCAGGAATCCGACGCCCGTGGTGATCCGCGCTACCGGATGGTCACCGGGAAGCCATCGCCTGCCATGCTGACGGAAGTCGGGTCAGCAGTCGCTCGGGGGCAGGTGCGAGTCCATGTCGACCGTGTACTGCCGATGAACGAGGTACGGGAAAGTCATCGGTTGAGTGAATCCGGACGAGTACGCGGAAAACTCGTACTCACTCCGTGGTCTTGAGGTCGGTCGGATGGTGTTGTGACAACAGCGTGCAGGTGACACGACTTCCTCGTGTCGAGCATGCGATGCTCGTCTCGCGAAGCGAGAGGAGCGTCGATGTCGATGGCTGAGCGTCGGACAAGTGCGGCGCGTCGCAAGGGGGAGATCCTGGATGCGGCGTTGGCGGAGCTTGCGGCCCACGGATATCAGGGGATGACGATCGGTGCTGTGGCCAAACGCGCAGGACTGTCTCAGCAAGGCCTACTGCATCATTTCCCTACCAAAGAGACACTGCTGCTCGCGGCGCTGGAATTTCTTGCCGAACGCGATTCGGCACAGATGCCGACTGCGCCGGACAGGCCGGCGTCGCCGCTGTCGTATCTGCCCGGTCTGGTCGAGCTCAATCAATCCCGGCCCGAGGCTGTTCGGGCTCGGACGGTGTTGTCGGCCGAGTGTCTCACCGACGACCACCCTGCGCGGGACTACTTCGCGGCGAGATTCCGGATGGCGAGGGTGTCGATGGCACACTCGGTTCGCCGCGAATTCGGATCCGGTCTTGCTCCGGGTATTACGCCCGAGGAAGCTGCGACTCTCCTGTCGGCCACGATGAACGGACTTCTGCAGTTGTGGCTGCTCGACCCCTCGATCGGAGAACCCGCCGAGTTGGTTCGGAAGATGTTGCATCTCGTCGCTCCTTCGGCAGGTTGGAACACTTCGTCGGTGGGCGAAGAAAACGCTGATGCCGATCCCGGCGCGGAGGGGAGCCGACCGGGCGAGATGCGCACCTGACATGCATGAATGTTGGAGGAAGATCCGAATAGTAACAAACAGGTAACGTTACCTACTGATTGGTAGGTGAGCGGGCTATGGTTTCTCTCGGACTTGCTCGTGTCGTTCAGAGGTAGCCCATGTCGATTCGCCACAACCAGCCGCGTCCGAGCTCCGGACCGCGGCGCATCGGGCGTCTGCTGTGCACTATCGCGCTGGGCGTCGTGATGGTGTCGGCAATGGTGACGATTCCCGGCGCGAGGGTGGCTGCCGAACCGGCGCTGTGCGTGCCTCCTGCGGCAGGTGGCCCCGTGTGGGTGAACGCGGACTGTGTCGATCCGGAGTTCGATACACCGGTGATCGACCAGGTGGAGGATGTCGCCACGCCTGTGCCGCATCACCGGGTGTCGGGCTACTTCGAAGGTACCGACAAACGATTCAATTTCTATTTTCCGGCAAAAGAGAAATGGCAGGGACGATTCTTCCAGCTGGTGTATCCGCTGGTCGATGAGAACGCCGAGCCTGGAGACATCGAGTTCGGGGCGGACAGCGGCGCATACACCGTTCAGACGAACGGCGGGAGCGGATACCGCGTAGACGCTGCGGCCGCGAAGTTCTCCGAACAGGTCGCGGCGGATTACTACGGAACGACCGAGACGATCCACGGGTACCTCTGGGGTGGCAGCGGTGGTTCCTATCAGACCATCGGCGCGATGGAGAACACCGTCGGAGTGTGGGACGGAGCGGTACCGTTCATCCCCGGTGTACCGGCTTCTATTCCGAACTTCTTCTTCATCCGGGCCTTCGCCCGGATGGTTCTGCACGACAAGGCCCCACAGATCGCCGATGCGGTGAGCCCGGGTGGCAGTGGTGACCCGTATGCGGGGCTCGACCCGACCGAGCGCAGCGTCCTGACCGAGGTCACGAAGCTGGGGATTCCGCTTCGCGCCTGGGAAGACTACTCCTATGTACTCGGTCTGGACGACGAGCAGGGCCTGCTCGGGTTCGCCGATGCGGTCCGAGGCGCCGATCCCGGCTATGTCGAAGACTTCTGGAATCTGCCCGGTTATCTCGGCACCGAGCAGTCGCCGCTGGGCGAGTTGTTCCGGGCCGCAGTTGTCGATGAGACGGTCACGATCACCCGGGTAGAACGCGACGGCCGGAACGCACCTACCGAATTGATCCTGGATTCTGTACCTGTCGTGCCCGAATACACGCGTCCGGACTTTGTCCTCTACGCCCCTGACGGCACCGAAGTGGGTTCATTGACGGGTGTCCTCGACCCTGCCGGCAGGTCGTTCGCCATCGGCAGTGGCAGTTCCGACGATGTGCTCCGAGCGATCGACGACGTCGGTGCCCGGCTGCGGATCGACAACCGATGGGACGTTGCGCTACCTGCGTACGCTCGCTACCAAGTGCCGCAGCGCGAGGCTTCTACGCTTTCGACCAGTACCGGAAAAGCGACGGTTCGCCGAAGTATCCGCAGCGGCCCACTGAGGTCGGCCCGGGCATCTCGACAGGTGTCAGCGGCGGCGGCGTACACACCGGCAAGATCAACGGGAAGGTTATCGTCGTCGCGAATCTGCTGGACACCGATGCCTTTCCGTGGGACGGCGACTGGTACTCCCGCCAGATCCGCCAAGCCTTGGGAAAAGACTTCGATGCCAACTTCCGTGTGTGGTTCAACGACAACGCCGACCACATCGGCCCACGGACCGATCGTCTCGTCGACTATCGCGGAATTCTCGAGCAGGCGCTACGCGATGTAAGCGCGTGGGCCGAGGAAGGGCGAATTCCGCCGGCTTCGACCCGATACGAAATCACACCCGAGAGCCAGGTCTTGGTCCCGGAAACGGCGGGGGCGCGCCACGGTATTCAGCCTGTGGTCGACCTGACCGTGGACGGAAGAGATCGAGTCGAAATCAGCGCAGGCGAGAGTGTCACATTGCGGGCGAAAATCGAGGTACCTCCGGATGCCGGAAAAGTCGTGCGAGCCGAGTGGAGCCGCACTGGCGGACCGGATTTCGTGGCAGCGGAAATGGACGGCTCGGCTCGCACCTCGGTGGAGGTGACACAGTCTTTCACCTATGAGACGACGGGCACCTACTTCCCCGCTCTGCGCGCGACTTCCCAGCGCCACGAGGAGGCGAACACCTCTTTTGCCCAGATCCCGAATCTCGGCAGAGTGCGTGTCGTGGTCCGGTAGTCATCCGCGGTTCGGTCGGACTGCTTTGGCTGTCCTCGGGCGGAAAGACGAGTGCTGAAGCGGTGGATGGTATGGGTATTGCGGTGCGGTGTAGGCGAATTCGGACAGAAGTCCGTGTCCAGCTCGTTACTGCGCAGTCCGGTCGAGGAATGCTGTGGCAAGTCCGTGCAACCGCTTGCCAACTATATTGCGGCCGTGTTTCTCTGGGGTCGTTCGAATCGGTCGTTGTCGGGTCGTAAGGAGATCGCGGTGTTCCTGTTTGCACGGCATCGGCAAGTTCGCGTCTCTATCCGTCGGTGAGACTCATGCGCTTATTCGTACGCATCCGCTGGTCGAGTTCGCTTGTGGTATCGGTTCGAAGTATTCGGATAAACCGCTGAAACAACATATGGTCGGACGTCTTTTGTGGGCGCCCGCACGATCGGAAGTCAATGGCAAGCGATTTTCATCGCTAGCGCAAATCTCCAACTGAATGTGGAAGACCCCGGAAGGATCTCGATGCTCAAACCTCGAGTCACCGCGACTCGCGAACTGGTGAACCTGGACGGTATGTGGCGCTTCGCCATCGACACCCGCCTCGTGGCCGAACCGTGGAAGCGGCCGTTCGATGCCGCCTACGAGGCTCCGGTGCCGGCCAGTTACAACGACCTCTTCCTCGACCCCGAGGTTCGT
This sequence comes from Nocardia sp. NPDC024068, assembly GCF_040638875.1. NCBI lineage: Bacteria > Bacillati > Actinomycetota > Actinomycetes > Mycobacteriales > Nocardiaceae > Nocardia > Nocardia sp. NPDC024068. The sequence continues at coordinate 392,391 of NZ_JBEZYU010000001.1, read as the reverse complement.
GACCATGTGGGCTGGGTGTGGTACCAGCGTGAGGTACGGGTCCCGCGCGGCTGGGCCGGGGAACGGATCCACCTGAGGTTCGACGCGGCAACTCACCACGGCAAGGTCTACGTCGGGGACGTCCTGGTGGTGGAGCATTCCGGAGGCTATACGCCGTTCGAGGCGGATATCACCGATGTCGTTACCGCAGGCCAGGAGTTCCGGCTCACCGTGGGCGTCAGCGGTGAGCTGACCGAGACCACTATTCCGCCGGGCCATATCGAGATCACCGAGGATGGGCGGCGTCGGCAGAAGTACCACCACGATTTCTACAACTACGCGGGACTCGCGCGGTCGGTCTGGCTCTACAGCACGCCCGGATCCCATATCGACGATGTCACGGTGGTCACCGATGTCGATGGTGCCACCGGGCTCGTCGACTACTCGATTACTGCAGTGGGAGAAGGGGAGATTCGGGTTCGGCTTCTCGATGAGCGGGGCGGGGAAGTAGCCACCGCTGAGGAGACATCCGGCACTCTGCGTGTTCCGGATGTTCGGCGCTGGCAGCCCGGCGCGGCCTACCTCTACACACTCGTTGCGGAATCTGTCGTCGACGGCGTGGTGGTGGACGAGTATCCCGTACCGGTCGGCGTGCGGACGGTCGAGGTCCGGGGGACGCAGTTCTTGATCAACGGAGAACCGTTCTACTTCACCGGATTCGGTAAGCACGAAGATACGCCGGTGCGCGGCAAAGGCCATGATCCGGCATATCTCGTACACGACTTCGAACTGCTGAAATGGATCGGCGCCAACTCGTTCCGTACATCGCACTACCCGTACGCCGAAGAGGTCCTGGAGTTCGCGGACCGGCACGGCATCGTGGTCATCGACGAGACTGCGGCCGTGGGCCTCAACCTTTACGTCACCGCGGGACTTCTGGGCGGTGCGCCGAAACCCACCTTTTCCGAAGAAACTTACGGCCGGGCCACCAGGGCCACGCATGAGCAGCACCTCCGGGAACTGATTGCCCGAGACAAGAACCACCCCAGCGTCGTGATGTGGTCGATCGCGAACGAGCCGGCGACGAATGAACAAGGTTCGCGAGAATACTTCGAGCCGCTCGTCGCGCTCACTCGCCGCCTGGATCCGTCGCGGCCCGTGACCTATGCCAATTACATGTTCGCGACACCGGAGGACGAGTTGATCGCCGACCTGTTCGATGTTGTGATGATCAACCGTTACTACGGCTGGTACATCGACAACGGTGATCTGCGGAGCGCCGAGCTGAAACTCGAAGACGAATTGCGCCGGTGGGTTGCCGAGTACGGTAAGCCGATCATCATGGGGGAGTACGGGGCCGATACCGCGGCCGGGTTGCATTCGCTGTTCGGCAGCAGCTGGACGGAGGAGTACCAGGTCGCTCACCTAGAGATGCATCATCGAGTCTTCGACCGCTGCCCGGCATTCGTCGGGGAGCACGTATGGAATTTCGCCGACTTCGCAACCGGGCCGGGAATACACCGTGTAGACGGCAACAAGAAGGGCGTGTTCACGCGGGACCGACGGCCCAAGGCGGCCGCCCACGCGTTGCGGACTCGGTGGTCGAACCTGCGGAACCGGAAACCGGATGCCACCGGTGCGGACCCCGGCTGACGGCCCGCACACCTTGACGAATGCAACCCGCGGCAACTGCTTGTGGGTTCGTGGGGCGAGAACGCGTAATTGACGCACGTCACAGCAGAAGGAAGTTCGACATATGTCCGGTCCAGTGCCACGACCAACGCTGTTCGCGCGAATCCTCGCCTTTGCCACCGTTCTGATCACGGGTGCGGCCCTCACTACCGGGTGTGCCGGGCAGATGGGCTCGAGTTCGGTCCCGGAGGGGACGCTGGCGATCTCCGTCCTGGGCGCCCCCAATTCGTTCGATCCGGCCCACCTCTCCGAGAGCGAGCCGGCCCTTATCTGGAGCGCCGTCTACGACACCCTGCTGTTCACCGACAATTATGGAAAGTTGCAGCCCAACGCCGCGGCGAGCTGGGAATACACCGACGAGGCGCATACCTTGACCCTGCGGCTGCGCCCCGGGATGAGGTTCAGCAGCGGGGCTCCGGTCGGCGCCACCGCGGTAAAAGTGACGATGGACCGCACCAAGGCGACCCCCGGCCAGGTCCAGGGCCTGCTGAAGAACGTGGCCGCGATCCATGCACCCGACCCGCTGACCGTGGTGCTGGAACTCGCCCGGCCGGATGCGGGGTTGTTGCCCGCACTGGCCTCGAGCGCAGGGGTGATCGCCGATCCGGCGACGGTGAGCAACGAGCGCACCCCGCTGAATCCGGTTGCGTCAGGGCCCTACACGTTGGACACCGAGCAGACGGTGCACGGTTCGAAGTACGTCCTCCAGCGCCGTGACGACTACTGGAACGCCGCCGCCCTGCCGTTCCCGACCATCGAGGTCCGGGTGATCGCGGACCGCACGGCGGCGCTCAATGCCCTCCAGTCAGGGGAACTGAATGTCGGCAGTGTGGAGGGCGCCTATGTCGATCGATTGAAGGCCTCCGGCTTCGCGGAGTTCCGGATCGAGGCAAACTCGCTCGCTTATGTGGCACTGGTCGACCGGGCCGGCGAAATGTTGCCACCGCTCGGCGATCTGCGGGTGCGCCGAGCCATCAATCTCGCGTTCGATCGTTCGCGGATCATCGAGACGCTGTTGCGGGACCAAGGGACCGCGACGAGCCAGCCGTTCAACCCGGACGGCCCCGCCTACGATGCGGCTCTCGAGAAGACCTACCCGTTCGATGTCGACGAAGCGAAACGGTTGTTGGCGGACGCCGGATACCCGAACGGGTTCGCTGTCACGATGCCGGAAATCTACTACTCCAAAACATTCGTGCCGACGGTGACGCAGTCGCTGGCTGCGATCGGGATCGAGGTGACCTGGGAGCCGGTCCCGCCGCAGCAGACCAACGCGGTGCTGTCCTCGAAACGGTATCCGATGTATGTCGCCGTCGAGGGGGTCAATGTCTTTCCGCAGGAGTTGGCGTGGCGGTATCTGGTGGACAGTCCGCGAAATCCGTTCGACAGCCGGAGCCTGGAACTCACCGCATTGATCGACAGGTACAACCAGGAGCTCGACGAGACCTCGAGCACGGCAATCGCGCGGCAGATCAGTGCATTCATGGTGGAGCAGGCGTGGGATGCTCCGCTGTTCGCGGTGCCGCGCCACTGGGTGACCAAAGACGGCGTGGTTCTGCTCGGCGACGGGACACGGATCATCTCGACCGTCCGGCAGTTCGGGCTCGCGCAGTGAGGGGCCCTCGAATCGAGTACCGATCTCGTGTCCGGCCGGTTGCCCTCATTCGGCCGGGAGCCGAGAGGGTTTTCGCCGCAGGCAGTCTCGAGTGGACTTCATGACGGTGATCGTGGTGATGGGGGTGTCCGGTTCGGGTAAAACGACGGTCGGGGTCCGGCTCGCGGAGCGGCTCGGTACGGGCTACGCGGACGCGGACGCCTTTCATCCGCCGGTGAACGTCGAGAAGATGGCCGCCGGTATCCCGCTGACCGATGAGGATCGCGCGCCCTGGCTGCGTTCGACCGCCTCCTGGATTGCGGACCGGGGCGAGCGCGGTGGGGTCGTCTCGTGCTCGGCGCTCAGACGCCGATATCGCGACGTACTGCGTACCGGCGGCGACGTGTGGTTCCTGCACCTGGCCGGTCCGATGGCCATGCTCACCCCCCGGATACAGGCGCGCACGGATCATTTCATGCCCGTCTCGCTGCTGGAATCCCAGTTCGCGGATCTCGAGCCGCTGGAATCCGACGAATTCGGCCGCGTCGTCCAGGTGAGCAACTCCGTCGCCGGTGTCGTCACCGAAGCGGTCGCAGCCTATCGCGGGGCACGAGCCGATATCGAAGCGCGGCGGGCCGGCCGATGACCCTGGCATGGATCGATGCTTCGGCCGGAATCGCCGGCGATATGTTGCTCGCCGGCTGTGTCGATGCCGGTGCTCCACTGGAGGTGGTGCAGCGGGCGATCGATGCCGTTGTCCCTGGCTCGGTCGAATTGCGCCGGACAGAGGTGATGCGTGCGGGGATGCGCGCCTGCAAGATCGATCCGGTGGTCCTGGCCGATGATCCGCCACACCGGCATTGGTCCCGGATCCGGGAGATGCTGGAACGTGCGGAGTTACCGCAGGCGGTCCGGGCCGGCTCGCTCGGAGTATTCCGACGGCTCGCCGAGGCCGAAGCGGGGATCCACGGCACCACGGTGGATGACGTGCATTTCCACGAGGTCGGTGCCCTCGACGCGATCGCCGATATTGTCGGAACCTGCGCCGCCCTGTATCACCTCGGTATCGACCGGGTCGTCGTGAGCCCGATCGCGGTCGGCTCCGGAACGGTCGGCGCCGCGCACGGGCAGATACCGGTGCCCGTCCCCGCGGTCCTGACCATGACCCGAGGATGGCGAATCCACGCGGGTGGATGCGGAGAACTGGCGACGCCGACCGGGGTCGCGCTGGTTACCGCGCTTGCCGTCGAATGCGGTCCGATCCCCGATATGCGGCCGGATGCTGTGGGTATCGGTGCGGGTACCCGCGATTTTCCCGGCCGTGCCAATGTGGTCCGGATCGTCGTCGACTCCGGCGTCGCGGACTTCGGGGAAAGCCTGACCACACGGGTGCTGATCGAAGCGAATATCGATGATCTCGACCCCCGGGTATGGCCGGTGGTGGTGCAGCGGCTGCTGGACAGCGGAGCCGACGACGCCTGGCTCGTCCCTGTTCTCATGAAGAAGGGCAGGCCGGCTCACACTGTCACCGCGCTTGTTCCGGCCGAGGCTGTGACTGCCGCGTCGGAGGTGCTCTTCGCCGAGACCAGCACGATCGGCGTGCGGTACCGCGAAGTCCGGAAAACCGAGTTGGCCCGGACCTGGGTACCGGTACCGGTGGATGGCGGGCAGGTACGAATAAAGGTCGCCGGCCACCGCGGCGGTATCGACCAGGCGACGGTGGAGTTCGAGGACGCCTTCGCGGTGGCCAGGGAAACGGGGCGGCCGGTTCGAGCGGTCCTCGACGAAGCCGGTGCAGTAGGCGTCGCCCGCGGGCTGGTTGCGGGAGCGCCCTTCCCCTTTGCGGGGAAACCGGCACATCCGGCCGAATGAAGGCCTGCTGCGGACTTCCGCGAAGAGGTCGGGTTGCTCCGCCCGTGTCAGGCGTGCGGTTCAGCTATCTGTGCGGCGAGATGTCCTGCGCCGTAACCGTTGTCGATATTCACCACACCGATACCGGGCGAGCACGAGTTGAGCATCGACAGCAGCGGCGCGATACCCCCGAATGCCGCACCGTATCCGACGGAGGTGGGTAAGGCGATCACCGGTGCGGTCACCAGGCCGGCCACGACGCTGGGTAGTGCGCCGTCCATACCGGCCACCACCACGAGCGCCCGCGCGCGGCGCAGCACCTCGAGATGAGCGAGTACCCGGTGGAGTCCGGCTACTCCGACATCGGCGATCAGCTCGGATTCGCGGCCGAGATAGGTCGCGGTGAGATGTGCTTCGAGGGCTACCGGCAGATCGGAGGTGCCGGCGGTGAGGACCACGACGCGGCCCCCGCTCGGTCGTGGGGGCGCGGGTGGCCAGGCGACCAGACGAGCATCGGCGTGGTGGGCGGCGTCGGGAAGCACGGTCCGGATCGCCTCGGCTTGTTCGGGCTCGGCCCGGGTGAACAATGTCGCCGTATGCGGGTGCTCACGGACCTCGGCCGCGATGGCGGTGAGCTGCGCAACCGTCTTGCCGCGACAGAAGATGGCCTCCGGGTACCCTCTCCGGCCGGCGCGGTCGTGGTCGAGCCGGGCGAAAATCTGTGGTGCCGGCCAGGACGCAGTCACCGGATGTCCACCAACGGCAGGGTGAACGCGCCGGACTGAATGCCCGCGAGGTCTAAGGTGACGAAACGGAATCCTGCCGCTCGTATCGCCGTACGGATCCGGGTGCGGGCCGGCTCGACGACGGCTTTCTCGAACTCGTCGTCCGATAGTTCGATGCGTGCGATATCGCCGTGATGTCGCACCCGGAGGTCACGGAAGCCCAAACATCGCAGCGCTTCCTCTGCGCGTTCGACCTGTGCGAGTTTTTCCGGGGTGACTTCGGCGAAATGCGGTATCCGCGAGGCCAGGCACGGTGCGGCCGGTTTGTCCGCACAAGGCAACTCGAGAGCGAGCGCCAGCTTGCGGACGGTGATCTTGTCAACGCCCGCCTCGGCCAGCGGACGCAGGACATCGAATTCGGTGGCCGCCCGTGCCCCGAGCCGATCAGGTCTGCGGAGATCGTCGGCGTTCTCGCCGTAGGCAACGGCTTCCAGACCTTCCTGGTCCAGCACTGTTGCCGTGATGCCCTGGAACAGTGCATGTTTGCAGTGGTAACAGCGGTCCGGGCCGTTGGCACGGTAGGCGGGCGCAACCCCTTCATCTGTCGTCAGCTCGACGATGCGCACGCCGAGAATGGCTGCGAGTTCGTGTGCGCTGCGGCGTTCGGACTGCGCGAGGCTCGGGGATACGCCGAGAATCGCTACCACCTGGTCCGGGCCCAGTTCCCGTACGGCCAGAGCCAGCAGCACTCCGGAGTCGACGCCCCCCGAGATCGCCACTCCGAGCCGTCCGCAGTGCCGTAACCGGGCGGCGACCCTGCGTTCGGCCCGGGCGAGTGCGCCGGAAAGCTGGATCGGTGCCGCGATGTGCCGCTGGCTCATATGCCGTTCTCCCTCACATCCGGAAACTCCGTGTGTTCGCCTATTCAGACCCAGGCCGCCCAGAGGCGGCAAGCGGTTGCCCTGACTTGTTTTCCCGGTGCGGAGTCCACGCAAAGTGGTCATACACGCAGTCTCGGCACGCTAAATTCTTGTAGTGCTAAATTTTGGTGCCCCTGAGTATGCACGCGGCGCCGCGGCCACGGAACCGGTGCGACACCGGACCTCGTCACCGACCATCTACGACATCGCGCAAGAGGCCGGTGTCGCACCGTCGACGGTGTCACGCGCCTTCTCCCGGCCGGGCCGCGTGAGCGCGGCGACCTCGGCACATATCCACGAAGTCGCTGAGCGACTGGGCTACCGGACCGCCCCACGGACGGTCGCACCGGCGAAGGGCCGGACCGGCACACTGGCACTCGTCGTTCCCGACGTGACGAACCCAGGCTTCTTCGCCACTATTCGCGGTGTGGAAGCCGCGGCGGCGGAGGCGGGCTACCTGGTTCTGCTGGCCGAGACACAAGAATCCGCGATGCTGGAGCGCAAGTTGCTGGACCGCCTCATCCCGGATGTCGACGGGGTCGTACTGGTCAGTTCACGTCTCCCGGACCGCGCCGTGCGCACGATTGCGAGCCAATGCCCGATCGTCGTCCTGAATCGGATCGTTGCCGGGATGCGCTGTATCGTGCCCGACACCGCCGTCGGTGTTCGTGGCGCGCTCCGGCACCTGGCCGGACTCGGGCATCGGTCGGTGACCTACATCGCCGGACCGGAGGCGTCCTGGGTGGACGGTATGCGGTGGCGTTCGGTGCAGGATCTCTCCGCCGAGTTCGGCTTGAAGGTGAGCAGACTCGGGCCGTGTCCGCCGACGATGTCGGGCGGGCGGGATATCACGACAGCGGTACTGCGCCAGTCGTCGAGCGCCGTACTGGCCTACAGCGATCTGATCGCTATCGGCCTGTTACGCGGACTGCGCGGCCGCGGGATGCGGGTACCGCACGATATGAGCGTGATCGGATTCGACAATGTCGTCGGTTCGGACTTCTGTTCGCCGCCGCTGACCACCGTGGCCGCGCCGCTGCGCACGATGGGCGCGGCGGCATTTCGCGAACTGCGTCACCTGGTTCGCAGCGAATCGGCCGATTCGCGATCGGTGGTCTCGGTACCGCCGCAACTCGTCGTCCGGGAATCCACCGGGCCGTGCGGGTGACCGCGGACCTGTCCTGGGACGGCCGGCTGTGCCATCAGGCCTGGTCACCGCCCGGGTCTGTGCGACGGGAGCACATGGCGACAAAGGTGTCGACCATCGCCGTCATATCGATCGACGAATCCATGAGCCACTGGAGCTGTAGACCGTCGATCACCGCGAGGAGAAGGCGGGCCATATGCTCGACGGGAACGTCCTCGCGCACCCAGCCGCCCTGCTTGCCGTCCTCGAGCGACCGGGTCACCGATGTCCCGATGGTGCGATACCGGTCGACGAAGTAGCCGTGTGCGTGATGTCCGGGATCGGTAGCTGCCGCCGAGAGGGCGACGAACAACTTGATGATGCCGGGCTCGTCGAGTTTGCGTCGTACGGATTCGGTGGCGGCGGCGATCGGATCATCGGACCGGCGGGCGATCGCGATCCCGAGTTCGTCGCGCCGTTGCAGGATCGCGAGCAGCAGCTCCTCGCGCGACCCGAAATAGTGCAGCAGCGCAGGCTGGGTCACTCCTACCCTGTCGGCGATCTCCTGGAGCGAAGTACCACGATCGCCGTACTCGGCGAAAACACTCAGTGCGGTCTCGAGAATCTGTTCCCGCCGTTCGAGCCCCTTACGGTAAGGGCCACGCCGTTGTCGCGTCGTCACCGGGCTGACGCTACCCCCGGTCCCAACCTCGTTGTCGCGGTTGTCGTTCATTGTGCGTCCTTCACCCAGAGCCGGGAATCTCGGCAGATCCACTCTGCATGGACGATCGGTACTGACAATTCAGCGGGGATTTCGATCGTCAGGGCAACGGATTGCCGCCAGTTGCCCGCACATGGCAATCGGTTGCTACCGAGGTAGCCGCGGGGCTAGCGTCACCCACATCATGACGAAAGCCGGGCGCGCACCCACGATCTACGATGTCGCCGCCGCTGCGGGGGTTGCGCCGTCGACGGTGTCACGGGCGTTCGCACGGCCCGGCCGGGTGAGCGCAGCGACCGCCGCACGAATCCATCGGGTCGCCGAGGATCTCGGGTATCGGGTGAACCCCCTGGCCCGCGCGCTGCAGAACGGGGCGTCGTCCACCGTCGCGCTGGTGGTCTCCGATGTCACCAATCCGGTCTTCTTCGCCATAATCCGCGGTGTCGAGGCAGCGGCCGGTGCGGCCGGCTACACGATGATGCTGGCGGACACCCAGGAATCGGAACCCCTCGAACGGACCCTGCTCGACCGTCTCCTGCCCGCCGTCGGCGGGATCGTGCTGGCGAGTTCCCGCCTGTCCGACCGGGCGATTCGAGCAGTGGCCACCCAACGGCCCACCGTAGTCCTCAACAGGGTCGTCGCCGGGACTCGATCGGTTGTCCCGGACACCGCCTCCGGTGTCGAAGCAGCCCTCCGGCAACTGTCCGATATGGGACATCGGTCGGTGACCTATGTGGCGGGGCCCGAGGCATCGTGGGTCAACGGTGCCCGCTGGCGCGCGGTTCTCGACGTAGCCGGTGAACTGGGGCTGCGAGTGGCCCGTACCGGACCCAATCTGCCGACGGTGTCCGGTGGGCTGGCGGCGGCCGAGGCGATGGCGCGCCGGGTGCCGTCGGCGGTGCTGGCCTATAACGACCTGCTGGCCATCGGACTGCTCCGGGGCTTCGGGCAGGCCGGCATCCGCGTACCCGACCGGACGAGCGTTATCGGGTTCGACAATGTCTTCGGCTCGGACTTCTGCTCTCCGCCGCTCACGACTGTGGCGACGCCGTTGCGAGCGATGGGTACCGCCGCGTTCCAGGAGTTGGAGCGGGCGATGAAGGCGGAACCGCTGCCCGCGTCCCCGGTGGTCTCGCTGGCCTCTCAGCTGGTCGTGCGTGGGTCGGCCGGTCCACGCAGCCGGAAGAGGACTTCGCCGGCTTCGCGAACGACCAGAGTATCGGCGTCGGCTTCCCAGAGTCCCGGCTCCACCGTGGCGGGGTCGGCGTAGTCCAGATTCGCTGCTCGCACACGCTGTTCCGGAATGCCGGTGGCCAGCGCAACGGTGACCCGGCACTGTTCGCCGGTGTGCTCGTCGTAGGTGCCTGCCCCGCGGAGGTGGGTGGAATGTGCGAGTACGCCCCAGTGCAGATGCCGGAAACGGTCCCATTGCTTCACGAAATAGTCGCGAGTGTGGTAGCCGATCTCCTCGATCTCCGGATGCATCTGTGAGATCACGGAGATATGCGGGGCGTACAGGACGACGGACCCGCCGTCCGCCACAATCGGTTCCACCTTGTAGAAGCCCTTGGCGGCCGTCCACATATCGTCGTACTTCGCCGGGATCAGGGAGAGTACGCGACGTACCGGTGCGTCGAGGTAGCGCACGTGAGTATCCGCCGATACCTCTGCCGCGGCGGCCCAGGCGGAGAGGGGGTCGCCGAACGTCGCGCTGCGCAAGCGTCCGGTGCCGGATTGCACTACGAGGCACAGCGCATGGTGTTCGCCGGGTACCAGCGCAGCGGCCTCGTGAATGAGCGCCCGGACCGGTGTGATGCCCGTGGTCCCGATGATGTCCCGGCTCGTGATCAGGGCGCCCAGCCAGTGCGATACATCGATCACCTCCGGGCCGGACAGCCCGGGAAAGAAGTATTTGTACCCGCCGGAGAATCCGACCACTTCGTGTGGAAAGACCGGTCCCAGAATAATCGTCATATCGTGTTCCACAACTGCCCGGTTGATCCGCACCTCCACGTCGATGTGCAACAGACCGTCGGACAGTTCCCCGATGCGATCGGCCGGGATTCGGCCCACGGTGACGAAAGTCGCCGGATCCCACCATTCGTGGTTGCGGACGGTGAGACCCGGGTATCGGTCCGCGCAACCGCCGGGCGGATAACCCAGCCAGGTGGCCAGCCGGTCCTCGTCCATTGCCGCATGGGTGCCGAGCGCGATGAGCACGGTGATCCGGCTCGCGCGGCCGGACAATTCGGCGTGCAGAATCGACAGCAGCATCGGTAGCGGACAACTGCGGGTCGCGTCGGGAACCACGAGGCAGACGCTGCGCCCGTCGAGGTGCAGCCCGTCCAGTTGCTCCGCGAGAAAGGCGCGCACATCGTCTTCGGACAGGTCGGCGCCGTTGTGGCCGGTAAGGGAGAGGCAAGGCACGGTCACACCCTCGCTTTCTACGCATGGTCCGGTCGGACGATGCACGCCGGCGAGCGAATCGGCAACGTACTGCGGCAACTCGGGGCAAGGGGTTGTCGGTCACTACCGGTTCCGCAGAGCATGGCGGACATGGCTGCTGATTCCCGGCCGTCCCGCGGGACACATCCGGATCGCTTGTTCCCGGCCGATCCCGGCGTTCGCGCACTGGCGCGCCGCCTGCACGCGACCGTGCGGGACGAGCCCATCATTTCGCCGCACGGTCATGTGGATGCCCGGCTGCTGGCGGACAACGAACCATTTCCCGACCCGGTGAGCCTGCTGATCACGCCGGACCACTACGTCACGCGTTTGCTGCACGCGCATCGCGTGCCGCTGAACGCACTCGGGGTAGGGCGGGAGGTCCTGGACGAAGCCGAGGCCCGCGCGATCTGGCGGATCGTCTGTGACCACTGGTGGGTGTTCCGGGGAACACCGGTCCGCTACTGGCTGGAGAGCGAGCTCAGCGAGATATTCGACGTCGCCGCCCTCCCGGGCCGAGGTCGGCCCGACGCGATCTACGACCGGATCGCCGAATGCTTGCGGCAACCGGAATACCTGCCGCGGCGGTTATACGAGCGATTCGGCATCGAGGTACTGGCCACCACCGACGATCCCTGTGACGACCTGTCGGCGCACAGACAGCTACGCTCGGATCCGACATGGCGGGGCCGGGTGGTACCGACCTTCCGGCCCGACCGATATCTCGAACCGGCGCAGCCGCAATGGAACCGGGACGTCGATCGGCTCGCCGCCGTCACCGGTGTCGACACCGGTGACTATGCCGGGTACGTGACGGCCCTCGAAGAGCGCCGACGCTACTTCGTTTCCCACGGTGCCACTGCGAGCGATCACAGTCACGAAGACGTGCGCGCCGATCCTCTGGCGCCCGCCGAAGTTCGCCGCATCTACCGTGATGCCCGATCGGGCACCGTATCCGAGGCGGCGGCGACGGCTTTCCGGCGGCATATGCTGTTCGAAATGGCCCGGATGTCGACGCAAGACGGCCTGACCATGATGCTGCATCCCGCGATCCGCCGAAATCATCACCCGCCGACCGCGGTGGCCTTCGGCGCGGACACCGGACACGATATTCCGTTGCGGGTGGAGTTCACCGACGCCCTGCGCAGTCTGCTGGAGAACTTCGGTACTCATCCGAATTTGAATCTCGTCCTGTTCACCGCCGATGAAACCGCGTTCTCCCGGGAGATCGCACCGCTGGCAGGCTTCTATCCCACTGTGTTCGCCGGTGCGCCATGGTGGTTCCTCGATGCTCCGGACGCGATCGGGCGATTCCATCGGGCGGTCACCGAAACCGGCGGATTCGGTAAACTCGCCGGGTTCGTCGACGACACCCGCGCTTTCTGCTCGGTGCCGGCTCGGCACGATATGTCCCGGCGGCTCGATGCGAGCCGGCTTGCCGAGCTGGTCGCCCGGCATCAGCTGTCCGAAGAAGAGGCGACATCCGCACTCGAGGGACTCGTGCGCGAGCAGCCGCGCCGGGTCTTCAAGCTGTGACGCCGCGGCTGGGGCGCCCGTTGCCGGGCGCGCCGGTGCGAATGATTCACCTCGGGCTGGGCAATTTCTTCCGCGCCCATCAAGCCTGGTACACCGCACGGGCCTCGGACGCCGAGGAATGGCGAATCGCCGCATTCGCGGGCCGCGGTTCGGATCTCGCCGCGAGACTCGATGCCCAAGGTGGGCTGTACACATTGATCACCCGAGGTAGAACGGACGAATTCGAGATCGTCTCCGCTATTTCCCGGGCACACCGGGCGACCGACAATTCCGCTTGGCAGACCTACCTGGCGGAGCCAACGGTGGGTGTGGTGTCGCTGACTGTCACCGAGGCCGGTTACACCCGGAAGGCCGACGGCGGTCTCGATCACTCCGACCCGACGGTGCGGGTCGACCTGGCGGCACTCCGCACCGAAGTGAAGGCGCCGGGAGCCACCGCCGTGGCCCGCCTGGTCGCAGGTCTGGCGGCGCGGGCCGCCGCGGCGGCCGGGCCGATCGCGTTGGTGCCGTGTGACAATCTGCCCGGAAACGGGGCGGCTCTGAAACGGGTAGTTCTGGAGTTCGCCGGATATGTGGCTCCCGATCTCGCGACGTGGGTAGAGTCGAACGTCTCCTTCGTCACGAGTGTGGTGGATCGGATCACGCCGGCCGGCAGTGGCGGGGATTCATTACTGGCCGAATCCTGCACGGGTTACCACGATGCGGCACCGGTGGTGACCGAGCCTTACCACGAGTGGGTGTTATGCGGCGAGTTCCCGGCCGGTCGTCCGCACTGGGAAACGGCGGGTGCCGTCTTCACGCGGGATATCGCCGCCTACGAACAACGAAAGCTGTGGGTGCTCAACGGTGCTCATTCGCTACTCGCCTACACTGCGCCGCTCCGCGGGCATCGAACCGTGGCATCCGCCGTGGCGGATCCGGTGTGCCGGGCCTGGGTCGAACAGTGGTGGTCCGAGGTGACACCCCATATCGATCTCCCGGCCGGAGAACTGCATCGCTACCGAAAGGAGCTGATCAGCCGTCTCGCGAATCACCGTATACAGCATCATCTTTCCCAGATCGCCGTAGACGGTACGCAGAAGCTCCCGGTGCGGATCCTGCCGGTGTTACGCCGAGAACGGGCCGCCGGGCGCCTGCCGGCCGGAGCCGTCCGGGCGTTGGCGGGCTGGGCCTGCCATGTCGGGGCGCGCGGTGCCGGCTTGTCGGATATTCGCGCGCCCGGGCGACCGGAAGTTCGGTCTGCCCTGGTCGGCCTGGATCCCGCGCTCGGCGTGGACAGCGACCTGATGGCGGCCGTCGTCCGGGAAGCCGAACGTTTGTGCGGCAGAGTATGACTGCGCCGGAACTGTTACGAGTGGTGGAGGTGGAAGTCGGGGTTCCGCGACAAGAAATGCACACGTCCACCGCTCGAAAAGGGTGATCGGTAGTGGTCAGCCGAGGCTGAACGGTTGACCCCATACCGTGACGACCTCTTTGGCGGTCCCGGTCTCCACCTCCGCCTCCACGAATGCCCGGGCCTGCGCGTAGCCCGCGCAGCCGGCGAGGCCGATCGTACTGTTGCTCCAGGTGACGCTACCGGTGGTGCCGCGGAACGGCGCGAAATTCCGATGCGATTCCGCGCCGAAGGCATCGGGTGCCTCGAGGTCGAGGAGGTAGAACTTTTTCGCCTGTCCGGGGCCGAGGCTGAGATTCCCGCCGAGACTGCCGCCGGCCGATGGGCTCTGACCTGCCCAATCGGAACTGTAGTTCGCGCCGCCGTTCGCCCCGCCGCCGGCGATATTGACCTGGCAGCCGACGACGTACCCCGGTTTGATCTTTGCCGTGCGGGCCGGTGCGGAAAGCTCGACCTGTGCGCTGGCCGATACCCATACATTGCGATGCAAGGGCGTCGCGCCGAGCGACGGGCTGATCGTGGCGGATTCCGCGGCTATGCGCACGACGACGGTGGTGCCGTCGCCGAGGCTTTCGGTGACGCTGCCGCCGGGTAACGGGACGAAGGTGTCGGCTTCGGCGACACCGGTGGCCGCGAATCCCAGAATTGCCGTGGCGGCAAGTCCGATGAGTGTGGATTTCCTGTGGTGGATCATGATGCTAACCCCTCCGGGTTCGAATCGGCCAGGCCGAGAGCTGTGCTGAAGATGCGTTTTGATCAGCCGATACTGAACGGAGCCCCGTACAGAGTGGTCTTGGAATAGTGGTCCCCGATGATCTCGACGACCGTGTAGGAGCGGGCCTGGGCGTAGCCGCCACAGCCCTGGATCTGTATTTCGACATCGCGGTAGCCGAGGCTGTAAACGCCTGGCCCGAGAATGTCCTTGAAGCCGATACGGACGAACTCGACGTCACCGGGACCGAGTTGGATACCCGCGGAGCCACTCAAGCCGCCCCCGTTGGTGCTGACATTGCCCGACAGGCCCGCGGTGATGGCCTTGTCGCCGATGCTGACCTGGCAGCCGACGATGTAGCCCGTGTTCACCTGGCTGGCGCCATGGGTGGAGGAGTTGTTGGTACCGGGCTGGTTCCCGGGGCTGCTGTACGGGCCGGGGCGCTCGACGGTAGGAGTGGCGCGGACATCGGCGGTGACGGTGCCGGACACCCACACCACCCGTCCCGCGCCGTTGGCTGCCATCGAAGGAGATACGACAGCCCGCTCGGCGGTTCGGGTGAGCGTGGCCCCAGGGGCATCCGTTCGTCCGTCGGGCAGCGGTACGAAGGTATCGGCGTCGGCTGCGCCGGCGGACAACAGGCCGACGATCACCGTGACGGCCGTACCGATTCCTGCCAGGCGTGCGCCGTTACGGAATGCGGCGGTGCACGCGCGGTCCGGGATTGTTGCTTTCATTTGCTGGACCCTCATCTCGATGGGAAACCGGTTGTGCCGGAGATCGGAAAGTGCCTGTTCCGGCGGATGACGCCGGAAGCTCGTGACGGGCGAAGTTCCCGGATTTTCTTGAATGGGTGGTCTTTTCCGGGCTGAGCGCCGCACCGCCGGAAAGCGGTCTGCCGGATCGAGTGGCGCCCGTCACACGGTGTGGTCATGGTTGATGACGGGTGGGATCAGGGGCAACCAGTTGCCGCGAGTTGCCGTAAGGCGCGGGTGGGCACGTGGCCCAGGAGCTGGACGTCTGTCCGGTGCACTGCCAGGCGCGGCAACACACGGCAACTCCTTGTGTGACGGGGGTCTCCGGCCGCGTAATGGACCCACATCGCAGAACAAGGAAGTTCGCCCCATATGTTTGATCAACCGCCCAGTCCACGGTTGCTCGTGCCTTCCCTCGCTGCTCGGAACGCGGGAACCACCTGCTCCTCTTTCGTTCGCCTCCCCGCGCCAGCTGTGGCCGGACGGTCCCCCGCACACACTTTCCGCCCGGAGACGGATCGGCTTACGAGACGCGCCGACGACAAGGCCGGCCGGTCCGCCGCACCGACCGGCCCGGTGGCGGGTGCTACCGGCGTCCGCGGACCTGGAAACGAGGCCCCACGATGATCGGATATGCCGGGCGTCGCCTCGCTGCCGGTGTTGTGCTTGCGTTGCTCGTCACGATGATCACCTTCTCGATGCTGAGCCTGACCTTCGATGACGTCGTGGCCGGCCTGCTCGGTCCGGCCGCCACGCCGGAGACCATCGAAGCGCGGAAGGCCGCCATGGGGCTGGACCGGCCGCTGCCGGTGCAGTACGTCGACTGGCTGCTGCACGCTGTGCGTGGTGACTTCGGCGTCTCCTATTTCACCAGCGAACCGGTCGAATCCGCGGTCACCGCACGGTTGAGTGTCACGCTGTCCATCGTGGTGGTCGCCCTGTTCTTCACCGCGCTCGTGAGCCTGACCCTCGGGGTGCTGGCCGCCACCCGGGGTGGTGCGCTCGACCGGATTACACAAGGAATCTCGATGACCGGCCTGCTGGTGCCGAACCTGTTGCTGGCCATCGTTCTGGTCTATGTGCTCGCCATCTGGCTGCGCTGGTTTCCGGCTACCGGCTTCGCCCGCTTCGGCGACGATCCCGCGCGGTGGGCGAGCACCATCGCCATCCCCGTGATGGCGCTGACAGTGGCCGGGATAGCCGGCCTCACCGCGCAGGTGCGTGGCGCGATGATCGACGAATTGCGCAAGGACTACGTCCGCACCCTGCGGACACGGGGATTGCCGATGCGATCGATCGTGCTCCGGCATGCCCTGCGCAACGCGGTCGGGCCCGCGCTGACGGTTCTGTCCCTCGAATTCATCACCATGGTGGGCGGCGCTCTCATCATCGAGAATATCTTCGCCCTCCCCGGGTACGGCAGCTATGCCTTCAACGCCTCACTACAGGGTGACGTGCCGGTCATCATGGGCGTGACGACCTTCGTGGTCATGCTGGTCGTGGGGGTCAATCTCGTCGTCGATCTGTTGAACGGCTGGCTCAACCCGAAAGCGAGGATCCATTGAGCACGAAGTTCCCCGGTCCAGAGAATGCCGCCTCGCCCGATACCGTCGCACGGACCTCCGTACTACGCAGACTTTCGCGGGATCCGCAAGCAGTCGTCACCGCCGGGTTGCTGCTGGTCATTGTGCTGTCGGGAGTGATCGGCTCGGTAATTGCCGCACCTGAGCCGAACGCCGCGTCGCTCGATGCCATCAATGCAGACCCCGGTAGCCCGGGCTACCTACTCGGCGGTGACAAGGACGGCCGCGATATCCTTGCGCGACTTCTCCATTCGATCAATACCAGCGTGGTTTCCGCGCTCATCGCACCGGGGATCGCACTTGCCATAGGAATAACCTTCGGGCTCGTAGGCGGATACTTCGGCGACCGCGTCCGAGGCGCCACGGAATGGGTGTTCAACCTGTTCATGACCTTTCCCGGACTCCTGCTGCTGATCATCCTGATGCCTGTCACCCACGGCGACTATCGGGCCAGCATGGCGATACTCGGCGTCATACTGTCTCCGGGCATCTACCGGATCGTGCGTAACCAGGTACTCGGGGTGAAGAACGAGCTCTTCATCGATGCCGCACGGGTGTCCGGGCTACCGGACCACCGGATCCTGGCGAGGCACATCCTGTTCCGGGTACGTGGACCGGTGATCATCGCCTCCGCTTTCCTGGCCGCCACCGCCATCAACGTGCAAGCCGGACTCGCCTTCCTCGGAGTGGGCTCCAGCACCACCCCGAGCTTCGGTGCGATGATCGCCGAGGGATTCGCCAATATGTACGTCGAACCGGTGCAGTTGGTCTGGCCCAGCATTCTCCTCGGGGTGATCACCTCGGCACTGGTCCTGTTCGGCAACGCGCTACGCGACACCCTCGAAGGCGGTACGAAACCCCGGCCACCGCGGCTCACCGCGGCGCCCGGTCCGACGGCACGTCCATCGGCGGCCGACGGATCCGGCGGCGTGCTGACGGTGCGGAACCTGAGCATCTCCTATCCGGCACCGACCGGCGAGTTGCGTGAGGTGGTCAGCGATCTCAGCTTCGACCTGCATGAGGGAGAGACACTCGGCCTGGTCGGTGAATCCGGTTCCGGTAAAACGCAAACCGCGTTCGCCGTGCTGGGTGTCCTTCCCGGCGAAGCCGTGGTGACCGGCGGTTCCATCGAGCTGGACGGGCGCGAACTGCTCGGGTTGCGGGAGCGGGAGTTGCGCGTACTCCGCGGACGCACGATCGCCTATATCCCGCAGGAGCCGATGAGCAATCTGGACCCGTCTTTCACGGTCGGAGCGCAACTCGTGGAATCCGTGCGAGCGGCCACGCCGATATCGCGGCGAGACGCGCGGCGCCGGGTGCTGTCGATGCTCGACCAGGTGGGAATCACCGACCCCGAACGGACTTTCGATTCCTATCCGCACCAGATCTCGGGAGGTATGGCACAGCGGGTCCTCATCGCCGGCGCCGTGGCCGCACGGCCGCGGGTGCTCATCGCCGACGAGCCGACCACGGCGTTGGACGTCACCGTTCAGGCCGAGATCCTCGATCTACTCCACGACCTGCGGCAGCGTTTGAATATGTCGGTGTTGCTGGTAACGCACAACTTCGGGGTTGTGGCGGATCTGTGCGATCGCGTGGCGGTCATGCAGCGGGGTGCGATCGTCGAAACCGGGACCACACCGGAGCTGTTCGCCGGTCCGCGGCACGAATACACCCGGACGCTGCTCGACTCCATTCTCGACGACACCGTGGTGCGCGGCGAATCACCCGGCAGTGAACCGGGGGACGAGGCCACAGCGATCAGGGAGACGGTGCGATGAGCTCGTTGCTGGAAGTGAACGATCTGCACGTCACCTATCCGGGCCGTGGTATGCGGGCGCGGCCGGTGGAGGTGCTGCACGGTGTTTCGCTGACGGTCGGTGTCGGCGAAACATTGGGACTGGTAGGAGAATCCGGTTCCGGAAAGTCGACAATCGGCCGCTCCGTGCTCGGGCTGGCCGCTGCGAACGCCGGGACCATTCGGTTCGGCGACAGAGATATCACGCATGTGAAGGGAAAGCGCCGCCGGGAGCTGGCCCGCGATATCCAGGTGGTGTTCCAAGACCCTTACAGCTCGCTCAATCCTTCCCTCACGATCGGTGAGATCTTGAGCGAACCGCTGGTGGTACAAGGAATCGCGCCGGCAATCGCGCGGTCGCGGATATCCGAACTGCTCGATCAGGTCGGATTGCCCGGTAATTCTGCCGCTCGGCTGCCCCGGGAGTTCAGTGGCGGCCAGCGCCAGCGGATCGCTATCGCTCGTGCGCTGGCTCCCGAGCCGAAACTCATAGTCTGCGACGAGCCGGTGTCGGCGCTGGACCTCAGCACTCAGGCCCGAGTCCTCAAGCTGCTCGACGGAATACAGCGGCGGACCGGAGTGTCCTACCTGTTCATCTCTCACGACCTGGCGGTGATCCGGCACATCAGCCATCGTGTCACCGTGCTGTACCGGGGCGACATTGTGGAAACAGGCCCTGCTCGGGTCGTCACCTCGACCCCGGGCCACCCGTATACGCAGCGCCTGCTGCTCGCCGCCCCGGTCGCGGACCCGGTGGGGCAGCGGATCCGCCGGGCCGAGCGTCGCCGACTGGCGGAACAGACCGGCCCTGCTGCGGGCCGGTCGGCTGCCGAATGACCCGAGCGGATTCCGTCCGGGTGAATTCGAGCGCGGCCGATACCGGTTACTACCATGGGAGCGAATATCGTGGTCGATCTGTCAGCCGGCCCTGCCGGTCGAAACGCCTGGCGTGTGTACTCGGGCGAGGGTAAAGACAATGGCATGGCCCGAAGGCGAACGCTGCGGCCGCGACTGGTCGCCCTTGCACCGACCGCCGGCACGGTGGTGCGTGACGCCGGGGGATGGCTGTTCGACCGGGCGATGTCCGGCTGGGATGTGACCGTGCTCGTCGCCGACTGCGCCGATACGCGCCCACTGGATATCCTCGGCGTGCGCGTGCTGGATATCGAGTTCGGCCTCACATCCGCGAAGCCCGGAGCCAGACCACAGGCTGTCGCCGTCGACGCCGGACTGCTCACCTCGGACACGCGCGTCAACGAGGGAATGCTCCGGCTCCTCGACAAGTTGCTGGCGCAGGAGGTGACACTGTGGGGAACTCGCTGGCCGGGGGAGTTCCGGGCACATGCGATACCGGTGCGGCATCGACTGACCGCGGCCGCCCGGGCATTCAAATCCGCGGCCCTGACCGCCGCATGCGAACCCGTTCGCACCGACACAGTCGAACTGTTCCGCCGATGTGAACTCTCGGCCGGCGGTGATCGCGGATGAAGACCCGCGTGTCTGGTTGCTTGTTCACAAGGATCGGATCGGATCCCTGCCGTCCCACTCTTCGCAGGCGTTTCGGACCATCGCGGCGAGTTGGGCGGTGCCGGGGGTGTATTCGCTGACCTCGATGATCGGCGCGGGACCGGACGGCGGTTCGAAGTAGGCGTAACGGGCGCCCCCAGGTGCTCCGCCCGACCAGACCACGGGACGGCCGGCGGCGTGAATCGCTTCGATTGCCACATCGAAATCGTCTGCCCACCAGGCGAGCTGATGAAAGCCACCGTTTCCGCCGCCGCGGAACTCGGTGTAGATACTCGGGGCGTCGTCATGCTGCTGAATGAGCTCGAGCTGAAGGTGTCCCGAGTGGGAGAACGCCATCGTGACCGTCACTTCGCAGGCCGATCCGCGATAGAGCGACTGCTGCGACAATCCTCGCAGGATGTACCACGGACCTATGCCGAGGCCGAGCCACGAGTGTCGATCTGCTCCTCGATATCGGTGACCACGTAGCCGATCTGCCGTACTGGGCCGGGCAACTGCACCGGCACGCTCGAACTTCTCATGGACCTATCGAATCATTTGTGAGCGCTGTGACTTGTGAACACTGCGGAGAGTATGACAATCTCACTGAGAAGAATTTCATTCTTGAAATAGAGAGTGTCAGTCTGAGGCCTCGTCCGGCGACGGCGAGGTGACCTCCCGGTCCGAGTTCGAGGTGAAGGTGTCATGGGCTATGCCGACAAGCTGTTCGATCTGAGCGGGCGGGTGGTATTGATCACCGGCGGTAGTCGGGGCCTCGGCCGCGAGATGGCATTCGCGACTGCCAGGTGCGGTGCGGACCTGGTGATCGCGAGCCGCGACTACGACAGTTGCGCGGCGACGGCTGCGGAGATCGAGCAGGAAACCGGGCGGTCAGTGCTGCCCTACAGTGCACATGTAGGCCGATGGGGCCAGCTCGACGGTCTGGTCGATGCTGCCTATGCTCGTTTCGGCAGGGTTGATGTACTGATCAACAACGCGGGTATGCAGCCGGTCTACGATTCGCTGAATACGGTGACCGAGAAGCTGTTCGATTCCGTGGTGAATCTCAATCTCAAGGGTCCGTTCCGGCTCTCGGTGCTGGTGGGGGAACGTATGGTCGCCGCAGGGGGCGGCTCGATCATCAATATCAGTTCCTCGGGTTCGATTCGGCCGCGTCCGTCGATCGTTCCGTACGCCGCCGCCAAAGCTGGGCTCAATGCGATGACGGAGGGACTGGCGCTGGCATTCGGCCCGACGGTGCGGGTCAACACCTTGATGGCAGGCCCCCATATGACCCAGGCGACCGCCGGCTGGAAGCTGGAGGACATCGCCCCCGAGGACAATCCGTTCGCCTCCCACGCACTGCAACGTCCAGGACGTCCCGAGGAGATCGTCGGCGCCGCAGTGTTCCTCGCCTCGGACGCCTCCAGTTTCACCACCGGTGCAACGCTGCGCTCCGACGGTGGCATGCCCTGACGGGTCTCATTTTTCTTCGATCGAACAGGAGTCGATATGGCATGGGGATTTCGAAACCGATCCCGACTACCAGGCGAAGCTGTACTGGGCGGATGAGTTCGTGCGGACCGAGGTCGAGCCGCTCGACCTGGTGTGGCCGCATGAGCAGTTCGTACCGCTGACCGGCAAACGTCGTGATGCGATAGTCCCGTTGAAAGAAAAGGTACGAGCACAGGGGTTGTGGGCCACCCACCTCGGACCGGAACTCGGAGGGCAGGGGCACGGACAGCTGAAACTGGCACTGCTGAACGAGATCCTGGGCCGTTCCTCGTGGGCGCCGATCGTATTCGGCTGTCAGGCACCGGATACCGGTAATGCCGAAATCCTCGCCCACTACGGCTCACCTGAACAGAAGAAGCGGTATCTTCGTCCGCTGCTGGACGGAGAATTGTTCTCCTGTTACCCGATGACCGAGCCGCAGGCCGGGGCGGATCGGCGGCAGTTCCGCACGACGGCGGTCCGAGATGGTGACGATTGGATCATCGACGGCTGGAAGTATTTCTCATCCAACGCCAGGACGGCCACCTTCTTGATCGTCATGGCCATCACCGACCCGGAAGCAGGTGCGTACAAGGGAATGTCGATGTTCCTTGTGTCCGCCGACACGCCGGGTGTCGAGATCGTCCGCGAAGTGCGTCTCTATGGTGAGCCGGAAGCGGCGGGTCAGCACGCCCTGATCAAGTACAACGGTGTGCGGGTGCCGAATTCGGCGCTGTTGGGCGGGGAAGGGCAAGCGTTCGTGATCGCGCAGACACGGCTGGGCGGTGGCCGAATCCACCACGCCATGCGCACTATCGGTCTGGCGCAGAAGGCGCAGGACATGCTGTGCGAACGGGCACTGAGTCGCGAAACGGCGGGCAGCAGGCTTTCCGACAAGCAGTTCGTGCAGGGATATATCGCCGACTCCTACGCTCAGCTGGAGCAGTTTCGGCTGCTCGTCCTGAATACGGCGTGGAAGATCGACAATTACAACGACTACAAGAAGGTCCGCAAGGACATCGCCGCCGTCAAATCGGTCATGCCGACGGTGCTGCACGATATCGCGTGGCGGTCGATGCAGGTACACGGAGCGCTCGGAGTCACCGATGAGGTGCCTTTGATGAAGATGATCTCAGGTGCTGCGGTGATGGGTCTGGCCGACGGCCCTACCGAAGTGCACAAGACCATCGTCGCCAGACAGGTGCTGCGCGATTACAGTCCGGCCGAGGACGTCTGGCCCAGCGAATGGATCCCGCGCAAACGCGTCGCGGCCCATACGAAGTACGCAGGCTACCTCGAAGACGAGGCGCACAGCCGATGAACACGGGAATCCTGGACGTCGACCGGTTGGCCGCATGGATGGATCGCACCGGAATCCCTGGCGTCGGCGCACCTGTCGAAGTCGAAAAGCTTTCCGGTGGCGCGCAGAACGAGATCTACGATATTCGCCGCGGTGACCACCGTAGTGTGCTGCGTATTCCACCAGCGGCCGCACCGGCCGAGCGGGACAAAGGCATACTGCGCGAATGGCGCATCACCGAGGCGCTCGACGGCACGGATGTTCCGCATGCGAGAGGTGTCGCCATGTGCGATGACCCGCAGGTACTCGGCCGGAATTTCTACCCCATGGGTTTCGTCGAGGGCTGGTCACCGATGAACCACCAGAAGGCGTGGCCGGAGCCGTTCTCCGGTGACCCGAAGGAAAAGGCAGAGCTTGCCTATCAGCTCGCCGAAGGGGTCGCACTCATGTCCAAGGTCGACTGGAAGGGCCGCGGTCTGCACGACCTCGGCCGGCCGGACGGCTTCCACGATCGGCAGGTGCAGCGCTGGACCGGCACGTTCGAACGCATCAAGGGCCGGGAAATCGACGGTATGAACACCGCCACACAGTGGCTACGTACCCATCGGCCCCTGGACTTCGTGCCGGGACTGATGCACGGTGACTACCAATGGGCCAACGTCATGTACGAGGACGGGGCGCCGGCCCGGCTCGCGGCCATTGTGGACTGGGAGATGGGTACGATCGGTGATCCGAAACTCGACCCGGCCTGGGCGCTCAAGGATTGGTCCGAGGACACCCGATCCGAGGAGGCAGCCCATGCCAGCTATGTCGACCTACGCGGTATGCCGTCCCGCGACCAGGTGGTGGCCCGGTTCACGGAGGTGTCCGGGCGTCAAGTGGACGACCTGGACTACTACCTGATCTTGGCCCGATGGAAGCTGGCCATAGTCCTGGAGCAAGGGTTCCAGCGCGCCGCCGGCAATCCGAAACGACAGGCGTTCGGCGCAATAGTTCCCCGGTTGATGCGGGCTGCCTCCGACCTCGCCGAAACCACGGACTATCGCGGATGACTGGATGCCGCTGGGAATCCGCCGCGTAATCGACAACGAGTCCGGGCACGTCGACCGAACCACTGGTCGTGGATCGGTCGGCGCGTCGTCGGTTGCGGTCGAAATCCTCGGCGAAAACTCCAACGGAAGCGGACATCCCGCGGGGCCAGGGCTGGGAATTGATTCGGCCGACGAACCGGGCCGGTTCCCGGGTTCGGACCGTAACAGAAACCCCCGCGTCGGCGGAGAGGCTCTTTCGTCGCAACCGCAGGATGTCCGCGACCGTAGTCTTCGGCGATGCTCATCGACTGGCTCGAGGAGCCGATCCGATCAGAACAGCAAGTACTGATCGGATTATCTCGGGATGATCGACCTGCGTACGGTCGAGCAACCACTGTTGTTTCAGGCCATCGAGGAGCGCGAGCAGTGCGGTCGCCGCGGCGAGTGGTGTGAGTCCACTGGGTAGCGTTTCGCCCCAGCACTCGGTGAAACTGTGCGTCATCTGGTCTCGGACCTGCTGGTAGTGGTCCCGGAAGTGGGCGTGTGCGGGATGGTCCGGCGTGACGCTCTCCGCGAGGAGTACAGCATATGCCTGGGCGAAAGCCGGATGTTCGCGATTGCGGGCCACGACGGCAGCGAGCAGGTCCGGGAGGTCCTCTCGGACCTGCGTCGCCGGGATGTCCCCGCGTCCCAGCTCGACGGTCCGCTGGAGCACCGCGTCGAGCAGATGTTGCTTGCTGGGGAAGTAGTGCAGCACGCCTTGGCGGCTCAAGCCGACGCGATCGGCGATCGCGTTGAGCGACGTGCCCCGAAAGCCGCGTACCGCAATCATGTCGAGGGCGGTCCACAGGATCTCATCCGCGCGCGCGGCCGCCACCGCGCCGCCACCGCGGGATTGTCGTCCGATGTTCATGGCAGTGGGGCGGGCTGATATCGAATCGTCGGCACGCCGGGCCGCACGACCAGTTCGGTACCGGGGTCGGCCGAACGCAGGGTCTCTTCGATTGCCTCGGCGACGGTGTCGGCGGACAGCATCGGTATGCCGGCTGCCCGGAACTGCTCCCGGCCGCCCGCGGTCAGCGGGGTTTCGACCAGTCCGGGGCAGACCGCGGACAATCGGATGTTCTCCTTCGCCAGTGTCCCCGAGAATGCACGTACTAGGCCGATGACCGCATGCTTGGTCATGGTGTAGATCGGATCCTGTGGTACTCCGCGGACCGCGGCGAGTGATGCCGTCACCACGATCGAACCACGGCCATTACGGCGCATGACGGGGAGTGCCGCGCGGAGTCCCCAGACGACGGCGTGCTGGTTGACTCCGACGACCGCCTGATAGCGGTCCAGATCGAGGGTTGCCGGATCCTTGTCGGTCGAGTTCATTCCGGCGTTGAGAACCACTTGGCTCAGTTGCTCGCCCGCGACCGCCACTGCCTGCTCGCTGAGCGCGGGGTCGGTCAGGTCGCCGATCACTGCTTCGCCACCGATCTCGGTCGCCACGTCGGCCACTCGGGGATCGCGATCGACGACGATGCACCGAGTGCCCGTGGCTGCGAGCCGCCGTGCTACCGCGGCACCGATGCCGCTGGCTGCGCCGGTTACCACTGCTGATTCGGTCATTCGGCCCTCCTTGCATCTACCTACATGTCGGTAGGTAGATGCAAACTATCAGAGTCCAGAGAGCTCCGCGGTAGAAAGGGCCTGAGAAGGGTGCGGCGAATACTGTCACCCACGACGTGCGCGGTTTTCGCGACGTGCCGGGTAAACGTGCAGATCCGGCTCGAAACCCCATTCCTTCAGAACAGCGGCGTCCCCCAGCAGCATCGGCGAGACGGACAGCTGAATGCGAATTTCGTTTCACGGTTGATGCGTGTCTTTTGCCTCTGCTATTCGACCTGCAGAACGTGTCGCCTGGTGAGTGCGTGGGCGTAGTGGTTGATTCCCCCTCCGGACACATTTATCAGCACTCTAATCTGCTGTTATTTGCTGGTCGAATAACTTGAATTCTGGATATCTGCAGGTCAGGCGCGTGGGGGTTCAAGTCCCAGGGGAACCGGCCAGCAGCATCGACCTGTCGGTCCTTCGGCGCAGAAACCACAGTCAGCGCGTCACCAGCTCCTCGATCATCAGAAATCGCCGATCCCGACCACGCCCCGCCGGCCCGGGTTCGGTGTTCAGGTCGATTCCGTGCCTCCGACGCGCAGGGAGTGCCACCATGGGGGAGAGCACACTGGGTTCGGAGGCGGTCATGACACTGACAGGCAGCGAGGCGTCCACGCGGCCCCATCATGAGGTCGATATCTCCAGTTACGAGTTCTGGGAAAAGGATTTCGACGGCCGGGAGGCGGCGTTCGCCCGGTTGCGCGCGGCCGAGGGCCTCACCTGGCATGCCCCGCCGGATTCCCTGATCTTCGCCGACCCCGATCCGGGTTTCTGGGCTGTAACCCGGTACCGGGATGTCGTGCAGGTCAGCCGGAACCCGGAGATCTTCTCCTCGGAAGACGGCACGACCCTGGGGTATATGCCGCCCGATGTCGAATACAGCACCAAATTCTTCATCGCCCTGGACGCGCCCCGGCACACCCGTTACCGGAAATTGATCAGCTCGGCGTTCACTCCGCGCCAGATCCAGCGGGTGGCAGAGCAGGTCCGCGCCAATGCCACCCGGATCGTCGACGATTTCGTCGCCGATCTGCGGACCGGCGAAACCCTCGATTTCGTCGACGCGGTATCCCGGAAACTGCCCATGCAAACGATTTCGCAGATGATCGGCATCCCCGAGGCCGACCGCGAGGCGGTCGCGTTCGCCACCGAAGCCCTGTTCGGCACCACCGACCTCGAGTACACCAGCCTCGAGGAGCGCGCCGAGTTCTTCTACAAGCAGATCGGGATCCTCCATTCCGCCGGCACCGACCTGGCCCGGCGGCGCCGTGCGGAACCGCACAACGACCTCATGACCGCGATGATCGCCGCCGAAGTCGACGGGCATCGCCTCAGCAATGAGGATATCGGCGCGTTCATGGTGCTGATCTCCGCCGCCGGCAACGACACCACCAAACAAACCACCTCCCATGCCTTCAAAGCGCTCGTGGAGCATCCGAGCCAAATGGACTGGCTGCGCGAGGATCTCGACGGGCGTATGAACACCGCGATCGAGGAATTCATCCGCTGGGGCAGCGTCGTGGTGCACTTCGCCCGCCGGGCGACCCGCGACACCGAGATCGCCGGAACCCCGATCGCGGCAGGTGAGAAGGTCGTGATGTTCTACAGTTCCGCCAACCGCGACGAGTCGGCGTTCGACAATCCGCACGCGTTCGACATCACCCGCGACCCGAACCACCACGCTGGATTCGGTGGCGGCGGCCCCCACCACTGCCTCGGCGCCTGGCTGGCCCGCATAGAATTGAAACATCTGTTCCGGGAGTTGATCACCAAGGTTCCGCCCGTCGAACTCGGCGAACCCGAGTACGGACACAGCGCGCTCATCCACGGCATCAAACGCATGACGGTCCGGCAGGCGGCCACCCCTTGACCCGGTGATCCAGACCGCGGGTGGGGTGGCGCGGGTCAGTGCGCGGCGGCTTCCTTCGGCTTCCGCTTCGGAACGAAGTGCATGATCAGCACGACGAGGGCGCCGACGACGAGCCCGACGAGTGCGGAGGCAACCGTCCCTCCGGTCCAGGACAGGACACTTCCGAACCCGCCGTGGACGAGTTCTCCGGCCCAGTGTTCGAGGTCGTGGAGACGGTCGGCGGGCCAGTGGAATCCGGCTTCGCCGACGTTGACGAGGAGGATATGGCCGCCGACCCACAGCATCGCGGCGATCCCGACGACGGTGAGAACGGACATCACCTTCGGCATCGCGGCGACGAGTCCACGTCCGACCCGCTGCCCGAACGGTGACTCGCGCTCGGCGAGTGCGAGTCCGACGTCGTCCATTTTCACGATCACCGCGACGACGCCGTAGACCAGGGCGGTGATGAGGAACGCGACGACGATCAGCACCAGCAGCCGGGTGGCGAACGGTTCGTCCTCGACCGACGAGAGGGCGATCACCATGATCTCGGCGGAGAGGATGAGGTCGGTGCGGATCGCGCCGCTCACCATGGTCTTCTCGTGTTCGGGTCCGCTCGATGCCGTGGGTGCCTCGCCGTCGTCGTGGTGACCGCCGGTGAGCGCCTCGTACACCTTCTCCGCACCTTCGTAGCAGAGGAACAGGCCGCCGGCGATGAGCAGGTATGGCAGCGCCTGCGGCAGGAACTGGCTCAATATCATCGCCACCGGCAGGATGATCAGGAGCTTGTTGCGGATCGACCCGATTGCGATCTTGCGGATGATCGGGAGTTCGCGCTTGGGGGAGAACCCGTGCACGTAGCGGGGGGTGACCGCGGTGTCGTCGACCACCACACCCGCGGCCTTGATACCTGCCTTGCCTGCCGCGGCACCGATGTCGTCGATGGAGGCCGCGGCCACCTTCGCGATCGCCGCGACGTCGTCCAGCAGGGCGACGAGACCACCAGCCACGGGAACCTCCCCTTCGATGTATCGAGCAGATCGAACAGTACGCGTACTGCGAGGTGTTGTTCGAGGGTGCTGATCGCTTGTGGTCGGGTCCGAAGGTTCCCGTCCACCGGGAAACGTTCCCGAGGCCTCGCCGGGGCGATCTTAGTGTGATCCGAGCCACTGGAACGTTCCAGTTCGGCCCGACCCATATCCACGAGGAAGTCCCTATGAACCTGATGAAGTCCCGCCTGTTCGCGATGATCGCAGCGATCATCGCGGCGGTGGCGCTCATGGCAGCTGGAGCGGGTAGCGCGGCGGCGGCGCCGCAAACCGGTGAAATGTTTCTCACCTTTGTCCGCCACGGAGAATCGGCGGGCAATGATTCCGGTCTGATCGACACTTCTGTCCCCGGACCCGGCCTGACGCAGAAGGGGCGGACGCAAGCCGCTGCGGTATCCCGGGTGCTGGCCGATTGCAAGTTCGACGGCATCTACGCGTCGACGATGGTCCGGACCCAGCAGACGGCGGAGCCGACCTCGCAGCTGTGTGGTCGTCCCCCAGTCGTCGAGGCGGGACTGCACGAGATCGAGGCCGGCATCTACGAGGGCACGCCGGAGCAGGACGCGCGTGCGGGCTACCTGGCCGCGCCGATCCAGTGGCTGCAGGGCAACCTGGATGCCCGGATCCCCGGTTCGATAAACGGCCACGAGTTCAAGAAGCGTATGGACGACTCCATCCAGGATATCCAGGACCGCCGCAGCAAGCGTGCTGTGATTTTTTCCCATGGCGGTGCCATCATGTTCTGGACGCTCATGTCCGTCTCCAATCCTGATATGGGCAAGCTGCAGTCCGATCCGCTGCACAACACCGGCCGGGTGGTCGTGAAGGGCACCCCGGAGAAGGGCTGGAAGCTCGTGTCGTGGGACGGCCATCCCGCCGCCTGAAAGTCCCCGCGGCGTGGAGATCTATCGGCTACTGATGAGGACGGTCGGCGGCTCGGTCACCCCTGAAGTCCGGCACCGCACCCGTCTCGTGACAGAAAGGCGCGTTCGGTCGGCTCACCCGGACGCCACCAGTACCGGCAAATCCGGCAGGCGCGCGAACCCCAGGGGTGCCGGCCCGGTGACGGGGTCGGCGAGTCGCAGATCCGGGAAGCGCTCGAACACTCCGCGCAGGGCGACCTCGGCCTCTTGCCGGGCGAGTGCCGCCCCGAGGCAGTAGTGCGCCCCCTGCCCGAACCCGAGATGTCGCTCACCGCGGCCGGTCTCGCGCCGGACGTCGAGCTCGTCGGGATCCTCGGTGAACTCCGGATCGAAGTTCGCGGACAGGATCCCGGCTGTCACCGTCGAACCAGCCGGCACGGTGACTCCGCCGAACTCGATATCGGTCGCGGCGTAGCGGGGCAGGCTCGTCGGGATCGGGCCGCAGGTGCGTACCAGTTCGTGCACGGCCCGCGGCCACAGCCCCGGCTCCGAACGCAGTGCCGCGAGCTGGTCGGGCCGGGTCAGCAGCACCTGCACGGACTTCGAGATCAAGTGGGCGGTCGTCTCGAACCCGGCGATGACGAGTTCGAACACCATGGTGATCATCTCGTTCTCGGTGAGCCGGTCGCCGTCGTCGTGGACCTCGACCAGAACGGTCATCAGATCGTCGGCCGGGGTGTTGCGGCGGGCCTCGACGAGGACGCGGATCTGCTCGACCACGGCGTGGATCACAGGTGGCATCCGGTCCGGGTCCGGGGAGGTGAGCAGCTCGGCCAGCTCGCGCCAGCGCGGCCGGTCGGGCTCCGGCACCCCGACCAGCTCACAGATCACCGCGATCGGCAACGGGTAGGCGAAGGCCTGCACCAGGTCGACCGAGCCCCCACCCGCCCCCACCGCGGCGATGTCGTCGAGCAGGTCTTCGGTCAGCGTCTCGACCCGCGGACGCAGCGAGTTCACCCGCCGGACGGTGAAGGCCCGGGACACGAGCTTGCGCAGCCGGGTGTGCTCGGCCCCGTCCAGACTCAGCAGGCTCCGCTTCATCCAGTCCAGCTCCGGCGGGATGCCGAGCTTGCCCAACAGGTCGGACAAGGCGTTCTGCGCCCCGTCCACCGTAGACGCGTCGGCCCGCAGTCGAGGATCGGTCAGGACGGCGCGAACGTCGTCGTGCCGCGTGATCAGCACGCCGGAGTCGCCGCCGAAACCCGGGAAGTCCACGACCGGCCCCTGCTCGCGGAGTCGCCCGAACTCCGCGACCGGGCAGCCGCTGCCGGGCCCGGTGACGGCTGAAGCCACGTCGTCAGGTGTTGCAGTGCCGGCGTCCATGCGTCGTCTCCTCGGGAACGTCTTCTCGGTGCGGCTCCAACCAACACCATGCCGTCGCGGCATGGTCAAACCCGCCTGCCGACCGGCGTCGGTGTCAGCGCGGTTTCCCACGCCGCCGACTTCTCCCGTACATCAACCGGATCCGGGACGGAAAGGGCCCCGAGTCCCGGGAATACACCAATGGCAAACCACGGATCGGCGATGGTCGGCCGGCACACCGCCCCGTTTGGCTGGGTTCATCTCGGGCTCGAGTCGGCCCGGCGGTCCGGCGCGTGGTGAGGGACGGCCGTCGCGCATCGTGTAGCCGGCAT
Organism: Nocardia sp. NPDC024068; assembly: GCF_040638875.1. Classification (NCBI taxonomy): domain Bacteria; kingdom Bacillati; phylum Actinomycetota; class Actinomycetes; order Mycobacteriales; family Nocardiaceae; genus Nocardia; species Nocardia sp. NPDC024068. The sequence continues at coordinate 361,113 of NZ_JBEZYU010000001.1, read as the reverse complement.
TGGCAGGTGCTCATGGGCGTGTATCGAACGTGCCCGGTTCAGTATCCGTAGGTAATTGTCGGTGGGTCGATCGGCCGGGCCTCGTCGACGATCATTGTCGGCCAGGTGGGGGCGGCGGGGTCGGTTCGGTAACGCAGTCCGGACCAGTGACCCCGCCGGCCCATCGGTTGACCGCGCACGCCAGCGTGAGGCCATACCCGGCCCACTCCCCCACCTGCCGCAGGAACGGTATCCGTTGCACCGAAACGTGTTCGTCGTTGAGCGCAGTGCCGCCGTGACCGTTGTCGTAAAAGGCCATGATCGTCATGTTTGTTCGCCACCGGCAGCCTGAACGGCACGTCCGCGCCGAGGAGCGACACAGAAAGCTGCTGCGGCCGAGGCGAAGCGATCTATGACTCACACTGAATGTCGGGAGGATACCGATCCCGTCGGCCGGCCCCGGCCGGCCACTTTCAATACTGGCAAGCGATCGTTGCAGAGCTGCGCGGGGTTCGTTTGGCTACTGCGCGCTGCGTTCTCTCTCGGCAGCGCTGATCAGCGCCGTGCCCAGCAGAGTCGCCGCGTCCAGAAATGAGTCTTGAGAAATCGCCTCGGGATCGGTGTGGGCGAGCAGCGCTATACCGTGCTCGAGAGCGAGTGCCACCAGTGCCATTTGCTCGGCGGGTGCGGGCAGGCTCAGTCCCATTCCTTCGATCACGCGCCGGGTAGAACGCGCGTACCAGTCTCGGGAGATTCTGTCGTAGTCGCGTAATGCCTGTGCCGCCGGAGGATTCCGCATCGCGTAGAGCCGGAATTCGAGCATCAGCACAAAACGTTTGCGGTCGGCGAAGCGATTGCCGCCTCGGCCTCGCAGGGCGTCGACTGTCTGCATCGCGTCACCGCCCGGGGCGAGGATTTTTTCGCTCTCTTCGATGTCGCGATCGAGCCAGTCTCCGAGAAGCGCGAGAAACAGATCTTCCTTGTTGGTGAAGTTCGCATAGACCGCACCTCGGCTGTACCCGGCCCTGTCCGCGATGTCTTCGAGGGAAGCTTGCGTGAAACCCTTTTCCGCGAACACCTCCTCGGCGGCGGTGAGAAGCATGTTTCGGGTGCGTTGCACGCTCTCGGCGCGGGTCAACCTGGGCATGTTCGGCCTTCTCTGATGTGCGCCTCCTTGACACTACTCAGTCCATACACGACGATACCCGAAGACATAGCCGTATCTGGATACGCGAACGAATCTGAATGCGATGTGTCGAGCGGCGTGATCGCTGTTCACCTCGGTCGACTGCCCGACCCGGGTGACACGACGCGGTTGCGTGAATTCCGAACAAAGGAAGTTATGCGTCAATCGGCGACTGTCACCGCGATGCTGTCCGCAGTGGTCTCGGTGCTGGCTCTCACCGCCCTTGCGGCGCCCTCGGCGGCCGAAGACCTTCCCGCATTACCAGCGGACTTCGAGTTCGGGGTCGCTCAATCCGGTTTTCAGTCCGAAGGTTTCAACCAGGACTCGAACTACCTGCGCTACGGCAACGAAGGGAAGTTGCACGAGCCGGTGGGTAACGCCGTGGACTTCCTCCACCAGTACGAGGGCGATGTCGCCAGGGCGGCCTCGATCGGTGTGGACAACTATCGCTTGTCGGTGGAGTGGTCGCGCATCGAACCGCAGCCCGGTGTCGACGACGCGGCCGGTTGGGCGTTCTACGATGCGGTGATCGGCCGTATCGTGGCCTCGGGCATGCGCCCTATGATCACGTTGAATCACTGGGTTCATCCTGGTTGGGCGGTCGATCGTGGGGGGTGGAACAACCCGGAGATGGCCGCAGCCCTCACCGGTTTCGGGCGACGTGTCGTTGATCGCTACAGATGGGCCGAGCCGATCTGGATCACATTCAACGAGCCCAGCGAATACGTCCGGCGGGAACTGACCTACGGTGGTTTGGCGCCGGCGAACACCGGGGTCATGGTCGATGGGATCATCGAGGCTCATCGGGCGATCACGACCTACATCCATGCCGTGCAACCCGGGGGTCAGGTCTCCTCGAACATCGCCTACATCCCACTACCCGGTGTGGAACCGGCGCTGGAAGCCGCGTTCTCCGACCGTATGGTCGATTCCTTCGACTTCATCGGCGTCGACCAGTACTACTCGATCGCGCCGTCGGAACTGTCGTCGTTCGTCGCCTCGGGCGGCTCGTTCTGGAATCTGCCGCAATCACCGGAAAGCATGTACTACGTGCTGCGCTACTTCGCCGCCAAATATCCGAACAAGCCGCTGCGGGTCATCGAGAACGGATTGGCTACCGACGCGGATCAGAACCGTGCCGACGGGTACCGTCGCGACGACCATCTCCGCGACACCGTCTATTGGATTCAGCGCGCACGCCAAGACGGCATCAACATCGTCTCGTACAACTACTGGAGCCTCACCGACAATTACGAGTGGGGTGAATACGGTCCCCGATTCGGTCTTTACAGCGTCGATGCCGTCCACGACCCTGCTCTGACCCGCCGACCGACAGTCGCGGTGGCGGCCTACCGCGAGATCACCGAATACCACGGGGTGCCCTCCACCTACCGGCCGACGCGCCAGCCGGCACCATGCTCACTGATTGCGCTGCCCGACAGTTGCGGCGATCCGGTGTTGGTCGAGCCACGCTGACGAGTCCGACACCCACCACCCGTTCCGTGCTCGACAACGACCCACCTGCGATCTGAGAGGCGGTATATGCCTCCTCTCACGGTCGTCGGGGCATGCGTCTACCAGCAGGAGAATCGCTGGTGAAGCATCAGTCCTTGGTCACGCCGGTCTGCTCGGCCCGGGTACTCATCGGCCCGGTCTCGGCCACCGCGACAGCCGACAGTTTGCCGATCGAGGAGATCGCCAAGCGCTGGATCGTGGCCTCTGACCCGGAGAAGGCAGTCCAATAGGTCGCGCAGTATGTCGACGCCTTCGACCACCTGGTCTTCCACGCCCCGGCCACGACCAACGCCGGTTTCTGAAACTGTTTGCACGCGATCTCGCGCCGAGACTGCGGTCCCTGCAGCGAGTGGAGTATACGGCTGCCTCCGCGAGCTGATCGTTGTGTCGTGCGCCGCCGGTGGGCCGGTGGTTGCATTTCTTGCCTTTATTCATCGATCGGTGATGCGTGATGGCGGCGTGTCCTGTAGCCGGCTGGTGACAGCTTCGCCGAGGGAACGGGTGGTGGCGTTGCCGCCCATGTCGGGGGTCAGTGCGCCGGTGCCCTGGACCAGAACATTTTCGACGGCGGTCATGATGGCGGTCGCGGCTTCGGGTTCACCGAGGTGGTCGAGCATCATGGCCGCACTCCAGATTTGGCCGATCGGGTTGGCAATGCCCTTGCCGGCGATATCGGGCGCCGAACCGTGCACGGGCTCGAACAGGCTGGGGTATTTGCGTTCGGGGTTGATGTTTCCGCTGGGCGCGATTCCTATGGTGCCGGTGCAGGCGGGGCCGAGATCGGAAAGGATATCGCCGAAGAGGTTGCTGGCGACCACGACGTCGAACCAGTCGGGGTGCAGCACGAAGTTCGCGGTGAGGATGTCTATGTGGTACTTGTCCACCGCTACATCGGGATACCGCTGGGCGACCTCGGCGACGCGTTCATCCCAGTACGGCATCGTGATGGAGATTCCGTTGCTCTTGGTGGCCGAGGTCAGGCGCTTGCGCGGGCGGGACTGGGCCAGCGTGAAGGCATAGTCCAGGATCCGGTCTACTCCGACGCGGGTCATGACGGTTTCCTGGATGACGGTTTCGCGGTCGGTGCCTTCGAAGATCTTGCCGCCGATGCTGGAGTATTCGCCCTCGGTGTTCTCGCGCACCACATAGAAGTCGACGTCACCGGGGACGCGTCCGGCCAGCGGGCTGGGGATGCCGGGGAGTAGTTTGACCGGACGCAGGCTGACGTACTGATCGAAGTGGCGGCGGAACTGCAGCAGGCTGCCCCACAGCGAGATGTGATCGGGCACGACCTCGGGCCAGCCGACTGCGCCGAAGAAGATGGCGTCGAAGCGGTTGAGCTGGTCGAACCAGCCGTCGGGGAGCATGGCGCCGGTGCGGGTGTAGTAGTCGGCGCAGGCGTAGTCGAACTGCTCGTAGTCGAGAGTGAAATCGAAGGTCTTCGCGGCGGCTTCGAGGACGCGCAGCCCTTCGGGGACGACTTCGGTGCCGATGCCGTCACCGGGGATGACGGCGATGCGGTGGGTGGAGCCCATGGGCGAACACTCCTTTGTGCAGGCGTGGAGAAGCTGACGGGCGGCGAGTTCGCTGTGCCCGTTGCGGTTTCGTTGTTGGTGTGTGTGTGTGTCCGATCGGCCCCTACGCGGGTTCGCGACCGGGGTCCTGTTCGCGTTGTTCGAGTTCGCGGATGGCGGCGGCGGTGAGACTTTCGGTGATATGGCGGCGCATGAGCTCGCCCGCGCCGGGGCCGTCACCGGCGAGGACGAGATCGAATATCTGGTGGTGTTCGTCGAGATCCCGGGTCCGGGGTTCGTCGCCCGGGGGCAGTTCCAAGCCCATGCGGCGGTAGCGGTCGGATTTGTCCCACACGTCGTCGAGTAGACGGATCAGGACGTCGTTGTGGGAGGCGAGGTAAAGCGCGCGGTGGAAGTCGCGGTGGGCGACCAGGCCTTCTTCGCCCCACTGCCGGGTCACCGGGACCAGCCTCTTCAGCGCCGCGCGCATATCGAAGATGTCTTGTTCGGTGCGCCTGGTCGCGGCCAGTTCGGCGGCGGTCGGGTCCAGCGACAGGCGGACCTCGAACAGTTGCTGCGCCTCTCGCGCGTTCATCGGAGCGACGCGGACGTCGCGATGGGACTCGACCGCAACCAGCCCCTCGCTACTCAGGCGCCGGATGGCCTCGCGCAACGGGGTGATGCTCATGCTGAGGCGGTCGGCCAGCTCGTACTGGGGGAGCCGGGAGCCGGCGGCGAGTTCACCGCTGAGGATCAGCCGCCGGATCTCGGCGTATGCCACGTCGCCCTTGCTGGAAAAGACGTTGGTCACGCCGGTCGACGTCATGCGCCCTCCTTCAACCGATCCGATTTCTGTGTCCGCCGCCACAAGAAGCCCTTGTGTTCGGCGCCGCTCGCAGTTTAGCATCGCACTTGCATCTTATAAGACTTACATCTTATAAGTTCTGCGGGTCGGGACGCCGTCCCGGCTCTTCACCGAATGCCGCGGGCCGTCTCGCCACCGGCTGTCGACAGGAGAAACCGATGAAGATCATTTCCGTGCACGAGGGCGTTGTCCCGATCAGCTCGTCGATCCGCAATGCCTGGATCGACTTCAGCAGCATGGACTGCTCGATCGTGGCGATCGTCAGCGATGTCGTGCGTGACGGCGAGCCCGTGATCGGGTACGGCTTCAACTCCAACGGCCGCTACAGCGCGGGGGAGATCCTGCGCCGCCGGATGATCCCCCGCCTGCTCGACGCCGACCCGGAGGCACTGCTCGACGAGGCGGGGGAGCTGGACCCGGCCCGCGCGTGGAAGCTGATGATGACCAACGAGAAGCCCGGCGGCCACGGTGAGCGTTCGGTGGCGGTCGGTGTGCTGGACATGGCGCTGTTCGACCTGGCGTCCAAGATCGCCGACAAGCCGCTGTACCGATACCTTTCGGATAAATACGGCGACGGACAGCCCGACGACTCGGTCTTCGTCTACGCGGCGGGCGGCTACTACGCACCGGGCAAGACGCTGCGGGATCTGCAGGACGAGATGCGCGGCTTCCTCGACATGGGCTACACCGTGGTCAAGATGAAGATCGGTGGTGCGGATCTGGCGGAGGACCTACGGCGCATCGAGGCGGTGCTCGAAGTCCTCGACGGTGACGGTTCGCGGCTGGCCGTCGACGTCAACGGCCGGTTCGATCTGCCGACCGCGCTGGAGTACGGCAAGGCCATCGAGCCCTACGGCCTGTTCTGGTACGAAGAGGTCGGCGACCCGCTGGACTACCGTCTCAATGCCGTACTGTCCGAGCACTACTCGGGGCGTATCGCCACGGGCGAAAACCTGTTCTCGCTGCAGGACGCCCGCAACCTGATCCGCTACGGCGGCATGCGGCCGGACCGCGACATCATCCAGGTCGACCCCGCCCTCAGCTACGGCCTCACCGAGTACCTGCGGGTCCAGGAGATGCTCGCCCAGCACGGCTGGTCCGCACGTCAGTGCATCCCGCACGGCGGTCATCAGTTCTCCCTGCACATCGCCGCAGCGCTCAAGCTCGGCGGTAACGAGTCCTATCCCGGTGAGTTCCAGCCGACCGGCGGTTTCGCCGACGGTGCGGTGGTGGAGAACAGCCGGGTCGGGCTGACCGAGACCCCCGGTATCGGATTCGAAGGCAAGGCAGCCTTCTACGAAGTGCTCCGGGCTCTGCATCACTGATCCCGGACCGCGGGTCGTGGCCGATGAGGGGCCGCTACCCGCTCCGATGTGCAAAGGAGCACATGATGACCATTGCCACTACGTCACCGGATCCCATCCGGCCGCGCCGCTCTCGGCTGGTCCGGCTGCTGTCCGAACTCTGGTTCCAAGTCCTGCTGGGGGCGGTCCTCGGTATCGCGGTCGGCCTGTTGTGGCCCGACGTCGGCGTCGCGGTGAGCCCGCTCAACGACTGGTTCATCGATATCGTCAAGATGATCGTGGTGCCGGTCGTGTTCTGTGTCGTCACCACCAGCATCGCCTCGATGGACAGCCTGCGCAAAGCCGGCCGGATCGGGGCCAAGGCGCTGGGCTACTTCATCGTCCTGTCGCTGGTCTCGATGTTGATCGGGCTGGTCGTGGCCAACATCTTCAAACCGGGTGCGGGCATGAAGATCAACCTGGACGAACTCGACGCCGAGTCCATCCCGGGGCACGACCAGCACGCACCCGGTGTGGTCGAGTTCATCGACAACATCATCCCCGGTTCGTTGTTCGGGGCGATCACCGGCAACGAAATCCTCGCCGCGCTGATGGTATCCATCGTGCTCGGTTGTGCGCTCAACGTCTCGGGCGAGAAGGCCGCACCGATCACCTCCGGCATCGCGGCCCTGTCGACCGTGGTGTTCAAAATCGTGAGCTGGGTGATGCGCCTGGCACCGTTCGGGACCTTCGGCGCCCTGGCCATGGTCGTGGCGAAGTACGGCGCCGAGAGCCTGCAGCAGCTGGGATATCTGATCCTGCTGTTCACCGGCACCTGCATCGTCTACGTCATCGTGATCCTCGGCGCGATCTCGCGGGCGTGTGGCCTGGGCTTGATCGCACTGATGCGCTACCTCAAAGACGAGCTGCTGGTGGCGTTGAGCACCTGTTCCAGTGAGGCGGTGCTGCCCGCGCTGGTTCGCAAGCTCGAGGAACTCGGTGTCGGCAAACCCGTCGTCGGCATCGTCATCCCGTCGGGATTCTCGTTCAACCTCGACGGCTCGGCGGTCTACCTGACCATGGCCTCACTGTTTCTGGCACAGGCGGTCGGCATCGACCTGAGCTGGCAGCAGCAGCTGGTCATGGTCGGCGTGATGATGCTGACCAGCAAAGGCACGGCCGGTATCGCCGGCGGCGCCTTCATCGTCCTGGCCAGCACGGTCACCGCGGTCGGGCATATCCCGCTGGCCGCGCTGGCGCTGATCGTCGGGATCGACCGCATCCTCAACGAAGGCCGGGTATTCATCAACGTACTCGGCAACGCCCTCGCTGCCATCGTGATCGGGAAGTGGGAAAACGACTTCGACCAAGACAAGGCGCGCGCCGTGCTCGCCGGGAAGCGCGCACAGCCGGTGGCCGGTACACAACCGGTGGCCGATGCCGGCACCCAACCGGTGGACGACAAACAATCGGTGGGCTGAATCGCCCTTCATGAAGAGTCCGGGGCGGGGCGCCGACCCGCCCCGGACTCGCGTCCCTCAGTGAAAGGAATCCAATGGCAACAGTGTTGGTGACCACCGACTACCTGGCGCCCGGTGACGAGGTGGACCAGCTGCTGCACCGCCACGGTCATACTGTGCGCTATTCCCCGGCCATCGGCCCCCGCACCCGCGACGAGGCCCTGAGGCTGTTCGAAGGAGTGGACGCCGCGATCGTCGCCGGCGAACCGGTCACTGCAGACATGCTCGACCACGCACTATCGTTGAAGGTCATCGCCCGCAGCGGCGTCGGCTACGAATCGGTCGACCTCGCCGCAGCGGCACGCCACGGCATCCGCGTCTGCAACACACCGGGCGTCAACCACGACGCCGTCGCCGAAATGACCATGGCCCTGATGCTGATGACCGCCCGGCAACTCCCCGCGGTGCTCGCCGGCGTTCACGGCGGAGGCTGGCCCCGGCACGCCGGCCGGGAGCTGCGCGGCGCCCGCCTCGGCGTCGTCGGCTACGGCCCCAGCGGCCGAGCCGTAGCCCGCTTGGCCCACGCCTTCGGTATGACGGTCGCGGTGGCAACCGCCCACCCCGACCCGGCCGATACCCATATCGAATACCTCGACCTGGACACCGTCTGCGCCACAGCCGACTACCTCAGCCTGCACTGCCGCGCCGACCGGAGCACTCACCACCTGATCGACCGCGCCCGCCTGAAAGCAATGAAACCGACCGCGGTGCTGATCAACACCGCGCGCGGCAGCCTCGTCGACGAAGTCGCCCTCGCGCATGCGCTGAGCGCCGGCGAAATCGCCGGCGCCGCACTCGATGTCCTCGCCCACGAACCACTGCCGGCCCAGAGCCCGCTGCGTGACCTCGGCAACGTGATCATCACTTCGCACCTGGCCGGACAGACCACCGAAGCCCGCTTGCGCGCGGGCCTGTCGGCTGCGCATGCCGTTATCGATGCCCTGGCGGGCCGCGAACCCGCGCATCCCGTCGACCGCCCGGAAGGGTGAACAGATGACCGCGCAACACACCACACGCCGAGTCGAGGCGACCATCGCCCGCTCCTGGTTGCTGGTCAACGTCGCCGAACCCGGCGCTGTCGACGGCGCCCTACTTTGCGACGCCGACCAGATCGTGCTCGATATCGAAGACGCTGTCGATCCCACCCGCAAACCCGCCGCCCACGCCGAGGTCGCGCACTGGCTGGAACACAACTCGGCCTGGGTGCGGATCAACGACCGCACCACCCCCTTCTGGTCCGAAGACCTCGACCGGCTCCGCGGACTGCCCGGCCTGTCCGGCGTAATGCTGGTACGGGGAGCCCGAGCCGTGCTCGCGAGGTAGGTTCCGGCCGGCTTCTCGGAGGCGCGCGCGAGCAGCGCCACATCGGCTCCGACGAGGATGAACCGGGCTCCGGCTCCGGCTCCGGCTGCGGCGTAGTCGCGCGCGGTGCCCGGATCGAAAGCATTGACCCCGAAGGGTTTTCCGGCCTCGGCGATGCCCGCGAAGGCACGCTTCACCGCGGGTCCGCGGTTACCTCTCCATGGCCGAATTCACCAGCTCGTCAAGAGGTCGAGTCCCATAGCTCGGCCGTGCTGTTCCTCGGCTATCCCGGAGGGCGGTGGGGTGAAGAGCGGCCGGTAGCCGGGCCTGTTGGAAACCTACGATGAACGTGGATCCGGAGGGGCCGGGGGAAGCGAACGCGGCGGGCTCGACCGGGTGAATTCCTCCAAAGGCAGCGGGCTTCAGCCCCGGCATCATCCTGCTTCACCTCGTTTACGCCCAGGCAGAAGCGCCGCCAGGACGAGACCCAGCACCGCTGCACCCGCCGCGATCAGGAACGAGATGCGGAAGCCGTCCAGTGTGGGTATCTCGGTGTTCCCTACGTGTTGAGCCGTGCCGGCGAGGACGACGCCGACGACGGCGCTGGACATCGCCGTGCCGATGGCCCGCATCAGTGAGTTCAGTCCGTTGGCGGCGCCGGATTCCGACGGGTCGATGGCGCCGAGGATGAGGGCGGGCATTGCCGCGTAGGCGGTGCCGACGCCGCTGCCCGCGAGGAAGGCGACGATCACGATTTGCCATGCGGCGCCGAGCAGAGTTGTTCCGGCCAGGTATCCGATGGCGAGCAGCGCGAGTCCCGTCATCAGGGTGACTTTCGGTCCGTGCGCGGCCGAGAGCCGGGCGGCGAGCGGGGCGGCGATCATCATTGCGAGCCCCATGGAGGCTGCGCAGATGCCGGTGGCGAGCATGGACATTCCCATCCCGTAGCCGGTGGACTCGGGGAGCTGCAGTAGTTGCGGCAGGACGAGTGTCACCGCGTAGAACGCGAGGCCGGTGGTGATCGCGGCCAGGTTGGTCAGGAGTACCTGGCGGCGAGAGGCGGTGCGCAGGTTCAACAGCGGGTCCTCGATGCGCAGTTCGAAGAGGCCCCATAGCAGGAAGATAACTATGGCGGCGGCGAAGAGTCCGAGCGTGGTGGTGCTTGTCCAGCCCCAGTCGGCGCCCTTGGAGACGGGTAGTAGTAGTGCGACGAGTCCGAGCGTGAGCCCGAGCGCGCCGATCACGTCGAAGCGGCCGGGGGCGCGCTGCGCGCTTTCGGGGACGACTGCGTAGATCGCGGCCATGGCTGTCGCGCCGAGGGCGGCGGCCACGAAGAAGAGCCAGTGCCAGTCGACGTATTGGGCGACGAGCGATGCCAGCGGTATGGCGAGCGCGCCGCCGATGCCGATGGAGCTGCTGATCAGCGCGATCGCCGATCCGTGCCGCTCGGGCGGCAATTCGTCCCGGATGATGCCGATGCCGAGCGGGATGGCGCCCAATGCGATGCCTTGCGCGGCGCGGCCTACGACCATGAGCACGAGGTCGGAGGTGAATCCGGAGATCAGCGAGCCCAGCACCATCAGTCCGAGACTGACGACGATGAATCGGCGTTTGCCGTAGAGGTCGCCGAGCCGTCCCATGATCGGAGTGGCGGCAGCGCTGGACAGGAGTGTCGCGGTGATCACCCAGGCGGCGTTGGCAGCTGTGGTGTCCAGGAGCCGGGGAAGGTTGGCGATGACGGGGACGAGCAGTGTCTGCATGACGGCGACGACGATGCCGGCGAACGCGAGGACGGGGACGAGCCCAGTGCGAGCTGGAGTTTCGGCGGCCGCGTAAGCCGTGATGGCCGGAGCCGGCACCGCGGCGTCACTTCCGGGCGACCCGTGACGGAAGGTGCCACGGTCGGTGACCAGCGGGGCCTCAACCGTGCGGGTATTCGCCGCGGGTGGTGCGAAGGGCTGACCGGGTTGGACCATGAGAGGGTCCGTTTCAGGTGGTGCGGATGGCTGGGTGCGATGTGTTTTGTCGCTGCCGGGGGCGGCGGTCAGTTCGTCGAGCGGGCGTTTCATGGTCGGTGATGTCCTTGCTACAGGCCCACGATGAAGGGCCGCTGGAAGATGCGTTCTGCGCCGTCGGAACGGCCTGTGGTCAGGCGGCCTGCCGGGTGTGTGCCGGATGACGCCGGTGTAGGTCAGTCGCAGGGCCGACCGCGACCGCCTCGGTGGTGATGGCGGAGCTACGTCGTGGTGGTCATGCCCGGGCCGGCTCGGTGAGGCGCGGGTCGAGGCCGTATTGCGCGTGGGCGCCGAGGTTCTCGCGCAGGGTGGAGCCTTCGTAGTCCTCGTGGAACAGGCCGCGTTCCTGCAGGATGGGGACGACCTGGTCGACGAAGGTGTCGAAGCCGTCGTGGAAGGCGTCGAGGGCGATCGAGAAGCCGTCGCAGGCCCCGGCCTCGAACCACTCCTGCATATGGTCGGCCACGTCGGTGGCGGTGCCGGCGACCACGGGGTGATAGTCGATCACACCGTGGGCGATCACATCGCGCAGACTCCAGCCTTCCCGGGCCACTTCCAGGGCGCGGCCGGAGCGTGGGTCGCGCGGACTGGGCACGGCGGCGGCCAGCTGCTGCACGGTGAGCGGCTGGTCGAGTTGTTCGGGGCCGAGCCGGAGACCGATCATGGCCCCGAGATAGCGGACGCGCTGGTCCAGGTCGACGACCTCGTCCAGGAAGCGACGTCGCTCCAGAGCGGCAGCGCGGGAGCCGGCGATGGTCGGCATGAAGCCGGCGAGCATCTTCACCTCGTCCGGGTCGCGTCCGGCGCGCTCGGCGGCGTCGCGCAGGGCCTGGCGCTGAGCTCGGGCATCCTCGATGCTGTACGGGTTGGCGTAGACACCGCTGGCGTAACGGCCCGCGATCTCGAGGCCGTAACCGCCGCCGCCCGCCTGGAAGATGACCGGCTGACCCTGTTCGGACGGGGGGATGGGCAGCGGGCCGCGGGAAGCGACGTGGCGGCCGTGCAGGTTGACCGGCTGGATCTTGTCCATATCGGCGTACCGCTTGTTCTCGACGTCGAGGAGCAAGGCGTCCTTCTCCCAACTGCCCCACAACGCCTGCACGATCTGGATGACCTCGTGGGCGCGCTCGTACTTCTCCACACGCGGCGGAATCTCGCTGCCGAAGTTCGCCGCCGCAGCGGGGGTGGAGGTGGTCACCGCGTTCCAGCCGGCCCGGCCGTGGCTGATCACATCCAGGGCCTTGAACTGGCGGGCGAGGTTGTAGGGCTCGTTGAAAGTCGTGGAGGCGGTGGTGACCAGGCCGATCCGCTCGGTCTCACGCGCGAGGACGGTCAGCAGCAGTAGCGGCTCGATCGCCTGGCGCGGTGCGTGGTGGGTGAGGTCCATATCCAGGACCGGGGTGTCGGCAATGAACAGCAGCTGGACCTTGCCGCGTTCGGCGGCCTGCGCGTAACGCACGAACTGGTCCATATCCGTGTAGCTGTTCAGATTCGCACCCGGCAATCGCCAGGCCCCGGGCTCGGCCCCGTAGCCGCCGCTGAACTGCATGCCCAGGACCATTTGCCGGCTTGTCATGGTTGCTCCTCCAGACGGGGTAATAGAAACGGAGAGTGCCTCCGATATCTCTTCAACAATACGGAGGCTGCCTCCGAATTGTCAAGATGACGCAATCTGTCAGCAGGAGGAACGCGAGGCGTATGCCGTGCGTGTGGACCGAAGTCGTGAGCGCGGGCTCCGGGTCCGGACCGGCCGAGTGGCGGCCCGGACCCGCACGCCGCGTGGTATGACGGACTATTGACCGTCGAGGACGCCGGGAGTGCCGTGCAGAACCACACTCTGCTCGAGCGGGATGCGTGTCCTGCCGAACGGATTCACCGGTCCCGCAGGGTCGGCCGTGCCGAAGGAGATACCGAACAGCAGCTTGAGATCCGCGGGAACATCCAGGAATCCGCGGACGGTGTCGGCATAGATCCCGAGCATGGTCTGCGGAATGCCGGCGAACCCGCGGGACGCCAGCGAGAGCAGGAAGTTCTGCGCGTACATTCCGATGTCACCGGCCGTCCGCACCCCGTCGCCCAGGGCCGGCATGAACAGGAAGGCGGCATGGGGAGCTCCGAAGAACTCGAGGTTTTCGCGGACCGCCGCCCTTCGGCCTTCCAGGTCCGAGCGCGCGACGCCGAGGGATCCGTAGTAGCTCGCGGCCAGGGCCTGCGCCCGCTCGAGATAGATGCCGTCGCCGTAGCCGTCGGTGAAATCCGGGGAGGTGCGTCCCTCCGTGTCGGCCTGAAGCAGTTCCTCGGCGAGTGCGTCGCGCTCCGCACCCGAGACAACATGCACTGTCCACGGCTGGGTATTGCTGTTCGAAGGGGCCGTCTGCGCGTCTTCGAGCACGCCGCGGATGTCCGCAGGGGAAAGAGGGGCGGGCAGGAACTTACGGGGGGAGCGCCGGGAGCGTACGAGGTCCGTGAAGAGGGACGCTGTGCCGGACAAGGCGTTTCCTTTCCGAGGCGCGCAGTCGCCGACACGGCGGCCGGGCACAGATGCTGTCTGCCCAAGGAGGCAGTGGTCCTGAGGGCCGGGTGCAGCGGGCACTTTGCGGGTACCGGCAGGCTGCTTGCAGACCGCGGCACGGCACGACCGCCTGGTCGAAGTGTGGGGACTACGCGCTGTTCGTGTTCGTGTTCGTGTTCGTGTATGTGACGTGTTGGGTGTACCTGACGTACCGGCGGGGGCCGGTCGGCGGCGGGCGGGGCACGATTCGTCTCCACGACATCCTGCAGGATGGCAGTAACCGGGAGGATGTGGAACGCTCCGCGACGCTGTCGTGGAGACGCAAGCGTTGCCGTCAGTCCCGGATTCCTGCCACCTCGACCTCGATGGCTTCGATCCTGCCCGTGGCATCGAAGCCATCGACGAGGCGCTCGGGGCTTGTATCCGAGATGAGCAGGTAAAGGGTCCGCATCTCCGGTCCACCGAGGATCGCGTCCACGGCGAATGTGCCGCCGTCGGGATACGTGGCGTCCGGTTCGATCCGGATGACGTCGGTGACCTCGCCGCCTTCGCGGACGCGCCGGAATTCACCGATCCATGGGAAGGCCGCCCACACCGCACCCTCACTGTCGATGCCGATGCCATCGATGGACTCGGTGTCCGGTGATCCGAATTCGGCGAACACGCGCTGGTCGGTCAGCGCACCGTCGTCGGTCACGGTGAACGCGGTGAGCCTGGTACGTGGTGCCCGGAACGATTCCGCGACGACCAGGGTGCGCCCGTCGCCGGAGATGGCGATGCCGTTGGGGAATATCAGGTCCTCGCCGCCCGTGTCGATCCGGCCGTCGGGGTGGCGGATGATCAAACTCACGCCGATGGGGTCGGTTCCGAAGGGATAGCCCTGCGGGCCGATATATGCGCGGCCCTCCCGGTCTACGGCCATATCGTTGGGATGGAACGCGACCGGCGCGAGGTCGGCGAGTTCCTCCAGCCCGCTACTTCCCACGCGCAGCAGCCGTCCGTCGTCGATGGAAACAACCATCGGTGCCCCATCGAGACCGAACCCGAGACCCGAGGGGCGCCCGGGTACATCGGCGATATCCTCGAGTGGCTCACCGGGGGAAAGGCGACTGATCTTGCGTCGGGTCATATCCGAGAACCAGAGCGCCCCGCGGTACCACCGGGCGCCCTCGAGGTAGCCGAGATCACCCTGCGCAACAATGCGGCGAGCGTCAGCGGGCAAAACCCTTGGCGAATGACTCATAAATCCTCCTTGATGAAAACTGTGGTCCCGGATGCCGGTGGATCAGGCCTGAGCGCGGCGCGCCCAGCGATTTACGCCTTCTCGTCCCGCAGGCGGTAGCCGCTCGCGAGGAGCGTGCGGAGCCGGTCGAGTGACTCCTCGTCGGCACCGTTGCCCTTGATCCAGGCAATGGAACAGGCCGCGAGGAACAGGTCGTAGCCACGCACCGACGCGCGTACCTGTCCCGTGCTCTGAGCTGCTTCCACATATTTGTCGGTGGCGGCGATGAAGATGTCGCAAGGAATGGTGAGCGGATTGTCCGGGTCCTGCGCCTGGGCCGCGGCCATGAGCGGGTCCGGGAGCCCGCTGAAAGCGCTGAAGTACTCCTCCATTGCCCGCAGCCACTGCTCCAATGCCTCACCGGCATCGCCCATCTGCTCGATGTCCGCTCGGCGGGCCACCAGCTCCTCGGAACGTGTCTGCAGAACGGCCGCCAGCAGCGCTTCCCGGGTGGGGAAATGCCGGTACAGGGTGCCGGGCCCGACGCCCGCCTCCTTGGCCACCGCCTCCAGGGACGTGCCGACCCCATGCTGGAGGAAGTGACGCTGCGCGGTCTCCAGCAAGGCCGCGCGGTTGCGCTGGACGTCCGCGCGGGGCTTGCGCTCTCGTTGCTCACTGACGTTCATGTGCCCTCCTGCCTCCGGTGATACTGCGAAAATGCAAAACGGATGCAACCTCCGTATGAATTCGAGCATAAAGCGGAGGCGGCATCCGGTCAAATCGTGGGTCGGTCACTGAGGTCTTACCGTGACCCCGGGCGCGGTTGTCTTATATCCGAGGGTCTGTTCCTGCGGGACGCCCAGGTCGGTCGCGTGCGTGTAGTAGCACCGAAGGGGATGCAGGTATTTCACGACACCATGGGCTTTCGGCATCATCTCGGCGCGGGAATCCGGTCTCGGTCGTAGGCCTTTCCCGGTCTACTCCGGATTCAGCGCGGCGTGGTCGACTCTATCCAGGCCGCCTCGTCGTCGAAACCACCCGTCGCCTCGACCTGGCCGTCGAAGTCGCGGCGCGCACCCGCCGCATGCTGGTGCGCGCGGGCGATCGTGGAGTCCACGCTCACCGTCCACTCGATCTCACCGCCCGCATCGGCGTGGGCTTGCAGTGCGGTCAGCACCGATTCCCACGTGCCGTCACGCTGCCAGCGGCGGAACAACCCATACACCGTCTGCCACGGCCCATATACCCTCGGAATATCACGCCACGGACTGCCTGTTCGAATCCGCCACCGGATCCCGTCGATCAATCGGCGTTTCGACCACCGCGGTGGTCGGCCCGGCTTCATACCAGCAGGTAGTAGCGGTTTCAGTTTCGCGCACTGGGCATCGGTCAGATCCGCACGGCACGTTGCCGTTACGCTGTTCACGAGGTCTCCGGTTGTGCTTGGTCGTTCAACCAACTACCGGAGACCTCGCCATATCACCAACTTCTCAACCCGGACAACGGATTCCGCCCCTCAACTCACGGGCTTATGAAACGCGGCCTAGCCGGCGAATGCGATCTTCGAGTACTCCGAGATCTTCCACAACCGGCGCCACCGTCACTCCGTGCTCGGTATGCGGACCCCGATCGAGTACAAGATGATGCAACCATTCACGCACCCGTCGGCGGCTCGAACCACTCGCCGGCCAGAAGCTCCAGGGAACGTTGCCGCACTGCGGGGTCGTATGCGTAGGTGACGGTGATGAGTTCGTCGGCGCCGGTGCGCTCGACGAATTCCGCCAGTCCCCGCACGACCGTCCGCGGGGCGCCGACGGCCTTGATTCGCAGCATCGCATGATCCCGACCCCCCTGGGCGGCAAGCTCTTCGGGGTCGATGGGTGGTTGGAGCTTGCGGCGCCGGCCGCTGCGGATATCGAGGAACATCTGCTCCAGCGTGGTGAACTCTCGCTCGGCCTCCGCGTCCGTCGGTGCCACCATGACGTTGATGCCCGCCATCAGGTACGGCTCGGTGATCTGCGCGGTCGGCGCGGAATCGGAGAATGTGTCGCGGTACACCTGGACGGCCTCGTCCAGCTGATCGGGCGCGAAGTGCGAGGCAAGCGCGAAGGGCAAACCGAGCTGACCGGCTATGGAGGCTCCGTTGACGGTCGAACCGAGGACCCAGATGGGGACTTCGGTGCCCGCGGAGACGGCCGAAACGATCGGGGCACTCCGGGCGGTTCCGTCCGCGCCGAACCAGCCCTGCAGATCGTAGATGTTCTCCGCAAAAGCCTGCGGTTCGCTCGATGACCGGCTCAGCGCCCGAGCGGTCATCATATCCGTGCCCGGGGCCCGGCCCAGGCCCAGATCGATCCGGTCGCCGTACATATTGGCGAGGGTTCCGTACTGCTCGGCAACCATCAGCGGCGCATGGTTGGGGAACATCACACCACCGGAGCCCACGCGGATCCGTTCGGTCACCGAGGCGGCCTGCGCGATCAGCAGCGAGGTGGCGCTGGCGGCGAGGTTGGCGGTGTTGTGATGCTCGGCGAACCAGAGCCGCCGGTAGCCGAGCCGGTCTGCTGTCCGGGCGGCGTCCATCGAAGTGGCGATACCATCGCGGGCCGTCGAGCCATCGGGGATGGAGACCAGATCGAGAATGCTCAATGGCACGGACACTGTCGCAGGTTCCTCACGTTGACGACAATCAAGGCTGCCCTGTCAACCATCAGAACCTCGGGTCTATTCCTCCTGGCGAACCAGGCAACGGTCTCGGTTGCCGGCTGCCTCTCGGCCCGCCTCGAATAAGAATTACTCGATCCGGTCGTCCAGCCGGTGATCAGTACAGGTCCGGCGACCATGCCAGTGCCGACTCCACCCGACGTCGCTGTATCGGCGATGGCGGCCGGAGAAACATCTCTGGTGCGCGTCGATTCTTCGCGCTGAGCCCGGCCGGTCCACCGCGGGGGTACCGGTTCGGTCCGGTGGGTGAATATGGTGAAAGGGCTGCTGTGCCAGTCGTTTTCGCCCGAATTGTCGTCATCTCTCGGTACTCTGGATATGGCGGCAGGGCGGGGCCTGCCCGGTGAGCAGAGGGGACGCGGGGAATGCCTGGTAGCGGAACGGCCTGGGATAGGGCAGTGGTCGGGACCTTGGTAGCGGTGCTTTTGGTGGTCTTCACGGCCGGGTGCGTGACGAATTCGCCGCCGGAGCAAGAGGAGCGGGAACGGAAGGCGGCCAGTGTTCCGGCGTTCAAGCTGCACATGACGCAGGATCTGTGGGAGAGGACGAACACGCGTAATAACGTCAAGCGGGTCCCGGAGCCGAAGAAGGTCACCGAGTTGCCAGGTGGGATGGTGACGGTCGAACTCACCGGCCCGCAGATGGTGGACTACCTGCAAGGTCTGGACTACAACGCCCACGGTGGCGATCAGGCGAAGGACGAGTCTTTGGCGGCGGCCGTCTATGACACCGTGGCGCCGGTGCTCGACCGGATCGAGTCGCCGCCGCCTGCGGGCGCACCCACGCCGGAAATCACCGTGCATGCTTCGGTGGGCCCGGCCACCTCGACGGCGGTCCCGACTCCGGCCGGGCGGTAGTGCTGCTGGTGTGTGAGCCTTGAACGGCGAGGCCCTGACTGGTTTTCGACCGGGGCAAATGCCGATTTCCGGCCGCCGATAAGTGGGTCTCAGCGGCGGTTGTGCTGGTTGGCCGGTCATCCGGGGGTTGTGTGGCGGGACGTGGCTGTGTGGGCTCGCTGGCGGAGACGGGAACGAGGGTGCTTGCCGTGGTGTGTGTGAGCGCGCAAGTGCGGTCGCCGTCGGCTCGGTCTCAGCGGCCACGAATGTCCTCACGCCACCGCGACCCGGACCGTATCCAGGTCGGATTTCGAGACGATGTGCCGAAACTCCATAGCGGCGGGCCGAACCGACACCGGTACATCGAAGACCACGGTCATCGTGCGCGCGACCTGCGGGGCGATCATCTCGCCCACCGGGTCCTCGAAAGGATCTGACTCGAGGGCGAGCTCAGCGGCCGTGTCCGGCCCGAAGTCTCGTCCGTCGTCACCAATGAGCCGCGGCGCACCACCGAAGAAGGCCAGTGGTTCGGCTCCGACGTTGGTCACCTCGACATGGACAACGAGATACTGCCCTTCCGCAACCTTCTTCGGGCCGCCGGTACCGATCTCGCTGATCGGTCCATCGACGCCGGTGACCACGAACCCGAATCCGCCGACCTCGACCCGGCTGCCGACCGGGTGCACCTTCCCGGCGTCATCGGTGCCCAGGCCGCCACAGCCGCACAACGCGAACGCCATCACGCACATCACACCGAACCACGCTCCGCGTCCGGCCCGCCGCAGCATCGGACCCACCAACGCTGTCCGAAATATCGACTCCATCACGCTTCCTCCAGACCCCAAAGCTCTGTCACTGACGCTATCGCCGGCGAGCCCAGGAGTGTGAGCGTCCGGCGGCTACACGGAACGGGGATGTCTCGAAACCTTGGTAATGAGACAGCAGTAGGGCCGTGGCTATCACGCCGTAGAGAATTGACGATTGCAGGTGAATCCCTACCGCGGCAGGGTCGGCCCGGGAGACGCTCCGCAGGCACGGGTCGACAAATTTGCTATTTTCAGAATATGGAGAATTTGAACCGAGCCCTGGAGCGCGACGGTGGTGTCGTACGCTTTCGCGATCTGGCGGGCGAGCGCCGGGCGGTGGTATTCACTCACGGCGCCGGCATGGACCACACCGTGTTCGAGACGCAAGCGAAGGCCCTGCACGAGTCCGGCCATCGAGTCGTCGTCTGGGACCAGCGCGGCCACGGTGAGTCGACTCTCGCGCCGGGGCACCGGTTCACCGCGGCAGGCTCCCTGGGCGACCTCGTCGCATTGATCGAGCAGCTCGACCTCGAACGTCCGATTCTCATCGGGCATTCCCTCGGCGGGAACCTCTCGCAGGAGCTGGCCCGCACCGCCCCCGAGCGCGTGTATGCCCTGATCGCCATCGGCTCCACCTGGAATGCGGGCCCGCTCAGCAGCCTGGAGCGGACACTGCTGAAACTCGCCGCTCCGTCGTTGGCACTCGTTCCCGCCGCGCAACTGCCGCGACTGATGGCCCGCGCTTCCGCCGTGACGCCCGAGGCGATCGCCGCGTGCGAAACGGTGTTCGCACGGATGCCGAAACGCACCTTCCTCGACGTCTGGCGCGCCACCGTATCGCTGGTCGATCCGAGCCCGGATTACCGCACACCCGTACCGCTCGGTTTGATCCGCGGTGATCACGACCGCACGGGTAACATCGCCACCGCCATGGCACAATGGGCGCAGGCCGAAGAAGTGGCCGAGCACATCGTTCCCGACGCCGGCCACGTCGTCACTCTCGACGCACCGGAGGCGGCGACACGCGAAATCCGAGGCATGATCAACGCCTGGGAGAGCGCGGCGGAGGAACGATGCGAATGACCGACGAGAACGAACAAGCCGCATTCGTCACCGCGATGGGCGACATCCTGTCCACGTGGAATCTGCCCCGCGTAACAGGCCGCGTATACGGCCGGCTGCTGATCAGCGCCGATCCGGTATCGCTGGACGACCTCGGTGCCGCATTGAACTCGAGCAAGGGCGCGGTGAGTACGGCTGTACGCGAACTCGTCTCCTGGGGTCTTGCGCGCACTATTCCGCAACCGGGCAGCCGCCGGCTGCTCGTCGAGGCGACCGGCGGATTCGAGCAGCTGCTCGCGGCCAGTCACGAACGGACCCGATCGTTCATCAGCGTCCTGCGGGCCGGAATGAACAGCGCGCACGATGCCTCCGCAGAAGACAGGATCGGGGAGATCGCCGAGTTCTTCGAGGCATACGTGGACGCCGGCGACAAGATGCTCCGTGGCCGACGGGCGTAGGTGATCCGCGGCTCGATCCGCCCGAGTCCCCGCCGGTGGGCGTCCACCGGTACGTCGCGTGTGGGAGTGGGAACACGGCCTGCCGCGCCTGGCCGGAGTGCTCGACTGGGACGATGTCGCATGGCGCAGCAATCCCTGGGCCTACTACAGCCGACCGGGCCACCCTGCGCAGCGCAGCACCTGCAGCGACCCGGCTATTATCTCTCGCCGCCTGATTGTTGGGTGCTGAAACCTGTGAGCCCTCCGCCCCGATCGACTGCTGCCGCGGAGCGGTACCGGGAAGCGCCCATACCGTCGCCTGGGCGGCTATTCTCTGAACAAGCCGTTGGTCGCGATGTCATCCTCCCTCAGACCAGCTCGGGGACGCGCAGATGGGCGAGCGCGATCTCGAAATCGCCGACTTCGACCACGTTGACACCACCTTGGCGGGTACCTTCGCGGCGTAGGGTCTCGAGTTGTTCGCGGTTTCGTTCGATCGCGTCGGAGCTGTCGAACGTCTCGCATGCGACGCCGCGTCCAGTTGCTCGGTCGATCAGCAGGCTCGTGCTGCAGAATCCCGGCATCTGTTCCAGTTGCGACGCCACCATGGACTTGTAGGTCTCGACCGCTGCGTCGAACCGGCCCAGATCGTCGGCCTGAGCCCAAGTGATCTGGGCGCACGCGCCCTCGCGTATGCGATGGTCGCGGTGCATGGCCCCGACCTCCCACTGCTCGACCTGCGCCGAATCGGCACCGAACAGCTGGACGGCGCGTTCACGGAGCGAATGCACCTGCTCGGCGCTCTCGCGCATCGCCTCCTCGGACTCCCACGATGTCGTCGCGATGCAGCGACCTGACGCCCGGTCGACCAGCAACGACATCCCGATACAGCCGGATATGGCCTCCAGGGCCGGTGTCACCCGGTCGCGCATATGCGCGATCCCGGCGTCTATCGCGGAGGGCTTCGCTTGAATTGTTGTAGAACGTGCGTACACGACCCACTCCCTCTGTGCTCAGGGCAGCGCCCCGGTGGCACCACCGATGCCCCCACACTCCTCCGGCACGACGGCCATGGCAATAGCTAGGAAATAACCGATAGCGATCCCGCCAGAAGCGCCCCCCAATGCGTTTGAGGGTCTCTCCAGCCGGCCGGCTTCCGGCACGACAAGTCTCGATGGACCCCGCTCGACATGCTCATCACGCCCGGCGCGGAAAGCCGTCAGAAAATCGCGCTGACCTGCAACGATGCAGCATTGAGTTGAGTTAATTGCCAAAACCGGTCGCTGCCGAACGAGCCACCGCGCACTGCCCATGGCACCACTCGTCCGGCGCGGCTCCAACGCAGCCTGCGCCTCCGCCGCCGAGACTCGAGTGAAACCAGTGCGGTCGGCGGAATCGACGCCCGCGAGTAGCAGTTCCGCGCGCTGTGCATGTGTACTGCGGCGGGAAATCTCGACACCGAACTCGATCTTCTGCACACGCCCTGTGGATTCGCTGGTCTGGCGCCTGCAGGTGCTGTCCACAGGGCTTGTCCAGGACCTGTCGCTGGTGGTCTATCCCGGATCCGGTGACGACGGGGTGGCGCTCGGCTTCCGGCGCGGTCCGGTTCGCGGGGCGGTCGGTGGCATACAGAGAACTCGACGAGCGTTCGAACAGGTTGGCGCGAAGGCTCATCCGCTACGGCGCAGGACCGGAAACTACTGTCGCGTCGGCACTGACCCGCTCCGTCGAATCGATCGTCACCCTGTGGGCCATCGTCAAGACCGGTGCGATCTACGTGCCGATCGACCCGAACTATCCCGCGGCGCGAATCGCCCACCTCCTCGCCGGCTCCGAGACGAAGCTGGGCGTCACAGTCACCGACCTCTGCGCTCGCCTACCGCAGTCGGTGCACTGGATGGTCCTCGACGATGATTCGGTGGCCCCGGTCATCGACGCGGAACCGGCGACTGCGATCACCCAGGCCGATAGGACGGTGGCGCTGCGCTCCGACCACGCCGCATATCTGATCTATACCTCCAGGATCCACGGGAATCCCGAAGGGTGTCACGATCACCCACAGGGATGTCCTGGAGGACGACCGGCCGATCACCATCGGATCCCCGCAACACGGTGCTACGGCCCTGGTGCTCGATCCGTGGCTGCGACCCGTCCCGGCCGGCGGCGTCGGCGAGCTGTATCTGGCCGGTGCGGGTCTCGCCCACGGTTATCGCCACCGTCCGGACCTTACCTCGTCCCGGTTCGTCGCCGACCTCTTCGGCGGCCCCGGTGAGCGCATGTACCGCACCGGAGACCTGTTGTGCTGGAACGAAACCGGATCGGTCGAGTTCCGGGGCCGCGCCGATCACCAGGTCAAGGTTCGCGGGTTCCGAATCGAACTCGACGAGATCGACGCGGTGCCGGCGCGACGCGGGCGCACAGATAGGTCCACGGTCGCGGGCGGCGGCCGGCTCGAAGTATGTATTGCCGTCGATGAATATCGATACCCGCCCGGTGATATCGGTGCGCGCGCAGGGGAACCGACGAATCGTCCGGGTCGAATCAAAAGGATATCCCGATACGGCACGGGGTGACTCCGCGGAACTCGTGGCGGGTCGTCGCCGGCTTCCCATCGTTGACAGGTCCGATGTCGGCGACATAGGATCCGGCCACTATGGTTCTGTGCTGTCATGCGAAAAACTGAAAGTGATTATGTCATCTCATGTCACAGTGGCGTAGATGATATGTGCGTCTCACGTTCGGGTATTACTCACTCCTGCGCGCGTCTCGACCTCGCTACATGTCTTGTAGCGCCCCGGCCCCCAGTGGCTCGCAGACCGATCGCTCTGCCGAGGCCGAGGGTTCGTCCAGGTCCGGTCCTGGTCTGAGCGGTGGGGTCTCCTCGGTGCAGCGGCGGCGGCCGGCTCCCGGGTATCGGTTCCCGTGTCACGGCGACAACGCCGAATCGAGTACGTGCGGTTGTCGGCAAATTGTCCGAAATATCCGACATGCCCGACATATCCGACGATTCCGATAAATAAAAAGTTTAGCGATCGGCCGGCCGGGGTATTGGAGCGGGACTTCTCGACTGCGTACGTATTTCTCCATTCGGGTGCGGATGCGTAGCGCGTTTGTGTGTGTGGATTGACGAAGGGTTGAGTGGTGTCCGGATCGACATTTACCGTCGCTATTATCGGCATATCCTGCAGAATGCCGGGCGCGGCCGATCCGGACAGTTTCTGGGAGTTACTCAGAGGCGGGCGTGCCGCGATCGGGACGGCACCCCCCGGACGAGAGAAAATCACCGAGCGCGCTGGATTCCTCGGTAACGCCGGGGATTTCGATGCGGACTTCTTCGGCATCTCGCCCAACGAGGCGGGCGCGATCGATCCGCAGCAGCTGCTCGCCCTGGAGCTGAGCTGGGAGGCGCTCGAGGACGCGGGCCTGGCCGCCACCGCGCGCGATGCCCGGCGGTGTGGTGTGTTCTTCGGCAGCACCGGCAGCGATTTTGCCGAGATCCTGGCCTCCCGGGGCGGGCCGGGGGTCAGCCGGCACTCGATGTGGGGCGTCGGGCGCGGCATCATTGCGAACCGTGTTTCGAACTACTTCGGCTTCAGCGGCCCGAGCATGCTGGTCGATAGCGCACAGGCATCCTCGCTGGTCGCGGTGCATCTGGCCTGTGAAAGCCTGCGCAGCGGCGAGAGCGACGTGGCCCTGGCCGGCGGCCTGAACCTGATTCTGTCGCCGACGAGCGGTGAACGGACCGAGCAATTCGGCGCGCAGTCTGCGCTGGGTGCGTGTCACACCTTCGATGCGCGGGCCGACGGTTTCGTGCGCGGTGAAGGCGGCGGCGTGGTGGTGCTGAAACCATTGGCGCGTGCTGTCGCCGACGGCGACCGGATTCATGCTGTCATCCGCGGTAGCGCGGTCAATACCGGCAACGAGCGCCGTGTGCTGAGCGCCCCGAGCCGGGATGCGCAGGCAGCCGTGATCCGCTCCGCGCTGACAGCTGCGGGTGTCGACGCGCCCTCCGTGCAGTACGTCGAATTGCACGGCACCGGGACACCCGCCGGTGACCCGGTGGAGGCCGCCTCGCTCGGTGAAACCTACGGTGTGGGCCGGACCCGGGAAGCACCGCTTGCTGTCGGATCGGTCAAAACGAATATCGGGCATCTGGAAGGCGCCTCGGGCATCGCGGGACTCGTCAAGACCGTGCTCTGCCTGACCCATCGCGAGATCGTCGCGAGCCTGAACTTCGAAACACCGAATCCGCGAATTCCACTCGGGGACTTGGGTTTGCGGGTGGTTACCGGTACGGAGAGCTGGCCCGCCGCCACCGTGCGCAGGGCGGCCGTGTCGTCCTTCGGTATGGGCGGATCCAATGCGCACGTGATCGTGGAGGAGGCGCCTGCCACCGGATCTGCCGCGGCCGCGGTCGCGAGCCGGGCGGGTGCGGTGCCGCTGGTCGTGTCGGCGCGCACCGAGGACGGTGTGATCGCGCAGGCGGCCCGGCTGCGGGAGTGGTTGTTGCGTCACCCGGGCCTGGACGTGGCCGACGTGGCCCATTCGCTGCTGGCCACGCGAGCCCACCTGGAGTGCCGCGGCGCCGTCGTCGGACGTGATCGAGCGGAACTGCTGGCCGGCCTGGCCTCCTTGGCCGGCTCGGCCGCGCCTACCGTAGCCATCGAGCCGATGAGGGGGCGGGCCGCGCCGCGCCGGGTCGCGTTCGTGTTCCCGGAACTCGGCACCGGATGGGAGTCCGTGGCCCGCGACCTGGTGGATGCCGGTGGTGCGTTCGCTGCATCGATCGCTGAATGTGCGGCGGCGCTCGAGCCGTACGTCGACTGGTCGCTGACGGCGGTGCTTCGTGGCGAATCCGGCAGGCCCTCGCCGGATCGCGTGGATGTGGCGCAACCCGCGCAGTTCGCGGTGACGGTCTCGCTGGCCCGGATGTGGCGCGCGGCCGGTGTGGAGCCGGATATGGTGATCGGCCGGGGCGCGGGGGAGATCGCCGCCGCCCATATCGCCGGTGGGTTGTCGCTCGCGGATGCGGCGCGGGTGGTGGCGCTGCGGTCGCGGGTGGTGGCCGAGGAGACGGCCGGACAGGACGATACGGCCTCGATCGGGCTCGGCGCCGACGCGGTCGAGCGGCTACTCGCGGAGCTCGAGCCGATCCGTCCGCGATCCGGGTCGGTGCCGTTCTTCTCGGGCGTGACAGCCGATGTCATGGATACGGCGCGACTGGATGCCGAATACTGGTGTCGGTCCCTGCGGGAGCCGGTTCGAATCGCCGATGCGGTCACGGCGCCGACCGGACACGGCATCAATGGATTCATCGAACTCGGCCCGTATTCGGGGCTCACGATGGATATCGGCGTTACCGCCGAGCCAGTCGCCGGCGTTACCGTTGTCGGGTCGTGGCAGCCCGGCCAATCCGGTCCGGATCGGCTTTTGGCTGCGCTGGTACAAGCCCACTGCGTCGGCATCGGGGTGGATCGCCGGGCGCTGGTCCCGGGTGGGACACGAGTCGAATTGCCGCCGTACGTATTCCGGCGCCGCCACTCCCGGGACGACGAGCCGCTGCCCGCCGACGACTCGAACAGTGCGCCGGAGCCGGTTGCCGCGGCCGAAGACCGCACTTCCGAGAGCCGAATTCCCGAGGGTGACACGCGTCCCGCAGCGCTGAACGACAGTCCGCTGGCGCGCACCCTGCTGGCGGCCCCCGAATATCAGCGCGACACACTGGTTCTCGACATCGTGCGGGAGCACGCTGCTGCCGTCCTGGGACACGAGTCGGCCCGATCGATTCACCCCGGCCTGCCGTTCACCGAATTCGGTTTCGACTCCCTCAGCGGTGTGGAGCTGCAGAAACGGTTGACGCGGGCCACTGGTGTGGCGCTGCCGGCCTCGCTCATCTTCGACCATCCGACCGCGACCGCCGTGGCGGCACTGCTGCGGGCACTGATCGCCGGGACCGCCCGAGCGCAGCGCCGGGTCTCGCGCCGCACCACATCGGACGAGCCGATAGCAATCGTCGGCATGAGCGCCCGATTCCCAGGTGGTGTGCGTTCCGCGGAGGACCTGTGGAAGCTGGTTGAAGAGGGCCGCGACGCGATCACCGAATTCCCCGCGGACCGCGGCTGGGACCTGGACCGGCTGTTCGATCCGGACCCCGGCAAAGCGGGCACGGTCTATACGCGGCACGGCGGATTCCTCGGCAGTGCCGGTGATTTCGATCCCGGGTTCTTCGGCATCAGCCCGCGCGAAGCGCTGGCGATGGATCCGCAGCAGCGCGTGCTGCTCGAAACAGCATGGGAAGCGCTGGAGGACGCGGGTATCGACCCGGAGTCGTTGCGGGGCAGCGATACCGGCGTCTACATCGGTGCCTGCTCGTCGGAATACTCCCGTCGGGTGACCGGCGACCTGGAGGGATTCCGGCTGACCGGTACTTCGCACAGCGTCATCTCGGGCCGCGTCGCGTATGTGTTCGGCCTGGAGGGGCCGGCGGTGACGGTGGATACGGCGTGCTCGTCGTCGCTGGTGGCGTTGCACTCGGCGTGCCGGGCGCTGCGCCAAGGGGAGAGCTCCCTGATTCTCGCCGGCGGCGTCACCATCGCGGCCGGCCCGGAGCTGTATGTGGACTTCTCTCGCCAGCGTGGCCTGTCCCGTGACGGTCGGTGCAAGGCATTCTCGGCCGCGGCCGACGGCGTGGGATGGTCGGAGGGCTCGGGTGTCCTGGTACTGGAACGGCTTTCGGATGCGCAGCGGCTCGGCCACGATATTCTCGCCGTGGTTCGCGGTAGCGCGATCAACCAGGACGGGGCGAGCAATGGCCTGACCGCACCGAACGGTCCGTCACAGGAGCGGGTGATCGCGCAGGCCCTCGCCGACGCCGGAATCTCGGCGGTCGATGTGGACGCGGTGGAGGCGCACGGAACCGGTACCACGCTGGGTGATCCGATCGAAGCACAGGCGCTGATCGCCGCCTACGGATCCGGTCGCGGCGATCGGGAGCCGTTGCGGATCGGTTCTCTGAAGTCGAATATCGGTCATACCGTGGCCGCCGCGGGCGTAGCCGGTGTGATCAAGATGGTGCAGGCGCTGCGGCACGAGCGGTTGCCGCGGACGCTGCACGCCGAAACGCCGTCGCCGCACGTGGAGTGGGATCCGGGCGTGGTGCGGCTGCTGACCGAGTCCGAGCCCTGGATCGCCGGGGATCGGCCGCGGCGAGCGGGTGTTTCGTCGTTCGGGATCAGCGGAACGAACGCGCATGTCGTCCTGGAGGAAGCACCCGCCGCCCGCGCCGCCGCGAGCTCCGGTGACAACGATGCGGCGCGGCAGCCGGATAGGGCGGCGCCGCTCACCCCACTGCTGGTGTCGGGTAAGGGCGAAGCGGGTCTGCGGGCACAGGCCGACCGGCTGCGTACCTGGTTGTCGGAGCGGCCCGACGTGGACCTCACGGACGCGGCCTATTCGCTGATGACATCGCGGGCGCAGCTGGATTCGCGGAGTGTGGTACTCGGCCGTGATCGGGACGAGTTGCTCGAGCGGTTGGCGAATCTCGCCGACTCGGGTACCGGCGCGGGTGTGGTCACCGGTGCTGTCGGTTCGGGGCGGACGGCGTTCTTGTTCACCGGTCAGGGTGCGCAGCGGGTCGGTATGGGTGCGGAGTTGTCTGGCGCGTTTCCGGTGTTCGCGGCGGTGTTGGATGAGGTGTGTGCGGAGTTCGATCCGTTGCTGGGGCGGTCGTTGCGGGAGTTGATGTTCCGAGGCGCCGATGGTGATGGTTCGGTGTTGGATCGGACGGAGTTCACGCAGCCGGCGTTGTTCGCGTTCGAGGTGGCGTTGTTCGGACTGCTGGAATCGTTCGGCATCGTCGCGGATGTGGTCGCGGGGCATTCGATCGGTGAGTTGGCGGCGGCGTATGTGTCGGGGGTGTGGTCGCTCGCGGATGCGTGTGCGCTGGTGGCGGCGCGGGGCCGGTTGATGGGTGGGCTGCCCGAGGGTGGGGCGATGCTGGCGGTCGCTGTCTCGGAAGACGAGGCGACGGCGGTGGTGGCCGGGTATCCCGGCCGTGTGTCGGTGGCCGCGGTGAATGGTCCGGAGGCAGTGGTGTTCTCCGGGGACGCCGATGCCGTCGGTGAGCTCAAGGCGCTGTTCGCGCGGCGGGGCCGCCCGGCGAGCCGGTTGCGGGTCAGTCATGCCTTCCATTCGGCGCGGATGGATCCGATGCTGGCCGAGTTCCGTGCGGTGGCAGCGGGATTGACCTATCGCGAACCGCTGGTGCCAATTGTGTCGAATGTGTCGGGTGAGGTTGCCGGGAGTGCGGTGACCGATCCCGAGTATTGGGTGGAACAGGTACGTGGTTGTGTGCGGTTCGCACCGGGCGTGCACACTCTCGTCGGCGCGGGTGTGCGGCGTTTTGTGGAGGTGGGCCCGGATTCTGTGCTGGCGGCCTTGACGGGCGAGTGTCTGGCCCCGACACCCGAAGCCGAGTCGGTGGTGATAGCGACCGCGCGGCGGTCGGTCGGCGAGGTGACGCAGCTGGTCACGTCGTTGGCGCAGCTTCATGTCGCGGGTGTGGGGGTGGATTGGCAGCCGCTGTTCGCGGGCCGGCCGGTTCGCCGGGTTCCGCTGCCCACCTATGCGTTTCGACATCGCCGCTACTGGCTGCAGCCGAACGACGGGGCGCCGGCTTCGACGGATCACGCGGTTCTGACGAGTGTGGTCGGGTTGGCGGGTACCGACGAGTGGTTGTTCACGGGCGGCTTGTCGTTGCGTACGCATCCGTGGATCGCCGACCATGCGACATTCGGTGTCGTGGTTGTACCGAGTGCGGCCCTGATCGAGTTTCTGCTCGTCGCCGGTGGTCGGATCGGTTGTGGTGTGGTGGAGGAGTTGACGCTGCAGGCGCCGATCGTGCCGGGTGTCGGTGATGAGATCGAGTTGCAGGTGCTGGTGCAGGCGCCCGATGGGGCCGGGCGTCGTGTGTTCGAGTTCTATTTCCGTGTTTCTCCGGACGGTGAGTGGGTGCACAACGCGTCCGGCGTGCTCGCGGCCGAGTGGGACGGTGATACCGCGTTGCTGTCGTGGCTGCGGGACGAGCAGTGGCCCCCGGTCGACGCCGAACCTATTGCCGCAGAGGGCATTCCGGATCAGATGGCCAAGGCCTCCGGGCTCGAGTACGGACCGGCGTTCCTCGGTGTGCGCGCCGCGTGGCAACGCGACGATCTGGTGTTCTCCGAGATCACGCTCGACGCCGGCGCGGCGGCGCAACCGGGACTCTTCCATCTGCACCCGGCCCTCTTGGATATGACGTTGCACGCCGGCCTCGCCCAGTTCCTGCGAGGTGACACGGATTCCGATCCGGATACCGGCAGATTGCTCTTCCGGTGGGGTGGTGCGCGGTTCCACGACGTGGCGGCAGACGGTGGGCGGCCCGCGGAAATGACATCGCTTCGGGTTGCTGCCGTCGCGACGGGCGCGGAGACGGTCTCTGTCGCGGCCGTCGATCCGGCGGGCAATCCCGTCGTGTCGGTCGACGCGGTCGTGATGCGCCCATACGACGCCGAGGCGTTCCGGAGCACTCTCGCCGGTGCCGAAGCGGCTCTGTACGAGGTGCGTTGGGAACGTGCCGAGGTAACGCCGGGCGGTACGTCCGCACCAGCGGTGGCAGCACTCACGGATACGCGGGTGCCAGGCGTCGATGCGTCCCATGGCTCGATCGCCGATACTGCTGCTGCGGAACGTGTTCCGGACGTGGTGGTGTGGCGGGTGCCCGCCGGCGATTCGGTCGAGGTTCGGGCGCGCGTGCACGACACACTCGCGTTGCTGAAGTCATGGCTGGCGCAGGACCGGTTGTCCGGTGCCCGGTTGGTGGTCGTCACGACGGGTTGCGCGGGATTGCCCGGGGAAACGCCGGATCTCGCCGCGGCGGCGGTGTGGGGTGTGGTGCGTAGTGCGCAGTCGGAGAATCCGGATCGGTTCGTGCTGGTCGACGAGGATCCGTCGGTGCCGTTGGATTCGGATCGGATTGCGGCGGTGTTGCGGTCGGGTGAGCCGCAGGTCGCGGTGCGTGGTGGCCAGATGATGGTGCCACGGCTGGTACGCGCGTCCGCGTCGGCGGGCAACCTGGTACGCGCGTCCGCGCCGGCGGGCAACGGAGCGCCGGCGCCGATGGGGCACGGGACGGTGTTGATCACCGGCGGGACGGGTGGGCTGGGTGCGTTGTTCGCCCGGCATCTGGTGGCCGGGCACGGTGTGCGGAGTCTGGTGTTGACGTCGCGGCGTGGGCCCGATGCGCCGGGTGCGGCCGAGTTGGTCGCCGAATTGGCGCAGTCGGGGGCGGACGTCCGGGTGGTGTCCTGTGACGTCGCCGATCGTGACGAAACTCGAGCCCTCTTGGACAGCATCGACTCCGAACACCGATTGACCGCCGTTGTGCATACGGCGGGCGTACTCGATGACGGCACGGTCGGGTCGCTGACCGATGAGCAGGTCGAGCGTGTGCTGGCGCCCAAGGTCGACGGGGCGTGGAATCTGCACGAGTTGACCGGTGACCGTGACCTCTCGGCTTTCGTGGTGTTCTCGTCGGTCGCCGGGGTGCTCGGGTCGGCCGGACAGGGCAATTATTCCGCGGCCAACGGTTTCCTGGATGCGTTGACGCAGCGGCGGCGCGCGGCCGGGCTGGCCGCCACCTCGCTGGCATGGGGGCCGTGGAACCAGGCCGGAGGTATGACCGGTGGCCTGGACCGCGCCGCGCTCGCGCGATGGGAGCGGCTCGGGTTCGGGCAGCTCGGTGACGGCGAGGGCATCCGCCTGTTCGACGCCGCGCTCGCGCACTCGCACGCGCGGCTGGTGCCGATCCGCTTCGACGCGGCCGCGTTGCGTCGCGCAGACGCATTCGACAGCGTCCCCGCGGTATTGCGTGGATTCGTACGGCGTTCCGCGGCCCCGGCACAGGCTGTGCGGCCTGCCTCGCCGGCGCAGGCCGCGGGTGCGCTCGGCGCCGCGCTGAGCGGAGTCCCCGAGGACCGCCGTGGCGAGGTCGTGCTCGAGATGGTGCGTGACCAGGTCGCCGCGGTGCTCGGACACGATTCGGCGGAATCGGTCGAGGTAGAAAAGCCGTTCCGCGAGTCGGGGTTCGATTCGCTCGGTGCGGTGGAGTTCCGCAACCGGTTGGCCGAAGCGACCGGTCTGCAGTTGCCGTCGACCTTGGTGTTCGACCATCCGACCCCGGCGGCGGTGGCGAAACTGGTGCAGTCGCGCGTCGAGCCGGCGGCCGTGGGCGAACCCGCGGCCACGAAGACGGTCCGCCGGGCGCGGGTCGACGACCCGATCGCGATCGTCGGGATGGCCTGCCGGTATCCCGGCGGTGTCGCGTCCGCGGACGAACTGTGGGATCTGGTGCTGTCGGGCACGGACGCGATCAGTGCGTTTCCGTCGGATCGTGGCTGGGCATTGGATCGGCTGATCGATCCGGACGCGGACCGTCCCGGCACGTCCTATTCCGGGCACGGGGGTTTCCTGGCCGGTGCCGGCGATTTCGATGCCGGATTCTTCGGGATCGGTCCGCGTGAGGCCGTCGCGATGGATCCGCAGCAGCGGTTGCTCCTCGAGGTGTCGTGGGAAGCGCTGGAACATGCCGGCATCGATCCGACATCGTTGCGCGGCAGCGACACCGGTGTGTATTCGGGCGTGATGTATCAGGACTACGAGAACCTGACACGGGCGGCCGGGCCCGACGTCGAAGGATATGCGCTGACCGGTGCCGTGGGCAGTGTGGTGTCGGGCCGGGTGGCGTACGCGCTGGGGCTGGAAGGCCCCGCGATGACGGTGGATACCGCATGTTCGTCCTCGTTGGTGGCGTTGCATCTGGCCGTCCGGGCGCTGCGTCAGGGGGAGAGTTCGCTCGCGCTGGTGGGCGGTGCGACGGTGATGGCGACGCCGATGGTGTTCTCGGAATTCTCCCGGCAGCGCGGTCTGGCCTCGGACGGACGGTGCAAATCGTTCTCGGCGGCCGCGGACGGTGTGTCCTGGGCGGAGGGCGCGGCCGTGCTGATCGTGGAGCGGCTGTCGGACGCACAGCGCCTGGGCCACAATGTGCTGGCGGTGGTGCGCGGCAGCGCGGTCAATCAGGATGGTGCGAGCAACGGCCTGACCGCGCCCAACGGTCCGTCCCAGGAGCGGGTGATCGCGGCCGCGCTGGCCGACGCCGGGTTGGCGCCCGCGGAGGTGGATGCGGTCGAGGCGCACGGCACCGGGACGACGCTGGGTGATCCAATCGAGGCGCAAGCGTTGATCGCCGCCTACGGTCGTGACCGGGACGAGCCGCTGCGCATCGGATCGCTGAAATCGAATATCGGGCATTCACAGGCGGCCTCGGGTGTCGGTGGCGTGATCAAAATGGTGCAGGCCATGCGGCACGAAACCCTGCCGCGGACCTTGCACGTGGACGCGTTGTCACCACACGTGGACTGGTCGGCGGGATCGGTGCGGGTCCTGGCGGACCCGGAGCAGTGGACCGCGGGCGATCGGGTGCGCCGCGCGGGTGTGTCGTCGTTCGGGATCAGTGGCACGAACGCGCACGTGATTCTCGAGGAACCGCCGGTCCCCGTCGTCGCGCCGATTCATCGGACCGCCGCGCCTGCCACGGCCCCCGCGACGCCGGAAGTGCTTCCGCTGTTGTTGTCCGCGAAATCCGAAGGGGCATTGCGGGCGCAGGCGGATCGGTTGCGGCAGTGGATGCTCGACCACACCGATGCGGATGTGTCGGATGTGGCGTCGGCGTTGGTCGATACCAGGGCACTGCTGGAGTGGCGTGGTGGTGTGCTGGGTCGCGACCGGGACGAGTTGCTGGCCGGTCTGGCGGATCTGGCCACCGGATCGGGATCGCCGCGGGTAGTCGACGGTGTGGCGGGGCAGGGAAAGACGGCGTTCCTGTTCACCGGCCAGGGTGCGCAGCGCCCCGGCATGGGTGCGGGGCTGTACCGGGACTTTCCGGTGTTCGCCGCGACGCTGGACGAGGTGTGCGCCGAGTTCGATCGCCATCTCGGTGGGTCGTTGCGAGCGGTGATGTTCGACGCCCCCGAGGCGGGGTTGAATCGGACAGAGTTCACCCAGCCCGCTTTGTTCGCGTTCGAGGTGGCGCTGTCCGGACTGCTGGAATCGTTCGGCATCGTCGCGGATGTGGTCGCGGGGCATTCGATCGGTGAGCTGGCGGCGGCGTATGTGTCGGGGGTGTGGTCGCTCGCGGATGCGTGTGCGCTGGTGGCGGCGCGGGGCCGGTTGATGGGTGGGCTGCCCGAGGGTGGGGCGATGCTGGCGGTCGCCGTCTCCGAGGACGAGGCCACGACGGTGGTGGCCGAGTACCCCGGCCGTTTGTCGGTGGCCGCGGTGAACGGGCCGGAGGCAGTGGTGTTCTCCGGGGACGACGATGCCGTCGCTGAGCTCGAGGCACTGTTCGCCCGGCGCGGCCGCACGACGAGCCGGCTGCGGGTCAGCCATGCCTTCCATTCGGCTCGGATGGATCCGATGCTGGACGAGTTCCGGGCGGTGGCAGCGGGTTTGACCTATCGCGAGCCGCTGGTGCCGATCGTGTCGAACGTATCGGGTGAGCCGGCGGGCGACGCGGTGTGTGACCCCGAGTATTGGGTGGCGCAGGTACGCGGTTGCGTACGTTTCGCTCCGGGGGTGAACACGCTGGCGGATTCCGGTGTGCGCAGGTTCGTGGAGGTGGGGCCGGATGCGGTGCTCACCGCCATGACCCGGGCCTGCCTGGCCGAGCGTCCGGAGGTGGAAGCGAAGTCCACAGCGGTGGCGGCGTCGCGGCGATCGGTCGATGAGACCGCCGAATTCGTCGCGGCCCTGACCCGGGCCCATACCGTGGGTGTGCCGGTGGACTGGACACCGCTGCTCGGTGGACGCGCCGCCCTCCGGGTGACGTTGCCTACCTACGCGTTCCAGCATCAGCGCTATTGGGCGCGCCCGCTCGTCGCGCCGGAGGTCTGGCAGTCGGGCCTCGACGAGGCAGACCATCCGCTGCTGGGTGCGATGGTGCGATTGCCGGAATCCCAGGATGTCGTGTTCACGGGCAGGCTGTCCCGAGACGGTCATCCGTGGCTGGCCGATCATGCCGTGGCCGGGGTGGCCCTGCTGCCCGGCGCTGCCCTGGTGGAGCTGGCGCTGCACGTCGGAACACTGGTGCGGTGCCCGCTGCTGGCGGAGCTGGTGATCGAGGCACCGCTGCCGGTGCCGGCCGCCGGTGCCGCCGAACTTCGCGTGGTGGCGAGCGGGCCGGACGACACCGGCGCCCGGACGGTCACGATGTACTCCCGCCCCAGCAGCGGCGATCCGGGTCGGCTCGGTGACGATTCGGAACAGTGGATCCGCCACGCGGTCGCGACGGTGGCTGCCGGGCCGGAATCGACAGCGGACGAGACCGGTCCGGTGCAGTGGCCGCCCGCGGGCGCGACGGCGACAGCGATCGATACCGCCTACCCGGATCTGGCCGAGCGCGGCTACGAATACGGGCCGGTGTTCCGGGGACTGACCGCCCTCTGGGCGGGCGACGGTGAGGTGTTCGCGGAAGTCGCCCTGCCGGAGTCCGCGCTGCCGGAGTCCGCGCTGCCGGAGAGCACGCGATTCGGGATACATCCGGCGTTGCTGGATGCCGCGCTGCACGCGATCGTGGTCGGTGGGCTGGCGCCCGATACCCGGGCGGGTGCGGTCGTCGTCCCGTTCTCGTGGGAGAACGTCGCCCTGCGCGCGACGGGCGCCACAGTGCTGCGGGTCCGTGCGAGCAGGGTTGCGCGCGCGACCGGCTCCGGGCCGGGAGACGAGCGGATCGCGCTGACCCTCGCCGACCGAACCGGCACAGTCGTAGCCGAAGTGGGGGCCCTGACCTTGCGGCCACTGTCGACCGCCGCGCTCGGCGCAACGCGGCGTGGCGCCGACGGCATCGGCTACGAGCTCGAGTGGATCGCCCTTCCCGAGCGGCCCGGCGAGCCCGTCGCCGACCACGCCTGGAGCTCGGCCGACGAGGGTGAAACCGTCGTTGTCGCCGGCCGGGAGGTGACGGTGGTGCGGCTCGACGAACCGGCTACCGATGTCGACATCCCGACGGCAGTACGCGAGCTGGTGACCGGACTGAAGGATCGGGTACAGCGGCTGCTGTCTCGTGACGGGCTGATCGTCGTGGTGACCCGGCGAGCGGTGGCGGTCCATCCCGGCGAGCCGGTGGACTTGGCCGCCGCGGCCGCATGGGGTCTGCTGCGGACGGCACAGAGCGAGAACCCGGACCGGATCCTGGTCGTCGATATCGATGCGGAGTCCGGCTATCGGTCCGCTGTGCTGTCGGCTGCGGCGACCGCCGGGGAAACCCAGCTGGCCGTGCGCCGCGGCACGGCGCATATCCCGCGGCTGAACCGCGGTTCGAGCCCACTCGCACCGGCAACCGCGCCGGTGGGCGCGGCCGGGCCCGCGGGCGATAGCGAAGCGTCGCCACGCGGGGCATCGGACAGCCTGCACGAGCCAGGAGCCCGGTCGCTGACGCTGCGCGGCAAGGGCACGCTGTCGCCGGAGAATTTCGGTCTGGACGAGGACCCCGGTGCGCGGCAAGAGCTCGCACCGGGACAGGTCCGGGTGAGTATGCGGGCGGTGGGCCTCAACTTCCGGGACGTGCTCATCGCGCTCGGCACCTATCCCGACGAGAGCGGCCGAATCGGTGGCGAAGGCGCCGGGATCGTGCTCGAAGTCGCCTCCGATGTGACCGAATTCGTGCCCGGAGACAGGGTGTTCGGCTTCGTACCGGGGGCCGGCACGGTGTCGGTGGCCGATCACCGGCTGCTCGCGCGGATGCCGGATGGCTGGTCGTTCACCCGGGCCGCCGCGATACCGATCGCTTACGCGACCGCCTACTACGGCCTCGTCGACCTGGCCGGAGCGCAACCGGGCCAGACGTTGCTGCTGCACGCGGCTACCGGTGGCGTCGGGATGGCGGCTGTGCGACTCGCGCGGCACCTCGGTCTACGGCCGCTGGTCACCGCCAGCCGGCCCAAATGGAATGTGCTGCGCGATATGGGGTTCGACGACCCGGACATCGGCGATTCACGCACCCTGGATTTCGAGCGGGAGTTCCTGGACGCGACCGGCGGGCGCGGCGTGGATATCGTGCTGGATTCGCTGGCAGGCGATTTCGTGGACGCCTCGTTGCGGTTGCTGCCGCGTGGCGGCAGCTTCGTCGAAATGGGCATGCTCGATCGGCGTGATCCCGCCGAGGTGGCCGCCGACCACCCGGGTGTGCGTTACCACAGCTTCATGCTGATGGACGTGGGTCCGGATCGGCTCCAAGAGATTCTGGCCGCGCTCGTCGGACTCCTCGACGACCCGCTATCGGCGTCGGACCCGGTGACCGCGTGGGATCTGCGGCAGGCGCCCGCCGCCTACCGGCACCTGGGCCAGGCCCGGGGCATCGGCAAGAACGTGCTCACCGTGCCGGCCCCGCTGCGGCCCGAGGGCACCGTGCTGATCACCGGTGGCACCGGGGAGCTGGGCGCGGTGACCGCGCGGCACCTCGTCACCACACACGGCGTGCACCGGCTGATACTGGCGGGCCGGCGTGGCCCGGACACACCCGGTGCGGCCGAACTCGCCGCCGAGCTCAGCGAGCTCGGGGCACAGGTGGAGGTGGTCGCCTGTGATGCGGCCGACCGCGCCGCCCTCGACGCGGTGCTGGCGGCGATACCGGCGGCGCATCCGTTGACCGCGGTCGTCCATTCCGCGGGTGTGCTGTCCGACGGCCTGCTCGCCACCATGACGGCCGAGCAGATCGCGCGGGTGTTGCGGCCCAAAGTGGATGCCGCGTGGAATCTGCACGAGGCGACCGCGCACCTGGATCTGTCGGCGTTCGTGCTCTACTCCTCGATTTCGGGCGTGATCGGCAACCCGGGGCAGGCGAACTACGCCGCGGCGAACGTCTTCCTCGACGCACTGGCCCAGCATCGCCAGGTGACGGGCCTGCCCGCGATATCGGTGGCCTGGGGGCCGTGGCAGCAGGGCAGCGGTATGACCAGCGCCCTCGGCGAGGCAGACCTCGCCCGGTTGCGGCGCGAAGGTCTCCTTCCGCTGGGCACCGACGACGGTATGGAACTGTTCGACGCGGCATTGGCGAGCGGCAGCGCCACGTTCGCGGCGGTCCGGATCGACGGGACCGCGCTCGGTGCGGCCGATTCCGATGATCTTCGCCCGGTCATGCGGAACCTGGCGCGGCCGTCGCGGCGCCGGGTGAGCGAACCAGCGACCGCGGCGGACGGGCGTTCCGCGGGCTGGGCGGCGCAACTGCTCGGCCGCTCCACCGCCGAGCAGGAACGCATCATCCTCGAGGTGGTCCGCGCGCAGGCCGCGGCCGTGCTCGGACACACCAGCGCCGATTCGACCGCACCGGACAAGCCGTTCAGCGATATCGGGCTCGATTCGCTCGGTGTCATGGAATTCCGTAACCGGCTGAAAGCCGCTGTCGGAGTGCAGTTGTCCGCGACCACGATATTCGACTATCCCACCCCGGAGGCGTTGGCCGGTTTCCTCCGCCAGGAGATCGTTCCGGTCGACGCCCCCGCGCAGCGATCCGAGGCCGAGGCGCGGGCGCGGGCGCGGCAGCGGCCGCGTGAGCTCACCGACCGGTCGCCGGAGCCCATCGCCATCGTCGGTATGGCCTGCCGGTACCCCGGCGGCGTCCGCTCACCCGAGGATCTGTGGCGCATGACCGCGGCGGGCGTGGATGCCGTCGCGGGCTATCCCTCCGACCGTGGGTGGGACCTGGAGCGGCTGTTCGACTCCGACCCGGATGCACCGGGCACGATCTATACCCGCGACGGCGGGTTCCTCGACTCCATCGGCGACTTCGATGCGGCCTTCTTCGGGATCGGCCCCCGCGAGGCCGCCGCGATGGACCCACAGCAGCGCCTGATGCTCGAGGCGTCCTGGGAAGCGCTCGAAGATGCCGGCATCGACCCGGTATCGTTGCGCGGCACCGATACCGGCGTCTTCGCCGGTGTCATCCATCAGAACTACGGCCCCCGTATCGGCTCCCGGGCAATCGGCGCCGACACGGAAGGCCACGCCTACCTGGGTGTTTCGAACAGTGTGCTGAGCGGCCGGATCGCCTACACCTTCGGCTTCGAGGGCCCGGCCATCTCGGTCGACACCGCGTGCTCGTCGTCGCTGGTGGCGATGCACCTCGCGTGTCAGGCGCTGCGGCAGGGCGACGCGACTGTTGCCCTCGCGGGCGGAGTCACCGTGATGTCGGATCCCTCTCTGCTGATCGCTTTCGCACGTCAGCGCGCGCTGTCCTCCGATGCCCGCTGCAAGGCATTCGCGGCGGCCGCCGACGGAACGGGCTTTTCCGAGGGGCTCGGCGTGCTGGTGCTGGAACGATTGTCGGACGCACAACGCCTGGGCCACAACGTGCTCGCGGTGGTGCGCGGCAGCGCGGTCAATCAGGACGGTGCGAGCAACGGTCTGACCGCGCCCAACGGCCTGTCACAGGAGCGGGTCATCGCGCAGGCGCTGGCGAACGCCGGCCTGGAGCCCGCGGATATCGATGCGGTCGAGGCCCACGGTACGGGCACGACGCTCGGGGATCCGATCGAAGCCCAGGCGCTGATCAGGGTCTTCGGAACGCGGCGCGAGGCCGCGCCGTTGCATCTGGGTTCGCTCAAATCGAATATCGGTCACACCTCGGCCGCGGCGGGAGTCGGCGGGGTGATCAAGATGGTGCAGGCCATGCGGCACCACGTCCTGCCGAAGACGTTGCACGTGGATGCGCCGACGCCACATGTGGATTGGTCGACGGGCACGGTGCACCTGCTCCAGGACAACGAGCCGTGGCCCGGAGGTGAGCGGACCCGCCGGGCGGGCGTTTCGTCGTTCGGAGCCAGCGGCACCAACGCCCACCTGATTCTCGAGGAGGCCCCCACCGCTCCGGTCGACGACGCGCCGGAAGGTGTATCCCCAGCGGTGGCCGCGACGACCGTCGTGTCCGAAGTCGTTCCCTTGGTGCTGTCGGCCAAGTCCGGTGCGGCGCTGCGCGCGCAGGCGGACCGGCTGCGGCAGTGGCTGATCGCCCGTCCCGGTGCGGATATGTGGGATGTCGCGCATACCTTGTCGACGTCGCGGGCGCTGCTGGAGTGGCGGGGCGCGGTCGTAGGCAGCGACCGGCCCGGACTGCTGGCCGCTCTGGCCGATCTGGCGGCCGGGGCACCGGGCGCCATCGAGGCGAGATCGGATGCCGGTAAGACAGCCTTCTTGTTCACCGGTCAGGGTGCGCAGCGGGTCGGTATGGGTGCGCAGTTGTATGGCGCGTTTCCGGTGTTCGCGGCGGTGTTGGATGAGGTGTGTGCGGAGTTCGATCCGTTGCTGGGGCGGTCGTTGCGGGAGTTGATGTTCCGATGCGCCGATGGTGACGGTTCGGTGTTGGATCGGACGGAGTTCACCCAGCCGGCGTTGTTCGCGTTCGAGGTGGCGCTGTTCGGGTTGCTGGAGTCTTTCGGGGTCGCACCGGATGTGTTGATCGGGCATTCGGTGGGGGAGCTGGCTGCTGCCTATGTGGCGGGCGTCTGGTCGTTGTCGGACGCGTGTGCACTGGTCGCGGCGCGGGGCCGGTTGATGGGTGCGTTGCCGGCGGGTGGCGCGATGCTGGCGGTGGCGTCGGGTGAACAGCGGGCGGGTGAGGTTGTTGCCGGTTTCGGTGATCGGGTGTCGATTGCCGGGGTGAATGGTCCGTCGTCGACGGTGTTGTCCGGGGATGTCGAGGCGATCGAGGAGATCGAGCGTGAGCTGAGCGCGACCGGCGTGCGGACGAGTCGGTTGCGGGTGAGTCATGCGTTTCATTCGGCGCGGATGGATCCGATGTCGGCGGAGTTCCGTGCGGTGGCGGAGAGCATTGCTTATCGGAAGCCGCGGTGGCCGATTGTGTCGAATGTTTCGGGTGAGGTTGCCGGGGGTGCGGTGACCGATCCGGGGTATTGGGTGGGGCAGGTGCGTGGTTGTGTGCGGTTCGCGCCGGGTGTCGGGACTCTCGTGGCCGAGGGTGTGCGGCGTTTTGTGGAGGTGGGCCCGGACTCTGTGCTGACGGCGTTGACGGGCGA
This sequence comes from Nocardia sp. NPDC024068, assembly GCF_040638875.1. NCBI lineage: Bacteria > Bacillati > Actinomycetota > Actinomycetes > Mycobacteriales > Nocardiaceae > Nocardia > Nocardia sp. NPDC024068. The sequence goes on along the minus strand of NZ_JBEZYU010000001.1, from coordinate 320,212 downwards.
GTGTCTGGCCGAAACTCCGGAGATCGAGTCGGCGTCGGTGGTGGCCGCGGTTTCCCGGCGGGCGGTCGACGAGGTGACGCAGTTGGTCACGTCGCTGGCGGAGCTTCATGTCGCGGGCGTGGGGATGGAGTGGCGGCCGCTGTTCGAAGGTCGATCGGTCCGCCGGGTTCCGTTGCCCACCTACGCCTTCCAGCGCCGGCGCTTCTGGTCGCAACCCGACGACGCGATATCACCCGACGGGTCGGATCATCCGATCGTGTCGGGTGTGGTCGGTTTGGCCGCCGCCGACGAGTGGTTGTTCACCGGCCGGCTGTCGTTGCGTACGCATCCGTGGATCGCCGATCACATGACCTACGGTGCTGTGGTCGTACCGAGTGCGGCCCTGATCGAGTTTCTGCTCGTCGCCGGTGGTCGGATCGGTTGCGGTGTGGTGGAGGAGTTGACGCTGCAGGCGCCGATCGTGCCGGGTGCCGGTGATGAGATCGAGTTGCAGGTGCTGGTGCAGGCGCCCGATGGGGCCGGGCGTCGTGTGTTCGAGTTCTATTTCCGTGTTTCTCCGGACGGTGAGTGGGTGCACAACGCGTCCGGCGTGCTCGCGGCCGAGTGGGACGGTGATACCGCGTTGCTGTCGCGGCTGCGGGACGAGCAGTGGCCACCGGTCGACGCCGAGCCCGTGGACTGCGGGGAACTTCCCGAGCGGATCTCGAATGATGCGGGCCTCGAGTACGGACCGGCGTTCCTCGGTGTGCGCGCCGCGTGGCAGCGCGGTGACACGGTCTTCTCCGAAATCGAATTGAACCTCGACGCAGCGCCGGAGCCGGGGCGCCACGATCTGCATCCTGCCCTGCTCGACATGGTGATGCATGCGGGATTCTCCCGATTGATATGGCGTGACGGGAATTCCGATCCGGATACCGGCAAGTTGCTGTTCCGGTGGGGCGGTGCGCGATTGCCCAAGCCGGCGGCCGACGGCGGGCGGTGGCCCGCGGAGGTGACGTCGCTCCGGGTCATCGCCGTGGCGACGGGCGCGGAGACCGTGTCTGTCGCGGCCGTCGATCCAGACGGAAACCCCGTTGTGTCCGTCGATGCGGTGGTGATGCGGCCGTACGACGTCAAGGAATTCCGGGACACCCTCCCCGGTGCCGAAGCGGCCCTGTATCAGGTGCGCTGGGACCCCACCGCCGGCGGTGCCGGAGCGGTCGACCAGCCCGTAGTGTCACCCGCTCTGCTTGCCGGCACATCTGTGCCGGGAGTCGAGGCGCGGTACGGGTCTGTCGCTGATGTCGTTGCCGCGGAACAGCGTCCGGGCCTGGTGGTGTGGCGGGTGGCCGAACCGTCCGATGCCGAGCAGTTCCCCGCTGGTCCGGAAGCGGCTCGGGCCAGGGTGCACGACACACTCGCGTTGCTGAAGTCATGGCTCGTGCAGGACAGGTTGTCCGGTGCCCGGTTGGTGGTCGTCACGACCGGTGGCGCGGGGTTGCCCGGGGAAACGCCGGATCTCGCCGCGGCTGCGGTGTGGGGTGTGGTGCGTAGTGCGCAGTCGGAGAATCCGGATCGGTTCGTGCTGGTCGATGAGGATCCGTCGGTGCCGTTGGATGCGGAGCGGGTCGCGGCGGTGTTGCGGTCGGGTGAGCCGCAGGTCGCGGTGCGTGGCGGCGAGGTCCTGACGCCTCGGCTGGTGCGCGCGTCGGTATCGGAGGGGAGCGGTGAGCGAGCGTCGTTCGGCAGCGGGACGGTGTTGATCACCGGGGGGACGGGTGGGCTGGGTGCGTTGTTCGCCCGGCACCTGGTGGCCGGGCACGGTGTGCGGAGTCTGGTGTTGACGTCGCGGCGTGGGCCCGATGCGCCGGGTGCGGCCGAGTTGGTCGCCGAATTGGCGCGGTCGGGCGCCGAGGTCCGGGTGGTGGCATGCGATATCGCTGATCGCGACTCGGTCCGCGATGTGCTGGACGGCATCGCCACCGGCCCGATCGCCGTCGTGCACGCGGCCGGTGTGCTCGACGACGGCACCGTCGAATCGTTGACAGGTGAGCAGGTGGACCGGGTGCTGGCGCCGAAGATCGACGGGGCGTGGCACCTGGATGAACTGACCCGGGACCGGGACGTGTCGGCGTTCGTGATGTTCTCGTCTGTGGCGACGGTCCTGGGGTCGTCGGGACAGGGTAACTACGCCGCGGCGAACGGTTTCCTGGATGCGTTGGCGCGGCGGCGGCGAGCGGCCGGGCTGGCTGCCACCTCGCTGGCGTGGGGGCCGTGGAACCAGAGCAGCGGTATGACCGGCGGCCTGGACCGTGCTGCCCTCTCGCGCTGGGACCGGCTGGGATTGAGCCCGCTGGAAGAGCGGGAGGGTGTGCGCCTGTTCGACGAGGCGCTCACGCACGCCGAGGCGTGCCCGGCGCCGATCCGCTTCGACGCGAGCATGGTGCGCCGAGGATCCGAATTCGACAGCGTGCCGGCAGTATTGCGCGGGTTCGTGCGGCGTTCCCCGCGACCGGCGCGACCGGTGGCCGCCGCGGCGGACTCGCTCGGTGCCCGGTTGGCGGGAGTGCCACCGGCGCGGCGCGGCGAGGTGGTCCTGGAGGTCGTGCTGGCCCAGGCCGCGGCGGTGCTGGGGCATGATTCGGGTGACGATGTCCAGCCGGACCAACGCTTCGACGAGATCGGGTTCGATTCGCTGGGCGGTGTGGATTTCCGCAATCGGCTCGGCAAGGCGACCGGTCTGCAGTTGCCGTCGACCCTGGTGTTCGACCATCCGACCCCGGCGGCGGTGGCGAAGCTGGTGCAATCGCGGGTCGAACCCACCGCCGTCGCACCCGTCACGAAGCCTGTGCGCCGTCCTCGAACCGACGAGCCGATCGCGATCGTGGGGATGGCCTGCCGCTTCCCCGGCGGTGTCGGCACACCGGACGAGCTCTGGGATCTGGTCGCCGCCGGAATCGACGCGACCGGTGAGTTCCCCGCCGACCGGAACTGGGATCTGGAGCGATTGTTCGACGAGGATCCGGACAAGCCCGGCACGGTATACACCCGCCGCGGCGGATTCCTCTATGACGCCGGCGAGTTCGACCCGGGATTCTTCGGGATCAGCCCGCGCGAGGCCTCCGCGATGGATCCGCAGCAGCGATTGCTGCTGGAGGTGTCGTGGGAGGCACTCGAGCAGGCGGGTATCGATCCGGTGTCGTTGCGCGGCAGTGATACCGGTGTGTTCGCCGGGGCCGGGGCCTCGGGCTACGTCGATCGCGTGGTCGGTGATCTGGAGGGCTACCGGCTCACCGGCACCACGAGCAGCGTGATCTCCGGGCGGGTGGCCTATGCCTTCGGTCTCGAGGGACCTGCCATGACCGTGGACACCGCGTGCTCGTCCTCGCTGGTCTCCCTGCACCTGGCGTGCCGCGCCCTGCGGAACGGGGAGAGTTCGATGGCGCTGGCCAGCGGTGTGACCGTCGCGGCGAGTCCGTACCTCTACGTCGATTTCGCGCGGCAGCGCGGTCTGTCGCCCGACGGCCGGTGCAAAGCGTTCTCGGCCGAGGCCGACGGTGTCGCCTTCGCCGAGGGTGTCGGTGTGCTGGTGCTGGAGCGGCTGTCCGACGCCCGTCGCCGGGGACACGATGTCCTCGCTGTTGTGCGCGGGACCGCGGTGAACCAGGACGGTGCGAGCAACGGTCTGACCGCGCCGAACGGTCCCTCCCAGGAGCGAGTGATCGCCCAGGCCCTCGCCGACGCCGGATTGACCGCCGCCGACGTGGATGCCGTGGAAGCCCACGGAACCGGCACCCCGCTCGGGGACCCCATCGAAGCCAACGCGTTGATCGCCGCGTACGGGCAGCACCGCGGGGATCGGGAGCCGTTGCGGATCGGCTCGATCAAATCGAATATCGGCCACACCGTCGCGGCGGCCGGTGTCGGCGGTGTGATCAAGATGGTGCAGGCGCTGCGAAACGAGACCCTCCCCGCGACGTTGCACGCGCAGGCGCCGTCCCCACATGTGGATTGGACCGCCGGTGACGTGCGCCTGCTGACGCAGCCGGAACCGTGGCGAGCAGGCGGGCCGGTGCGCCGCGCCGGGGTGTCGTCGTTCGGCGTCAGCGGTACCAACGCCCATGTGATCATCGAGGAAGCGCCCGCCCCACCGCCGGTCGCCCCGGTACCGGCCACCGAGTACCCGGAGATGGTGGTGCCGTGGCTGGTATCGGCCAAGAGCGAGACCGCCCTGCGGGCACAGGCGGCCGAACTCCGCGCATGGCTCGTCGATCATCCGGACGCCGATCCGGTGGATGTGGCGTACTCGCTCGCGACGACGCGCGCGCGGCACGACCGGCGGGCCGCGATCGTCGGCGGTGATCGGGACGAGCTGCTGGCGCGACTGTCGAGGCTGGCTGCCGGAGCCGCCTCGACCGGCGTGATTTCCGGCTCGGCGGGCGGCGGGAAGACCGCCTTCCTTTTCACCGGTCAGGGCGCGCAGCGAGTCGGTATGGGCGCGCGGCTGGCGGAGGCCTTCCCGGTGTTCGCCGCGGCACTGGACGAGATATGCGCTCATTTCGATCCATTGCTGGGATGTTCGCTGAAACAGGCGATGTTCACCGGACACCTGATCGACGAAGGGGGAGTCGCGGCGGAGGCCGGGATCCTGGACCGGACGCGAGTGACCCAGCCCGCGCTGTTCGCGTACGAAGTCGCGCTGTTCCGGCTCCTGGAATCGTTCGGTGTCACTCCGGACGTCCTGATCGGTCACTCGATCGGTGAACTGGCCGCGGCGTATGTGGCCGGTGTGTGGTCGCTGAAGGACGCCTGCGAACTGGTCGCGGCGCGCGGGCGGTTGATGGACGCGCTGGCGCCGGGCGGTGCGATGCTCGCGGTATCGGCGTCCGAGACCGAGGTCGGCGCGGTGCTCGCCGGATTCGGTGATCGGGTGTCGTTGGCCGCGGTGAATGCTCCGGCGGCCGTGGTGGTCTCGGGTGACGAGGACGCCGTCGACGAGATCGGCCGGCTGTTGGGCGAACAGGGTCGCCGGGCGACCCGGCTGCGGGTGTCACACGCGTTCCATTCCCATCGGATGGAGCCGATGCTGGCCGAGTTCGAGACCTCGGCGGCGGCCGTGACCTTCGACGCGCCCCGGATTTCGCTGGTGTCGAACGTCTCCGGCCGGATCGCCGGCGACGAGATCCTGGATCCCCGGTACTGGGTATCCCAGGTGCGCGGCGCGGTGCGTTTCGCATCCGGTATCGAGACGCTGGCCGACTCGGGCGTGCGGCGGTTCCTCGAGATCGGGCCCGACGCGGTGCTGGCGGCGATGACACGGCATACGCTCGCCGCGGACGTCGAGGCTCGATCGGTGGTCGCCGCGGCCGCCCGTCGCGATCACGACGAGGTCGAACAGTTCCTGACGATGCTGAGCCACGCGCACACCGCCGGGATGAGCGTCGACTGGGGTGCACTGTTCGCCGCACGCCGCGTATCACGGGTCGCCCTGCCCACTTACCCCTTCGATCATCAGCGGTACTGGCTCGAACCCGGCCTCGACCGGCCCCGCACGGCGTCGCCGGAGCACCCGCCGGGCACCGGCGGCGTGCGGGTGGCGGACGGAGACGAAGCGGTCGTGCGGTCGCACGACGTGCACCCGCCACAGGCCGGTGCGCCGGGTGGCGGCGCGGCGCGGTACGGACTGCACTGGGCGGCGTCCGAGGAAGGCGAGGCGCTTGTCACCGCCGGTAGCGTCGCGGTGCTCGGGGCGACTCGAGTGGCCGGAGCGGACCGGCAGTACCCGGATGTGGCGGCGCTGGCTTCGGACGCGTTCGTCCCGGATGTTGTCGTGTGGTCCGAATACACTGCGCCGCAGAACAAGTCGGGTGCTCTCGCGGGCGAGCGGGTGAAGACCGCCCGGCAGGTGGTCCGGGACTGGTCGGCCGACGAACGATGTGCCCGGTCGCACCTGGTCGTGGTGACCGCACACGCGGCGGGCCTGCCGGACGAGCCGTCGGATCCCGCATCGTCGGCGGTATGGGGGCTGACAGGTAGCGCTCAGACCGAGCATCCGGGCCGTATCCTGCTGCTCGACGTGGACGATCGCGGTGCCGCGAACCTGTCGGCCGACGCGATCCGGGCGGCGCTGTCGACCGGCGAACCGCAGGTGGCATGGCGGGACGGCCGCGTCCTGGTACCGCGACTGCGGGCCCGGTCTTCCGCGGCCGCCGAGAAAACGTCGTTCGGGTCCGGAACCGTTCTGATCACCGGCGGAACCGGGGGATTGGGCGCGCGGACCGCCCGGCACCTGGTGACCGCGCACGATGTGCGGCGACTGTTGCTGGTGTCGCGCCGCGGCGAGAACGCCGACGGTGCGGCGGAGCTCGCGGCGGAACTGTCCCGGCTCGGCGCCCGGGTGCGGATCGCCGCGTGCGATGTCAGCGACCGCAACGCACTGGCAGAACTGCTGTCGAGCCTGCCCGCGGAGCATCCGCTCACCGGGATCGTGCACACCGCGGGCGTGCTGGACGACGCCACGTTCCACACCCTCACCGATGACCACATCGACCGGGTCTTCGCGCCCAAAGCCGATGCGGCCCGGTATCTGCACGAGCTCACCCGGGGCACGGAGCTGTCGGCGTTCGTACTGTTCTCCTCGATCGCCGGTATGACCGGGTCCGCGGGGCAAGCGAATTATGCTGCCGCGAACAGCTTTCTGGACGCCCTCGCGCGGCAACGGGTGGCCGAGGGGCTACCGGCACTGTCACTCGCCTGGGGCCCATGGCAGTCCGAGCGCGGTATGACCGGCACTCTGGGTCGCACCGCGATGAGCCGGTTGGCGCGAATGGGCATGGCCGCGCTGGAAGGCGCAGACGGCCTGCGGTTGTTCGACGAATCGCTGACCACGGCGGAACCGGTCTCGGCACTGGTGCACCTGGACCTCGACACATTGCGCCTGCACGCGGCCACCGGCCCGGTACCGGCGGTGCTGCGCGGGTTCGTCGGCGCACCCGGCCGACCGGCCGCTACCTCGATCGTCGAACCCTCGCTCGGGGAGCGGCTGCGCGATGTGCCGGAGACGAAGCGACGGGGGGTCGTCCTGGACCTGGTGCGTGAATATGTCGCGGCGGTCCTGGGCTACGGATCGGTCGACGATATAGCGCCCGATCGTGGTTTCGACGAACTCGGTTTCGACTCCCTCGGCGGGGTCGAGTTCCGTAACCGGCTGTCGACCGTGACAGGGTTGTCGCTGCCCTCGACCCTGGCGTTCGATTACCCGACCGCGGGGGCACTGGCCGACTACCTGCTGGCCCGGATCGTGGTCGCCACGCCGACGCCGGCGGCGAGCGGGGACGACATCGCACGGCTCGAGGAATTGCTCGAGCGGATCATCGCGAACAACGACGACGAGACCGTCGCGGGGCTGCGGGGCGTCAACGACCGCCTGCGCACCTATCTCGCGGGCAAACGGCCCGACGATGAGTACGACGATCTCGAAATGCATTCCGACAGTGAGCTTTTGGCTTTGATCGACGAGGAGTTCGGACCGGCATGAGCAGCACGGACGCCAGCAACGAGGAACGGCTCAGCCGGTATCTCCGCAAAGTCACCGGAGATCTGCGCGCCGCCAGGAAGCATATCGACCAACTCGAAGAACGTGCTGCCGAACCGATCGCGATCATCGGCATGAGCTGCCGATACCCCGGCGGGGCCGACACTCCGGCACGGCTGTGGGACCTGGTCGCCTCCGGCACCGACGCGATCGGCCCTTTCCCCACCGACCGTGGCTGGGACCTCGAGCGGCTGTTCGACACCGATCCGGATACGCCCGGGACGGTGTACACCCGGGAGGGCGGTTTCCTCGACGCGGTCGGCGATTTCGACGCGGGATTCTTCGGAATCGGCCCGCGCGCGGCGGAGGCGATGGATCCGCAGCAGCGCCTGTTCCTGGAAGCCTCCTGGGAGGCATTGGAGGACGCGGGCATCGATCCGGGGTCCCTGCGGGACAGCGATACCGGCGTGTTCGCCGGGGTGATCCACCTGGATTACGGGCCCCGCGTCGGGTCACCCGGTCTGAGCGCCGAGTCCGAAGGTCACGCCTATCCGGGTGTTTCGGCCAGCGTCCTGTCCGGGCGGGTGTCGTTCACGTTCGGTTTCAAGGGTCCGGCACTGTCGGTGGACACCGCGTGCTCGTCCTCGTTGGTCGCCCTGCACCTCGCGTGTCAGGCATTGCGCCAGGGCGATACCTCGCTCGCTCTCGTCGGGGGCGTCACCGTGATGTCGGACCCCACTCAGCTCATCGGATTCGCCCGGCAACGCGGACTGTCCCCGGACGCCCGGTGCCGGGCCTTCTCGGCGACGGCGAACGGGACAGGATTCTCCGACGGCCTCGGCATGCTCGTGGTCGAACGACTGTCCGACGCGCGCCGGCACGGCCACCCTGTCCTCGCGGTCGTGCGCGGGACCGCGGTCAACCAGGACGGGACCAGTAGTCGCCTGACCGCACCGAACGGCCCCTCCCAGGAACAGGTGATCGCGCAGGCGCTGGCCAACGCGGGTCTGACGCCCGCCGACGTCGACGCGGTCGAGGCGCACGGCACCGGCACGCCCCTCGGCGACCCGATCGAGGCGCAGGCGTTGATCGCGGCCTACGGGCGCGGTCGGGCGGGCGATCCACTGCGGATCGGCTCACTGAAGTCGAATATCGGCCACACCTCCGCCGCGGCCGGTGTCGGCGGTGTGATCAAGATGGTGCAGGCGTTGCGGAACGAAATGCTGCCCGCGACATTGCATATCGATGCACCGACTCCGCAGGTGGACTGGTCGGCGGACACGGTGCGGCTGCTGACGGCGGCCGAGCCGTGGGCGGCGGGAGAGCGGGTGCGGCGCGCCGGGGTGTCCTCCTTCGGCGCCAGCGGGACCAACGCGCACGTCATCCTGGAGGAGGCGCCCGCGCCGGCGGAGGTCGCTGCCGATCCCGCGGACGAGGTCTCCGCCGGTGCGCAGGCGGTCGCGTCCGGTATCACCCCCATCCTGCTGTCGGCGAAGACCGAGGACGGGCTGCGCGCGCAGGCGGCCGCACTGCTGCGTTGGGTGCGCGAACGTAGCGACCTGACGGTCGGCGATATCGGCTATTCACTGGTGACCACCCGCGCCCGATTGGAATGGCGGGCCGCGGTGGTGGCCCGCGACCGGGACACGATGCTGGCAGGTCTGGCGGCTCTCGCGGAGCAGGGAACGGCGAGCGATGTCGGCACGGGCCGGGCAGTGACGCGCAAGGCGGCCTTCCTGTGCACCGGACAGGGCGCTCAGCGGCCCGGGATGGGAAGGGAGCTTCATGCGGCGTTCCCTGTATTCGCCAGGGCCTTGGACGAGGTCTGTGCGGAGTTGGACCCGCTGCTGGGTGATTCGCTCCGCCGGGTGATGTTCACCGGTGGGCCGGCCGACGGCGGTCCCGAGGATGCCGGCGCGCTGCATCGGACGGAGTTCACCCAGCCCGCGCTGTTCGCCTACGAAGTCGCGCTGTACCGGCTCCTGGAATCGTTCGGTGTCACGCCGGACATTCTGATCGGGCATTCGATCGGTGAGCTGACCGCCGCGTACCTCGCCGGTCTGTGGTCGCTGCCGGACGCGTGCCGGCTGGTCGCGGCGCGCGGCCGTCTCATGGGGCAACTGCCCGCCGGGGGCGCCATGCTGGCGATCGCGGCGAGCGAAGACGATATCTCCCAGGCGCTCGCCGGCCATCCGGGCCGGCTGTCCGTTGCCGCCGTGAACGCACCTGCGGCCGTGGTTGTTTCCGGTAGCGAGGAAGAAATCGCGGCGCTCGACGAAAAGTGCGCCGAGCACGGATGGAAGACCTCGCGGCTGCGGGTCTCACATGCGTTCCATTCCCACCGGATGGATCCGATGCTGGCGGATTTCGCCGAGGTCGCGCGGGCGGTGACCTACCATCGCCCGCAGATTCCACTGGTATCGAACCTCTCCGGCCGGATCGCCGGTGACGAAGTGCGGCAACCCGACTACTGGGTCCGGCAGGTACGCGAGACCGTACGGTTCGCCCGCGGTGTGGAGACCCTGGTTGCGGGGGGTGTTCGCAGATTCCTCGAAATCGGCCCCGATGCGGCGCTGACCTCGATGACCCGGCACTGTCTGCCCGACGATATCGAAGCGCAGTCGTCGGTGATGGCCGGTGCCCGCCGCGGGCGGGCCGAGGTCGAGCAGTTCGTGACCTGCCTGGCGCACGCCCATGCGGCCGGTATGGATATCGATTGGACGGTGCTGTTCGCAGGCCGCACGGTATCGCGCGTCCCGCTGCCCACCTATGCCTTCCAGCGCCGCCGCTACTGGCTCGAACCCGCCGCGGGTAGGGCCGGTGTCGAATCCGTGGGTCTGGGTGCGCTGGAGCATCCGCTGCTGGGTGCGGTGGTGTCGGCGCCGGCGTCGGGGGAGGTCCTGCTGACCGGCCGGCTGTCGATCGCGGCGCAGCCCTGGCTCGCCGACCACGTGATCGCCGGTTCGACGCTGTTGCCGGGCACCGGGTTCGCGGAGCTGGCCCTGCGGGCGGGAGCCGAAGCCGGCTGCCCGGTGATCGAGGAGCTGACGCTACAGGCGCCACTGATGCTGCCGCCGGCAGGTGGTGTGCAGGTCCAGGTCGTCGTCGGCGGGACCGGACACGAGTCCGGGCAGCGGCCGGTGTCCATCTACTCACGCGGTGAATACGACCGCGACGACGAATGGGTTCTGCATGCACGCGGTCTGCTGACCGTCGTGGGCCGCCCCGCGCCGCGGCAGGCGGACCCGCCCCCGGCCGGATCCCGGCCGGAGGCGTGGCCACCGGACCCGGCGACCGCGATCGATGTCGCCGCCGCGTACACGAGCCTGTTCGCCCGTGGTTACGAGTACGGTCCGGCCTTCCGCGGGGTGCGGGCGCTGTGGCGGTGCGGCCACGAGGTGTTCGCCGAGATCGCCGCGGACGCGGACACCGGGACGCGCGCCGAAGGCTTCGGGATCCATCCGGCACTGCTGGACGCCGCCCTGCACGCGGGGCAACTGGCCGGTGCGCTCGAAGCCGATACGGGACAACCGGAGTCGCCTTTCACGGTCGCGGCCGGGCAGGTGGCGCTGCCGTTCTCGTGGGAGTCGGTATCGCTGCACGGGGCGGAAAGTTCCGTCCTGCGTGTGCGGCTCACGCCGACCGGCTCGTCGGTGTCGGTTTCGGTGGCCGACGAATACGGGCAACCGGTTCTGTCGGGATCGGTGACGCCGCGGCCGATACCGCTCGAGCAACTCGTCGCGGCCCTACCGGGCGGTGCGGCCGATCCGGTCCTGGAACTCGTGTGGTCGCCCGCCGCCTCCGAGCCCGGCACGGTGCCTACGGAGGTGGGCCGTTGGGACGAGCTGGATCCGGAGGCGCAGGTACCACCGGTGGTGGTGGTCGAGGCCGGGGCCGGAGGGGACGACAGCATCGGCACCGGTGTGGTGAGCGCCACCCATACCGAGGTCACGCGAATCCTCGAGGTACTGCAGGCCTGGCGGTCCGAGGATCGGTTCACCTCCAGCACCCTGCTGATCGCCACCCGCGGCGCGGTCGCGCTGTCCGGCACCGGCTCGGCCGATCTCACCGATCTCGCCGGCGCGGCGGTGTGGGGTTTGGCGCGTAGCGCACAGACGGAGGATCCGGATCGGATCGTGCTGGTCGACACGGACACCGGCATCGACGAGCGACTCGCGGCCACCGTCCTGGCCGTGGGCGAACCCCAGGTGGTCGTGCGCGACGGCGTTGCCCACACCGCCCGGCTCACCCGGCCCGCGGTCGTGGCCCCCGCGGCGGAAGTGGACCGCCCCGGTTTCGGCGCGGGGACGGTGCTGATCACCGGCGGCACCGGAGGTTTGGGTGCGGTCGTGGCGCGGCACCTGGTGGCCGAGCACGGTGTGCGGTCGTTGGTGCTGGTCAGCCGCAGCGGCCCGCGGGCCGAGGGGGCCGCCGCGCTGTGCGCCGAGCTGGAACAGCTGGGCGCACAGGTTCGCGTGGTCGCCTGCGATGTCACCGACGCCGCCGCGCTGGCCGGTGCGGTGGCCGGGGTACCGGCACAGTGGCCGTTGACCGGCGTGATCCATGCCGCGGGTGTGCTCGACGACGGCACCCTCGCGTCGTTGACCCCGCGCCGGGTGGGCGCCGTGCTGGCGCCGAAAGTCGACGCCGCGTGGTATCTGCACGAGGCGACCGCGGAGCTGGATCTCGCGGCGTTCGTGGTGTTCTCGTCGGTTTCGGGCACCGTGGGCGGGCCCGGACAGGCCAACTACGCGGCCGCGAACACCTTCCTCGACGCGCTGGTGGCCCACCGGCGGGCGCGGGGGCTGGCCGGGCAGTCGCTGGCATGGGGTCCGTGGGCACGCTCGAGCGGTATGGCCGGACAGCTCGGTGCCGCTGATGTGGCCCGGATGGGTCGCGGCGGATTCGTCCCGATGCCGGATGAGCTGGCCCTGGCCGGGTGGCGTGCGGCGTTCGAACGGGACATGACACACGCGGTGATCACTGCCGTGGACACCGCCGCGTTGCGCGCTCAGGCCGAGACCGGGCTCCTGCCGCCGGTCCTGCGCGGCCTGGTGCCGGCGGTGGCCCGGCGCCCGGTGGCGACGCAGGCGACGGTACCGGTGCTGCGGCAACGGCTGGCAGGACTCGACGCCGACCGGCAGCGGCAGGCGGTCCTCGATATCGTGCGGACCCACGTCGCGGCCGTACTCGGTGACAAACGCGCCTCCACGATCGAAACGGACCGCGCGTTCCAGGACCTGGGCTTCGATTCCCTGAGCGCGGTCGAGCTGCGCAACCGGCTCAAGACCGCGACCGGACTGTCCTTGCCTGCCGCGGTGGTTTTCGACCACCCCACACCACAGGCGCTGGCCACCCATGTGGCCGGCGAGCTCACCGGCGCGCAGCGCGAGGTCGCGGTCACGACCACCACCGCCACCGACAGCGATCCGATCGTGATCGTCGGGATGGCCTGCCGGTATCCCGGTGGGGTCGGCTCGCCCGAGGACCTGTGGCAGCTGGTCGTGGACGGGATCGACGCGACGTCGGAGTTCCCGGTGAATCGTGGCTGGGATACCGGACGTCTCTACGATCCCACCGGCGAGACACCGAACAGCACCTACACGCGCGAGGGTGGCTTCCTGCACTCCGCCGGCGAATTCGATCCGGCGTTCTTCGGTATCAGTCCCAATGAGGCCGCGCTGATGGATCCGCAGCAGTTCCTGCTGCTGGAGACCTCGTGGGAGGCGCTGGAGCGGACCGGTGTGGATCCGGCGGCGCTGCGGGGCAGCTCGACCGGTGTGTTCACCGGCCTGATGTACCACGACTATCCGGTCAACGCGAATTCGGGATCCATTGTCTCCGGGCGGGTCTCGTACATACTCGGCCTCGAGGGCCCGGCCGTGTCGGTGGATACGGCGTGTTCGTCGTCGCTGGTCGCAATGCACTTGGCGGGTCAGTCCCTGCGGTCGGGGGAGTGTGATCTGGCGCTGGCCGGTGGTGTGGCGGTGATGGCTACGCCGGAGCCGTTCGTGGAGTTCAGTCGGCAGCGGGGGTTGTCGCCGGATGGCCGGTGCAGGTCGTTCGCCGACAGCGCCGATGGCGTCGGCTGGTCCGAAGGTGCGGGTGTGCTGGTGCTGGAGCGGTTGTCCGATGCCCGGCGCAATGGTCATGACGTGCTTGCGGTGGTTGCTGGTTCGGCGGTGAATCAGGATGGTGCGTCGAATGGTTTGACGGCGCCGAACGGTCCGTCGCAGCGGCGGGTGATCCGCCGAGCTCTCGCTAATGCGGGTGTGTCCCCGCTCGGGGTGGATGTGGTGGAGGGGCACGGCACCGGGACGACCTTGGGTGATCCGATCGAGGCCCAAGCCTTGCTGGCGACCTATGGGCAGGACCGAGACTCCGATCGGCCGCTGTGGTTGGGGTCGTTGAAGTCCAATATCGGCCATGCTCAAGCTGCCGCCGGCGTCGGTGGTGTGATCAAGATGGTGATGGCGATGCGGCACGGTGTGCTGCCGCGCACATTGCATGTGGACCAGCCGTCGACGAAGGTCGATTGGTCCGAAGGTCATATCCGGCTGTTGACCGAGCCGGTGGATTGGCCGGAGTCGGATCGTCCGCGGCGGGCGGGTGTGTCGTCGTTCGGTATCAGCGGCACCAACGCCCACATCATCATCGAACAGGCGCCCGCGACCGTTGCGACGACGCAACCGGCTCCGGACACGGTGTCGGTGGAGCCGACCGAGAACGTCCCGGCGTTGTTGCCGTGGGTGGTTTCGGCCCGGAGTAGTGCCGCTCTCGCCGACCAGGCGACTCGACTGATATCGCATGTGCGCGACCACGAGCCGATCGATATCGGCTTCTCGCTCGCGTCGACGCGTGCGGTGTTCGAGCACCGTGCGGTGGTCGTGGGCGAGGGTCGTGACGCTCTGCTGGCGGGTGTGCGGGCGCTTGCCGCGAGTGTGCGGGCGCCGGGTGTGGTGTCGGGTCGGGTGGTGCCGGGTTCGACGGGTGTGGTGTTCTCGGGTCAGGGTGCGCAGTGGGCGGGGATGGCGGCTGAGCTACGCGCTGCGTATCCGGTGTTCGCCGAGGTGTTCGACGGGATCGTTGCCGAGTTGGAGCCGTTGCTGGGGCAGCAGGTGTCGCTGAGCGTCGCATTGTCCGACGGTGACCTCGTCGACCGGACGGTGTTCGCGCAGGCGGGGTTGTTCGCGTTCGAGGTGGCGCTGTTCCGGCTGCTCGAATCGTGGGGTTTCCGGGCGGATGTCGTGGCGGGTCATTCGATCGGTGAGGTGGCTGCCGCGCATGTGGCCGGTGTGTTGTCGTTGCCGGACGCGTGTGTGCTTGTGGCGGCGCGTGGCCGGTTGATGCAGGCGTTGCCCGGGGGTGGGGTGATGGTCGCGGTCGGCGCTTCCGAGGCCGAGGTGCGTGCTCTGCTGGTGGACGGTGGTGTCTCGATCGCGGCGGTGAACGGTCCGTCATCGTTGGTGGTTTCCGGTGCCGAGGACGTGGTCGCCGCGGTGGCCGATCGCTGTGCCGAGCAAGGGTGGCGGACGCATCGTCTACGTGTTTCGCATGCCTTCCATTCGGTGCTGATGGAACCGATGCTCGCCGAATTCGCTTCGGCGATCGAGGGGTTGACCTTCGCTCGTCCGAGTATTCCACTGGTGTCGACGGTGACCGGCGCGGCTGTCACCGACGAGATGACCGATCCGTCCTACTGGGTCGGACAGGTTCGCGCGACTGTGCGCTTCGCCGATGCGGTCGCCGCGATGTCGAGTTCGGGTGCGGCCCGATTCGCCGAGGTGGGTCCCGACGCGGTGCTGACCCCGATGATCGCCCAGACGCTCCCCGGCGCGACCGCGGTCCCTGTGGCCCGGCGCGACCACGCCGATACCCCGGCTGTGGTGAACGCGGTCGCCGGCTTGTTCGTCTCCGGCGCCGAGGTGGACTGGGTCGCCTGCTACGCAGGTTCCGGAGCACGGCGCATCGACCTGCCCACCTACGCCTTCCAGCACGAGCGTTTCTGGCTCGATGCCAGGCAGATGCGGGCGCGCTCGTGGCTCGGCGCCGGATCGGGAGGCGTCACCGACGCCGGTCTCGACACGGTGGATCATCCGCTGCTGGGTGCGCTGGTGCCGCACCCGGATTCGGGTGGGGTGAGCTTCACGGGCCGCTGGTCGGTGGACTCCGTCGCATGGCTGGCCGACCACAGCGTCCTCGGTACAGTGCTGCTGCCGGGCACCGGATTCGTCGAACTGGCCTGCCACGTAGGCCGTCTCCTGGGCTGCGAGACAGTGGACGAGCTCGTCCTGCGGGCCCCCTTGACGTTGCCTGCCGAGGGCAGTGTCGCGGTGCAGGTCGCGGTGACCGCCTCCGACGAGACCGGTCGCCGACGGCTGCGTGTGCACTCCCGCCGGACGAGCGAGGGGTCATGGGTTACCCACGCCGAAGGCGTTCTCGCCCCGGGCGACGCCGTTGCTGATTTCGACCTCACCGCGTGGCCGCCCCACGACGCGCGGCCGTTGGATATCGACGGGGTATACGACGAACTGCTCGACATCGGGTATGGATACGGACCATCCTTTCAAGGGTTGCGGGAGGCATGGCAGCGCGGTGCGGAGCTGTTCGCCGAGGTCGCACTGCCGGAGGCGAAGGATGCCGACGGTTTCGGGATCCATCCCGCGCTGTTCGACGCGGCGTTGCATGCCGGGATAATTCACGGGCTTCGCGGCGGTGCCGAAGGCTCGCCGGCGCTGCCGTTCACCTGGAATCGAGTGGTGTTGCACTCGACAGGTGCCGCCGCGGTGCGGGTGCGCATCGAGCGTCATTCCGACAAGCTCGGCATCCGGATAGCCGACCAGCAGGGCCGCCCGGTGTTGTCGGTGGGCGGGTTGGTCTCCCGGCCAGTATCAGCCGAGGGCCTGAACGCGGACCGGGTTCCGGACGCGCTGTTCGGGGTGAACTGGGTCGCCGCCACGCCGTCGGCAGCGAACGCCGGGCCGGGCAGGGTGGCGGTACTCGGCACGGGGCGCAGCCGTGATGATCGAAATACCGACGGTGTGCGCGGCTACGACGACCTCGCGGCGCTGAGCGCCGATCTCGATGCTAGCCCGGAGTCGGTTGTACCCGACGTCGTCCTATTCGAATGCCCGCACTACGACGGTGCGCCGCCGGAGGCGGCGCGGCGGACAGCCGTCGATGTTCTCGACACCGTGCGCCAGTGGCTGGCCGACGGGCGCTTCGCCCGATCTCGATTGGTCATGCTGACCGAATACGCGGTGGCAGTGGATGATTCGGACGCGGTGAATCTCGCTCAGGCCCCGGTGTGGGGTCTGGTGCGTGCCGCGGAGGCCGAACACCCGGGCCGGTTCCAGCTGCTCGATCGGGACAATTCCGGCGACCGGGATGCGATCGACATCGCGACCGTAGCCGAGGGCATAGCGGCGGAGCCGGAGGCCGCGCTGCGTGGCACCGGAACTGTCGTACCGCGATTGACTCGTCACACACCCGGAACGGCTGTGCGGCTTCCGGAGCCGGGTACGGTACTGGTCACCGGTGGCACCGGTGGTCTGGGGGCGGTGATCGCCCGGCATCTGGTGTCCGAACACGGTGTGCGCCACCTGGTTCTGACGTCCCGGCGCGGACCGGACGCCCCCGGGGCAGCCGAACTTCGCACGGAGCTGACGGCGCTCGGTGCGCAGGTCACCGTCGCCGCGTGTGATGTGTCGGATCGGGACGCGACGGCGGCCCTGCTGGCTGCCGTACCGGCCGAGCATCCGCTGGTGGGTGTGGTGCATGCGGCCGGAATCGCGGACAACGGTGTGATCGAGTCGCTCACCGCGGACCGGATCGACCGGGTCTTCGGGCCCAAGGTCGACGCGGCATGGCATCTGCACGAACTCACGCGGGATCTGTCGCTGTCGTTGTTCGTGCTGGTGTCTTCGGCGGGCGGGCTGGTGCTGGCCGCCGGTCAGGCGAATTACGCCGCGGCGAACGTGTTCCTGGATTCGCTCGCCGCCTATCGTCACCGCCAGGGGCTGCCGGCGACCTCGGTCGACTACGGTCTGTGGGCACGGTCGACCGGGTTGGGGACCGACCTCTCCGATGCGGATTTCGATCGGATGCGCCGGCAGGGTTTCCCCCCACTGTCGGAGCCCGAGGGCCTGGCACTGTTCGACGCGGCGATAGCCACCGACACCGCGCAACTGGTGGCGTTGCGTGTCGATCCGGCCGCACTGCGGACTCGGGGCGAGCGCATTCCCGCCTTGCTACGGGCGATCGTGCCCGCCCCGGCTCGCCGGAACGGAACCGCCGCGGGCCGGGCATTTGCGCAGAGCCTCGCTGCTCTGTCGGAGGCCGATCGCCACAGCGCCCTGCTCGACCTGGTCCGCTCGGTCGCCGCCGAGATCCTCGGCCATACCTCGGCCGCCGTGGTGGAACCCCGGCAAGCTTTCCAGGAACTCGGTTTCGACTCGCTGAGCGCGGTCGAATTCCGCAACCGGCTCAATACCGCGACCGGGCTGGTCTTACCAGCCACCCTCGTCTTCGACTACCCCGATGCGCAGACCGTCGCCGAGTTCCTCGATGCGCACCTCACCGGCACCGGCGAGATCGGCGAGCGCGCTGTCGGCCGAGTCCGCGCCGGTGACGATCAGATCGCGGTCGTCGCGATGAGCTGCCGCTACCCCGGTGGCGTCACCTCGCCCGAAGACCTGTGGAACCTGGTCGCCTCTGGTACCGACACCACCGGCGATATGCCAACGGATCGAGGCTGGGATATCGACGGTATCTACGACCCGGAGCCCGGCAAGGCAGGGAAGACCTACACCCGCCACGGTGGATTTCTGTATTCGGCAGCCGACTTCGACGCCGATTTCTTCGGTATCAGCCCGAATGAGGCCACGATGATGGATCCGCAGCAGCGGTTGCTGCTGGAGGTGTCGTGGGAGGCGCTGGAACGCGCCGGGCTCGATCCCGCCGAACTGCGGGGTAGTCCGACCGGTGTGTTCACCGGCGTGATGTACCACGACTACGCGCGGGGAACGGGCACCGGAAGCAGCTCCGCGGGCAGCCTGGTCTCGGGGCGGGTGTCGTATGTGTTCGGTATGGAGGGCCCGTCGGTCACCGTCGATACGGCATGCTCGTCCTCGCTGGTCGCCATGCATCTGGCCGCGCAGTCGCTGCGGTCGGGGGAGTGCGATCTGGCGCTGGCCGGTGGCGTGGCCGTGATGGCCACCCCGGATATGTTCCTCGAGTTCGGCCGGCAGCGAGGTCTGTCGCCGGACGGCCGGTGTAAGTCGTTCTCCGACAACGCCGATGGTGTGGGCTGGTCCGAGGGGGCCGGTGTGCTGGTGCTGGAGCGGTTGTCCGATGCGCGGCGCAATGGTCATGCGGTGCTCGCGGTGCTCGCGGGTTCGGCGGTGAATCAGGATGGTGCGTCCAATGGTTTCAGTGCGCCGAACGGTCCGTCGCAGCGCCGGGTGATCCGCCAGGCTCTGGCGAACGCGGGAGTGGCCCCCGGCGAGGTCGATGTCGTCGAAGCACACGGAACGGGCACCACTCTCGGCGATCCGATCGAAGCCCAGGCTCTGCTGGCGACCTACGGCCGGGACCGCGCCGCGGATCGTCCGCTGTGGCTGGGATCGTTGAAGTCCAACATCGGACATGCCCAGGCGGCCGCGGGCGTGGGTGGTGTGATCAAGATGGTGATGGCCATGCGGCACGGGGTACTGCCGCCGACGCTCCATGCGGAGGAGCCCAGCACAAAAGTAGCGTGGTCCGAGGGGCAGGTGCGGCTACTGACCGAGGCCGTCGAGTGGCCCGAGGTGGGTCGTCCGCGGCGTGCGGGTGTGTCGTCGTTCGGTATCAGCGGCACCAACGCACACGTGGTTATCGAACAGGCTCCGGTGCCGGTGACGCCACCGAACTCGACCGTGGATGCGGTGCCGGCTGTCCTGCCGTGGGTGCTGTCGGCACGCAGCGGCGAGGCGCTTGCCGCTGCGGCCGCTCGCCTGGCGACGCATGTGGACGACCAGAGCGCGATCGATATCAGCTTCTCGCTGCTGTCGCGCAGTGTCTTCGAGCATCGCGCGGTGATCGTCGCGGACGACCGTGATGGTCTGCTGGCGGGTGTGCGGGCGGTGGCTGCCGGCGAGCAGGCGCCGGGTGTGGTGTCCGGTCGTGCGATATCGGGTTCGACGGGCATGGTGTTCTCGGGTCAGGGTGCGCAGTGGGCCGGGATGGCCGCCGAGTTGCACACCGGCTACCCGGTATTCGCCGAACACTTCGACGCGATCATTGCCGAGCTGGGACCCGCCCTGGGGCAGCTGGGGTCGCTCGAAGCGGCGCTGGCGAGTGATGATCTGGTGGATCGGACGGTGTTCGCGCAGGCAGGGTTGTTCGCGTTCGAGGTGGCGTTGTTCCGGCTGCTCGAATCGTGGGGGGTGCGGCCCGATGTGGTGGCGGGCCATTCGATCGGTGAGGTGGCCGCTGCGCATGTGGCCGGTGTGTTGTCGCTGGCGGATGCGTGTGTGCTGGTGGCGGCGCGCGGCCGGTTGATGCAGGCGTTGCCGACCGGTGGGGCGATGATCGCGGTCGGTGCCTCGGAAGCCGAGCTGGTGGGGTTGCTGGGCGATGGAGTGTCGATCGCCGCGGTGAACGGCCCGGCGTCGGTGGTGATCTCCGGCACCGAGAAGGATGTCGTCGCTGTGGCCGATCGGTGTACCGAGACCGGTTGGCGGACACATCGTTTACGTGTTTCACATGCGTTCCATTCGGCATTGATGGAGCCGATGCTGGTCGAGTTCGCCGCGGTGGTCGAGGGGCTGACGTTTGCTCGGCCGAACCTTTCCTTGGTGTCGACGGTGACCGGAGCGCGAGTCGCCGACGAGATGTCGGTTCCGTCGTACTGGGTGAATCAGGTCCGGGACACGGTGCGGTTCGCCGATGCGGTGACCACGATGGCGGCGCTGGGGGTGTCGAGGTTCGCCGAGGTCGGGCCCGATGCCGTGCTGACCCCGATGATCCATCGGATCGTCGACGACGAGCGGGCAGACGCGCCTTCGGCCGTGATCGCCCTGGCACGTCGAGAGCACGCCGATCCCGCGACGGTACTGGCCGGTGCGGCCGAGTTGTTCGTATCCGGCGCGGGCCTCGACCTGACCGCGCTGTACCGCGATACGGGTGCACAGCGCATCGATCTGCCCACCTACGCGTTCCAGCATCGTCCCTACTGGATGCTCGAAGGATCCGCCGGCAGTGGTGATGCCCGGTCGATGGGCTTGGTCGCTACCGGACACCCGCTGCTCTCGGCGGTGGTGTCACACCCGGACACCGGGGCCGCGATCCTGACCGGTCGCCTGTCGGTGCGGACACATCCCTGGATGGCCGATCACCGGGTGCTGGACACCGTGCTGTTCCCCGGCACCGGTGTGGTCGAACTGGCTCTGCACGCCGGCCGGCAAGTGGACTGTCCGACCCTGGACGACCTGGTCCTGCGGTCGCCACTGATATTGCCGGAAGCCGGCGGGGTCGCGGTGCGCGTGGCGGTCGACGGCGAGGACGAGACCGGTCGCCGCGCGGTGCGGATCTTCTCCTGTCCCGGCGATGCCGCCGATTCCGCGTGGGTTCTCAACGCCGAGGGCGTGCTCGCCCCGGAGGCACTGCCCGCCGCCGCCGCCCTCGTCGCGTGGCCGCCGGCCGGGGCGCGGCCGGTGGATATCGACGGTGTGTACGACGAGCTGCTCGACGCGGGGTACGGGTACGGTCCGTGCTTCCAGGGCCTGCAGGCGGCATGGCAACGCGGAACGGAGATCTTCGCCGAGGTCGCGTTGCCGGATCCGCGGGAGGCCGGGGGCTTCGGGTTGCACCCGGCGCTGCTCGACGCCGCTGTGCATGCGCTGCGCCCGGCCGGGTGGTACCCGGCCGCGGACGGGACCGGAATCGCGTTGCCGTTCGAATGGTCGGGGGTCACGATCCACGCGGCCGGGGCCGGCGCCTTGCGGGTCCGGCTGGCTCGCGTCGGCGAGAATACGGTGGCGCTGGACCTGGCGGATCCGACCGGTGCCCCGGTGGCGACCGTGCGGCAGCTGACTTCCCGGGCGATCGATCCCGCACAGCTGACGGCGGGCGTATCCGCCGTGGACAAGGCGATGTTCCAGGTCGAGTGGACACCGCTGGCGGTGCCGGACCACGAGCGCGCGGCGGCGGCGCAGGTGGATCCCGGTGCCGAGGTTCCGGCGGCGGTTGTGGTGGAGTGCGCGACGGGTAATGATCCCGCCACAATCCGTGCGGTGACTCACGACATGCTGGAGGTGCTCCGGTCCTGGGCCGCTGATCAGCGGTCCGGTGAGTCGGTGCTGGTGATCCGGACCCGTGGTGCGGTATCGGTCGCGGGGGAGGATATTACGAATTTGGCCGGTGCCGCGGTCGGTGGTCTGGTTCGTTCCGCGCAGGCGGAGAGTGCCGACCGCATCGTGTTGATCGACACCGATTCCCCGGACACCGGTGCCGACTCCGACGGGTTGCTCGGCGGAATTCTCGCTTCGGGAGAACCGCAGGCGGCCGTGCGGGGCGGTCGGGCGCACAGTGCGCGACTGGTCCGGGTGAGCCCCACCTCGGCGATCACTTCCCCGTCGGGCGCCGTCTTCGGTCCGGACGACACCGTCCTGATCACCGGTGCGAGCGGTTACCTCGGCGGGCTTCTCGCCCGGCACCTCGTCACCGCACGCGGCGTCCGGCACCTGCTGTTGCTGAGCCGGCGCGGTGAAGCCGCGCCGGGTGCCGCCGAGTTGCGGGCCGAGTTGCAGCGTCTCGGAGCCGATGCGGACCATATCGCCTGCGATGTCTCCGACCGCGCCGCGCTGGCCGCGGTACTGGCCGCTGTTCCGGCAGCACACCCCGTCGCCGGTGTGTTCCACACGGCCGGCGCGCTCGACGACGGCGCCATCACTTCGCTGACCGCGGACCGGATGGACGTGGTAATGCGGCCGAAGGTCGATGCGGCCCTGCACCTGCACGAACTGACAGCCGACCTGCCCTTGAAGGCGTTCGTTCTGTTCAGCTCGGCAGCCGGTGCGTTCGGCAACCCCGGTCAGGGGAACTACGCCGCGGCCAACGCCTGCTTGGACGCGCTGGCGTCACATCGCCGGGCTTCCGGGCGCTGCGCGCAGTCCCTCGCCTGGGGGCTGTGGAGCACGGAGGGCGGTATGGGCGCCGAGCTCAGCGATGTCGACCGGAGCCGCATGGCACGCTCGGGTATGTTGCCGTTGTCGCAGGAGCAGGGCCTGGCGTTGTTCGATGCCGCCGCCGAGATCGATACAGCGGCTCCGGTTCTCGCGCGACTGGATCGGGACGCTCTGCGCACCACGGGGTTCGCCGCCGCACTGCTGTCCGGCCTGTCCCCGGTACGTCGCGGCGCGGCGTCGAGTTCGGCCACGGCATTGCGTGCCCGGCTGGCGGAAACACCCGATGACGAACGCCTGGCAGTTCTCGTCGACGTCGTCCGCGGCCAGGTCGCGGCGGTGCTGGGGCATCAGCACGCGGTCGCGGCCGGCCGGGCCTTCAGCGAGCTGGGTTTCGACTCGATCTCCGCGATCGAGTTCCGCAACAACCTCACAACCATCACGGGTCTGCGGTTGCCGGTAACGCTGGTGTTCGACTACCCGAGCCCGCAAGCCCTGGCCGGATACCTGGCCGGCGAATTCACCGACCACAACCCCGACCGCTCGGGAGATCCGTCCGAGGACGAGATTCGCCGAGCCCTGCAGACGATCCCCCTCACCCGCTTGCGCGACGCGGGCCTGCTCGATGCCCTCATGACGCTGGCGAACGGCCGCGCCGACGCCGATCAGGGCATCACCGACGAATCGATCGACGAGCTGGATATCGACGACTTGATCGACCTGGCCTACCACAACTCAGAGGACTGAAAGAGCGATGACCAAGCCCGACGACAGCACCCAGAAGCTCGCTCAGGCCCTGCGCGTCTCGCTCAAGGAGACCGAGCGGTTGCGCACCCGCAACCGCGCCCTCGACGCGGCTCTCCGCGAGCCCATCGCGATCGTCGGGATGGCGTGCCGGTATCCGGGTGGGGTCGGCTCGCCCGAGGATTTGTGGCGGCTGGTTTCGGAGGGGACCGACGCGACCTCGGAATTCCCCGATAATCGTGGCTGGAATACCGAGCGCGTCTACGATCCGACCGGCGAGGCACCCAACAGCACCTATACGCGCGAGGGTGGTTTCCTGCACGCCGCCGGGGAATTCGATCCGGCGTTCTTCAATATCAGTCCGAATGAAGCCGCCCTGATGGATCCTCAGCAGTTCCTGCTGCTGGAGACTTCGTGGGAGGCGTTCGAGCGGGCCGGCGTCGATCCCGCCTCGCTGAAGGGAAGCCGGACCGGTGTGTGGGTCGGCATGATGTACCACGACTATCCGGCCAATGCGAACGCGGGATCGATCGCCTCCGGGCGAGTGTCGTATACGTTCGGTCTGGAGGGGCCATCGGTCACCGTCGACACGGCATGCTCGTCGTCGTTGGTGGCCATGCACTCGGCGGCGGCGTCGCTGCGATCGGGCGAATGCGATCTGGCAGTGGCCGGTGGTGTCACGGTGATGGCCACGCCGGAGACCTTCGTGGAGTTCAGCCGGCAGCGCGGGGCCGCTCCGGACGGCCGGTGTAAATCCTTCGCCGACAGCGCCGACGGCGTCGGCTGGTCCGAAGGTGCCGGTGTGCTGGTATTGGAGCGATTGTCCGACGCCCAGCGCAATGGTCATCGCATCCTGGCGGTGATCTCCGGTTCGGCGGTCAACCAGGATGGTGCGTCGAACGGTTTGACGGCGCCGAACGGACCCGCGCAGCGGCGGGTCATTCGTCAGGCGTTGGCGAATGCCGGTGTGTCCCCGCTCGAGGTGGATGTGGTGGAAGCCCACGGCACCGGTACGACGCTGGGTGATCCGATCGAGGCCCAGGCCCTGCTGGCGA
Organism: Nocardia sp. NPDC024068; assembly: GCF_040638875.1. Classification (NCBI taxonomy): domain Bacteria; kingdom Bacillati; phylum Actinomycetota; class Actinomycetes; order Mycobacteriales; family Nocardiaceae; genus Nocardia; species Nocardia sp. NPDC024068. The sequence goes on along the minus strand of NZ_JBEZYU010000001.1, from coordinate 295,736 downwards.
CCTACGGGCAGGATCGTGCCGCGGATCGTCCCCTGTGGTTGGGTTCGTTGAAGTCCAATCTCGGTCATGCCCAGGCGGCCGCCGGCGTCGGTGGTGTGATCAAGATGGTGATGGCGCTGCGGCACGGGGTACTGCCTCGCACGTTGCATGTGGATCAGCCGTCTACGAAGGTCGATTGGTCCGAAGGTCATATCCGGCTGCTGACCGAGCAGGTGGATTGGCCGGTGTCGGATCGTCCGCGGCGTGTCGGTGTGTCGTCGTTCGGTATCAGCGGCACCAACGCACACGTGATCCTCGAACAGGCGCCGGTCGCCGAACACGTACCGGCACCGATTCCGACGACGGCTCCCGGCGGCGGATCGCTGCCGTGGATGATTTCGGGACGCAGTAGCGAGGCGCTCGCGGGTCAGGCTGCTCGTTTGCTTTCGCACGTGGACGAACACGGTCCGATCGATATCGGCTACTCGCTCGCGTCGACGCGTGCTGTGTTCGAGCACCGCGCGGTGGTCGTCGGCGAGGGTCGCGACGCTCTGCTGGCGGGTGTGCGGGCACTGGCCGCGGGTGTGCGGGCGCCGGGGCTGGTGGCCGGTCGGGTAATGCCGGGTTCGACGGGTGTGGTGTTCTCGGGTCAGGGTGCGCAGTGGCCGGGGATGGCAGACGCGCTTCGCGCCGCGTTCCCGGTGTTCGCCGAGGCATTCGACGCGATCGTCACCGAGTTGGATCCGTTGCTGGGGCAAGAGGTGTCGCTGAGCGTCGCATTGTCCGACGGTGACCTCGTCGACCGGACGGTGTTCGCGCAGGCGGGGTTGTTCGCGTTCGAGGTGGCGTTGTTCCGGCTCCTCGAATCGTGGGATTTTCGTGCGGATGTCGTGGCCGGTCATTCGATCGGTGAGGTGGCTGCCGCGCATATTGCCGGTGTGTTGTCGTTGCCGGATGCGTGTGTGCTGGTGGCCGCGCGCGGCCGGTTGATGCAGGCGTTGCCCACGGGTGGGGTGATGGTCGCGGTCGGCGCCTCCGAGGCCGAGGTATCGCCGTTCCTGGCCGATGGGGTGTCCCTCGCGGCGGTGAACGGTCCGTCTTCGGTGGTGCTCTCCGGTGCGGCGGATGCGGTCGCGGCTGTTGTCGAGGCGTGTACCGAACAGGGGTGGCGCACACATCGTTTGCGGGTGTCGCATGCTTTCCATTCGGCATCGATGGAGCCGATGCTGGCCGAATTCGCCGCGGCGATCCAAGGTATGACATTCGCTCGGCCGAAGATCGCGTTGGTGTCCACGGTCACCGGTATGCGGGTCGGCGATGAGATGACCGATCCGTCGTACTGGGTGGACCAGGTCCGGGACACGGTGCGGTTCGCTGACGCGGTGGCGGTGATGTCCGAAATGGGGGTGGCCCGGTTCGCCGAGATCGGGCCCGACGCGGTGCTGACTCCGATGATCGCCGCGACAGTCGACAGCGGCGCTGCCGCGGCGGTGGCGTTGGCGCGTCGAGACCATGCCGATCCGTCCGCCGTGCTGGAGGGACTGGCGAAGGTGTTCGTCTCCGGCGCCGAGGTGGACTGGGAACGTTACTACGCCGGCAGCGGAGCCGAGCGCATCGATCTGCCCACCTACGCCTTCCAGCACGAGCGTTTCTGGCTCGACGCGGGACAACACCTGGCGGCCCAGTCGTGGTTGGGCGCCGAGCTGGGTGGGGTCGGCGCTGTCGGGCTGGACGTGCTGGATCATCCGCTGCTGGGTGCTGTGGTGCCGCATCCGGATTCGGGTGGGGTCACCTTCACCGGCCGGTGGTCGGTGGATTCGGTGGATTGGCTGGCCGATCACAGCGTGCTCGGTACGGTGCTGCTGCCCGGCACCGGGTTCGTCGAACTGGCGAGTTACGTCGGTGGTGTGCTGGGCTGTGCCGTGGTGGACGAACTCGTCCTGCGGGCACCGTTGACGCTGCCCGCGCAGGGCAGTGTCGCGGTGCAGGTGGTGGTGTCCGCCGCCGACGAGGCGGATCGGCGACAGCTGAGCGTCCATTCCCGGCAGGCGAGCGAAGGGCCGTGGCTGCTGCATGCCGAAGGCGTGCTCGCGCCGGGCGAGGCGGTGGCCGATTTCGACCTCGCCGCCTGGCCTCCGGCCGGCGCGCAGCGGCTGGACATCGACGGTGTGTACGGCGAACTGCTCGATATCGGCTACGGATACGGTCCGTCCTTCCAGGGTTTGCGGGCGGCTTGGCAGCGTGGCGAGGAGATCTTCGCCGAGGTCGCACTGCGGGACCCGCGGGATGCCGAGGGTTTCGGCATTCACCCCGCGCTGTTCGATTCGGCGTTGCATGCCGGGATGGTCCACAGTCTTCGCGGTAGTGGCGACGAGGTCCCGGCGCTGCCGTTCACGTGGAATCGGGTGGTGGTGCATTCGGCCGGCGCTGCGGCGGTCCGAGTCCGGATCGTGTTCCAGGGTGACCGGCTCGCTGTGCGGATAGCGGATGAGCGCGGCAACGCGGTGCTGTCGGTGGGGGCATTGGTCGCCCGGCCGGTATCGGCTGCCGGACTGAGCACAGCCCGGGCATCGGAGGCCCTGTTCGGCGTGGACTGGGTCGCGGTGGCACCCTCGTCGTCCGCGATGATCGAGCCGGGCCGGGTGGCGGCACTCGGCTGGAGTCATCACTCCGGTACCGCGCGGGATTTCCGGGATCTCGCGGCGTTGATCGCCGATCTCGATACCACCCCGGGTTCCGTTGTTCCCGATCTCGTGCTGTTCGCGTGCCCGTCGCCCGAGGGGGCGCCACCCGAGGTCGCACGCCGGGTGGCCGCCGCTGTTCTCGGCACTGTGCAGCGATGGCTCGCCGATAGTCGCTTCGCGGCCTCCCGTTTGGTCGTCGTCACCGGACGAGCAGTGGCCGTTGCCGATTCGGAACAGGTGGATCTCGGTCAGGCACCGGTATGGGGGTTGCTGCGTGCCGCGCAGGCCGAGCACCCGGATCGATTCCAGCTTCTCGACGCGGACGCCCCCGACGCGGACGGGACACGTGACCCGATCGCCATCGCACGCGCGGTGGCGGCAGCCGCGACAGAACCGGAAGCCGCACTACGCGGGACCGAGCTGCTCGTGCCCCGGCTGAACCGGCACGCGCCCGGTGCGACGACCGGGCTGCCGGAGGAGGGCACCGTGCTGGTGACCGGTGGCACCGGTGGCCTCGGTGCGGTGATCGCCCGGCATCTGGTGACCGCGCACGGTGTGCGCCACCTGGTTCTGGTGTCCCGGCGTGGCACGGATGCTCCGGGTGCCGCCGAATTGCGTGCGGACCTGCTCGACCTCGGTGCCGAGGTCACCATCGCCGCCTGCGATGTGTCCGATCGGTCCGCTCTGGCGGCACTGCTGGACACCGTTGGAGCCGAGCATCCGCTGGTAGGTGTGGTGCACGCGGCGGGAACAGCGGATAACGGGATGCTGGAGTCGATTACGGCGGAGCGCATCGATCGGGTGTTCCGGCCCAAGGTCGATGCGGCATGGCATCTGCACGAACTCACTCGCGATCACTCGTTGTCGATGTTCGTACTGGTGTCGTCGGCGGGTGGGCTGGTGTTGCCGGCCGGTCAGGCGAACTACGCGGCGGCGAACGTCTTCCTGGATGCGCTGGCAGCGCATCGGCGCGGTCTGGGATTACCCGCGACCTCGGTGGATTATGGGTTGTGGGCGCGGTCGAGCGGGCTCGGAACCGAATTGTCCGAGGCCGATTTCGAGCGGATGCGCCGGCTCGGTTTCCCGCCGCTGTCCGAGTCCGACGGACTGGCGCTGTTCGACGCGGCGGTAACCACGGGCACCGCACAGTTGGTGGCGCTGCGAGTCGACCCCGCGGTGCTTCGTACCCGTGGCGAGCAAGTTCCGGCCCTGCTTCGCGCGATCGCGCCGATATCGGTGCGGCGAGACACCGGAACCCCGGTCGCCAACGCCTTCGCGCACAGCGTGGCGGGTCTCTCCGATGCCGACCGCCGCGGCGCGCTGCTCGACCTCGTCCGGTCGGTAGCGGCCGGCGTTCTCGGGCACGCGTCCATGGATGCTGTCGAAACGCAGGCGGAGTTCCAGCAACTCGGATTCGACTCGCTGAGTGCCGTCGAATTCCGCAACAGGCTCAATGCCGCGACCGGGTTGCGGTTGCCGGCCACGCTCGTCTTCGATCAGCCCAGTCCCCGGACAGTCGCCGAGTTCCTCGACTCCCAGCTCACGGGATCGAATCGCGATATCGCGGTCACCACGCACCGGGCTGCCGACGGCGACCCGATCGCGGTGGTGGCGATGAGCTGCCGCTATCCGGGTGGTGTCGCCTCGCCGGAGGATCTGTGGACGCTGATCGCCGCGGGTATCGATGCCACCGGTGAGCTGCCGGCCGATCGTGGCTGGGATATCGAGACCCTCTACGATCCGGAGCCGGGAAAGGCCGGGCGTACCTACACCCGTGAGGGTGGATTCCTCTATGCCGCAGCCGAGTTCGATGCGGACTTCTTCGGGATCAGCCCGAACGAGGCCACCATGATGGACCCGCAGCAGCGGTTGCTGCTGGAGGTGTCCTGGGAGGCGCTGGAACGCGCCGGTGTCGACCCCGGGGTGTTGCGGGGCAGTTCGACCGGGGTGTTCACCGGTGTGATGTACCACGACTACGCGCAGGGAACCGGTACCGGGAGCAGCACCGGCGGCAGTCTGGTCTCCGGCCGCATCGCCTACACGCTGGGCCTGGAGGGCCCGGCGGTGTCGGTGGATACGGCGTGTTCGTCGTCGCTGGTCGCCATGCATCTGGCTGCCCAGTCGTTGCGGTCGGGGGAGTGTGATCTGGCGCTGGCCGGTGGTGTGGCCGTGATGGCCACGCCGGACATGTTCCTCGAGTTCAGCCGACAGCGGGGGTTGGCCCCGGATGGTCGGTGTAAGTCGTTCGCTGATTCGGCCGATGGGGTGGGGTGGTCCGAGGGCGCTGGTGTGCTGGTGTTGGAGCGATTGTCCGATGCCCGGCGTAACGGTCACGACGTGCTTGCGGTGGTGGCGGGTTCGGCGGTGAACCAGGATGGTGCGTCGAATGGTTTGACGGCGCCGAACGGGCCCTCGCAGCGCCGCGTCATCCGTCAGGCGTTGGCGAATGCCGGTGTGTCTCCGGTCGAGGTGGATACGGTCGAGGCGCACGGCACGGGTACGACGTTGGGTGATCCGATCGAGGCGCAGGCTCTGTTGGCGACCTACGGACAGGATCGTGATCCTGATCGGCCGCTGTGGTTGGGGTCGTTGAAGTCCAATATCGGTCATGCTCAAGCTGCCGCCGGCGTCGGTGGTGTGATCAAGATGGTGATGGCCATGCAACGTGGGGTGCTGCCCCGAACGTTGCATGTGGATCAGCCGTCTACGAAGGTCGATTGGTCCGAGGGCCATATTCGCCTGTTGACCGAGCCGGTGGAGTGGCCGGTGTCGGATCGTCCGCGGCGGGCGGGTGTGTCGTCGTTCGGCCTCAGCGGCACCAACGCGCATCTGATCGTCGAGCAGGCCCCGGCAGCGGACCCGGCGCCCGCACCGGCAGTCGAGCGGGCCCCGGCTGTTGTGCCGTGGCTGATCTCGGCGCGCAGTGCCGACGCGCTCACCGGCCAGGCCAGTCGTCTCGGCTCGCATATCGACGATCTCGATCTCGATCCGGTCGATGTCGGTTTCTCGCTGGTGACGTCGAGGGTGTTGTTCGATCATCGGGCCGTGGTGCTGTCGTCTGATCGTGATGGTCTGCTGGCGGGTGTGCGGGCGGTGGCTGCCGGCGAGCAGGCACCAGGTGTGGTGTCGGGTCGGGTGGTGCCGGGTTCGACGGGTGTGGTGTTCTCGGGTCAGGGTGCGCAGTGGGCCGGTATGGCCGACGAGCTTCGCGCTGCATATCCGGTGTTCGCCGAGGCTTTCGACGGGATCGTTGCCGCGTTGGATCCGCTGCTGGAGCAGGAGGTGTCGCTGTCGGTCGCGTTGGCCGACGGTGGTCTGGTGGATCGGACGGTGTTCGCGCAGGCGGGGTTGTTCGCGTTCGAGGTGGCGTTGTTCCGGCTGCTCGAATCGTGGGGCGTGCGTGCGGATGTGGTGGCGGGTCATTCGATCGGTGAGGTCGCTGCCGCGCATATCGCGGGTGTGTTGTCGCTGGTGGATGCGTGTGTGCTGGTGGCCGCGCGTAGCCGGTTGATGCAGGCGTTGCCCGCGGGTGGGGCGATGGTCGCGGTCGGCGCCTCGGCGGCCGAGGTGTTGACGGTGCTGGGCGTTGATGTGTCGATCGCGGCGGTCAACAGCCCGTCATCGGTGGTGATCTCCGGCACCGAGAAGGGTGTCGTGGCTGCGGCAGATCGGTGTGCCGAGAATGGCTGGCGGACACATCGTTTACGTGTTTCGCATGCGTTCCATTCGGCACTGATGGAGCCGATGCTGGCCGAATTCGCCACGTTGATCGAAGGTTTGACCTTCGCCGCACCGAATATTCCGTTGGTGTCGACGGTCACCGGTGCCCGTGTCACCGACGAGATGTCGGTTCCGTCGTACTGGGTGGGTCAAGTACGGGACACGGTGCGGTTCGCTGATGCGGTAGTCGCGATGGCGGGTATGGGCGCGAACAGGTTCGCCGAGGTCGGGCCCGATGCGGTCCTGCATCCGATGATCGTCCGGACACTCGACGATGGGAAAGATGCGGCCGCTACACCACCGGTGGTGGCATTGGCGCGCCGAGACCATGCCGATCCGGCCACGGTCTCGCGTGGGGTCGCCGGATTGTTCGTGGCCGGTGCCGAGGTGGACTGGGCCGGATTCTTCACCGGAATCGGGGCGCGGCGAATCGACCTGCCCACCTACGCGTTCCAGCGCCGCCGCTATTGGCTGCCCGAAGTGTCGTCCGGCAGCAGCGACGCCCGGGCGATGGGTTTGACCGCTACCGGCCATCCCTTGGTCTCGGCGGTGGTGTCGCAACCGGATTCCGAGGTGGTCGCCGTCAGCGGCAGGTTGTCGCTGCAGACTCAGCCCTGGCTGGCCGATCACCGGGTCATGGATACCGTGCTGTTCCCGGGGACCGGGTTCGTCGAGCTCGCCCTGCACGCCGGGGACCGGGTGGGTTGCTCGACGCTCGAGGAGCTGGTGCTGCGGGCTCCGCTGGTGCTGCCGGAGCCGGCGGGCGTGGCGATACGTGTCGTCGTCGGCGGGGAGGACAGTGCGGGCCGGCGGGGGGTGCGGATCTTCTCCCGCCCCGACGACGGTATCGACTCGGTGCCGTCGTGGACGTTGAACGCCGAAGGTGTGCTCGTGCCGACGGCCCCCGAGTCGCCGGCGGATCTCACCCAGTGGCCGCCCGCCGGTGCCACGGCGATCGATATCGGGGGGGTTTACGACGCTCTCGAAGCGCAGGGTTACCACTACGGCCCGGTGTTCCGGGCACTGAAGTCGGTATGGCGTGCACCCGACGGGGTGTACGCCGAGCTCGAGTCGGCCGAGCAGGCCCGCACCGAGGCGCAGCGATTCGGCCTGCATCCGGCCCTGCTGGATGCGGCGTTGCACGCGTTGTATTTCGCCGGCGACACGTCGGCGCCGGGCACTACGCCGGCGCTGCCGTTCGAGTGGTCCGGAGTGACGGTGCACGCGTCGGGTGCCGATGCGCTGCGTGTGCGGCTGACGCACGTGGGTGCGGACGGTGTCGCCCTGGATGTGGCGGATGCGACCGGTGCCGCGGTGGCGACGGTGCGGCAGCTCACTTCCCGGCCGGTCGATCCCGCACAGCTCACCACCGGCACATCCCTGGCTCGCACCGCTGTCTTCGATATCGCCTGGACACCGATCGCGGTGTCCGGGCACGACCTCGACTCGGTGTCGTGGGCGGATCTCGGTGCCGCGGTGCCCCCGGCGGTGGTGTGGGACTGCCCGGCGGGCAACGATCCCGCCGCCGTTCGTGGCGCGATTCATGATGTGCTGCGGGTGCTGCAGTCCTGGACCGCCGAGCCACGGTTCGGCGAATCAGTGCTGATGGTCCGTACGAGTGGCGCGGTATCGGTGGCCGGGGAGGATATTACGAACCTGGCCGGCAGCGCGGTGAATGGTCTGGCTCGTTCGGCGCAGGCGGAGCACCCCGGCCGAATCATGGTGATGGACACCGATTCCGTCGGTATGGACGCCGGGCACGGGTCGCTGCTGGGCGGTATCCTCGCCGCCGGCGAACCGCAGGTCGCGCTGCGCGACGGGCAGGTACACGTGGCGCGACTGACCCGGGTGGTCGCCACCGCTGCGCCCGCTCCGGTGGCCGGTTCGTTCGGTCCGGACGACACGGTTCTGATCACCGGCGCCGGCGGTTATCTCGGTGGCGTGTTCGCCCGGCACCTGGTCGACGTATACCGTGCGCGCCGGCTGCTGTTGGTGAGCCGCCGCGGTGAGTCCGCACCCGGCGCGGACGCGTTGGCCGCGGAGTTGCGCCGACTCGGCGCCGAGGTCGAATTCGCGGCGTGCGATGTCGCCGACCGCGACGCGCTCGCCGAAGTGCTGGCCCGGGTACCCGCGGCGCATCCGCTGGCCGGCGTGTACCACCTGGCCGGTGTGCTCGACGACGGCGCCGTCGCTTCGCTGACCCCGGACCGGATGGACGCGGTGTTGCGACCCAAGGTCGACGCCGCCCTGCACCTGCACGAACTGACCACCGAGCTGCCTTTGAAGGCGTTCGTGCTGTTCAGCTCGGTCGCCGGCGCGTTCGGCAGCCCCGGTCAAGGTAATTACGCCGCGGCAAACGCGTGCCTCGACGCGCTGGCAGCCCACCGCCGGGCTTCCGGGCGTCGAGGCCGGTCTCTGGTGTGGGGTCTCTGGAACACCGACGGTGGGATGGCCGCGGAGCTCGGTGACACAGACCGCCACCGCATGTCTCGTTCCGGCCTGCTGCCGCTGTCGGAGGAACAGGGCCGGGCACTGTTCGACGTCGCCACGGCGATCGATGTGGCGGCTCCCGTCCTCGCCCGGATCGACGTGGATGCCGTGCGTAGCGCGGGGACGGCGGCGCCCGCACTGTTTTCCGTGCTGGTCCCGCCTCGCCGCACCGCGGCCTCCGGCGCGTTCACGGCGCTGCGCGCCCGTCTCGCACGCACTCCTGACAGCGAACGCGCCGATGTGCTCGTGGAGATCGTCCGTGGCCAGGTCGCCACGATTCTCGGTCATCGTGACGCGAACGCGGTGGCGGCGGACAAGGCTTTCAGCGAACTCGGGTTCGATTCGATCTCTGCGATCGAGTTCCGCAACGCGCTGCGGGCCGTGACGGGTCTGGTGTTGCCCGTGACGCTGGTGTTCGACTACCCGACGCCCCAGGCGCTGGCACGATATCTGGCCGACGAGTTCACGGGTACCAGCCGCGACGTCGAGGTCTCCGCGCGCGTAGACCTCGACGAGCCGATCGCACTCGTGGCGATGGCCTGCCGCTATCCGGGTGGTGTCGCCTCGCCGGAGGATCTGTGGACGCTGATCGCCGGGGGTATCGATGCCACCGGTGAACTGCCGGCCGATCGTGGCTGGGATGTCGAAGGCATCTACGATCCGGAGCCCGGTAAGGCGGGCAAGACCTATACGCGCCGGGGTGGATTCCTGTATTCGGCAGCGGAATTCGACCCGGAATTCTTCGGGATCAGCCCGAACGAGGCCACCATGATGGACCCGCAGCAGCGGCTGCTGCTGGAGGTGTCCTGGGAGGCGCTGGAACGCGCCGGAGTGGATCCGGCCGTGCTGCGGGGCAGCTCGACCGGCGTGTTCACCGGTGTGATGTACCACGACTACGCCCACGCCCACGGCGGTAGCGCCACCGGCAGCCTGGTGTCGGGCCGCATCGCCTACACCTTGGGCCTGGAGGGCCCGGCCGTCTCGGTGGATACGGCGTGTTCGTCGTCGCTGGTGGCGATGCATCTGGCCGCGCAATCGTTGCGGTCGGGGGAGTGTGATCTGGCGCTGGCCGGTGGTGTGGCGGTGATGGCGACCCCTGGAACCTTTGTGGAGTTCAGTCGGCAGCGGGGGTTGTCGCCGGATGGTCGGTGTAAGTCGTTCGCTGATTCGGCCGATGGGGTGGGGTGGTCCGAGGGCGCTGGTGTGCTGGTGTTGGAGCGATTGTCCGATGCCCGTCGTAACGGTCACGACGTGCTCGCGGTGGTGGCGGGTTCGGCGGTGAACCAGGATGGTGCGTCGAACGGTTTGACGGCGCCGAACGGACCCGCGCAGCGCCGTGTCATCCGCCGAGCTCTCGCGAATGCGGGGGTGTCTCCGCGCGAGGTGGATGCGGTCGAGGCACACGGTACGGGTACGACGTTGGGTGATCCGATCGAGGCCCAGGCTCTGCTGGCGACCTACGGGCAGGATCGTGATCCTGATCGGCCGCTGTGGTTGGGGTCGTTGAAGTCGAATATCGGTCATGCGCAGGCTGCGGCCGGTGTGGGTGGTGTGATCAAGATGGTGATGGCCGTGCGGCACGGGGTACTGCCTCGCACGTTGCATGTGGATCAGCCGTCTACGAAGGTCGATTGGTCCGAAGGTCATATTCGGCTGTTGACCGAGTCGGTGGATTGGCCGGTGTCGGATCGTCCGCGGCGGGCGGGTGTGTCGTCGTTCGGTATCAGCGGCACCAATGCCCACATCATCATCGAACAAGCTCCGGTCGCGGTATCGGCTTCGGTGCAGGTGGTGGAGCCGGCGGCGCCGGTAGTCGAAACCGCCCCGGCCGTGAAGGTACTGCCGGCCGGTGGGGTGTTGCCCTGGGTGGTCTCGGCACGCGGCGGCGACGCCCTCGCCGGTCAAGCAACCCGCCTGGTAGCTCATGTCGACGAATTCGATCTCGATCCGGTCGATGTCGGTTTCTCGCTCGTCACGTCGAGGATGTTGTTCGATCATCGGGCCGTGGTGCTGTCGCCCGATCGGGCGGGGCTGCGTGCCGGTGCGCGGGCCTTGGGCCGGGGTGAGACGGGTCCGGATGTGGTGTCGGGTCGGTTGGTGCCGGGTTCGACGGGTGTGGTGTTCTCGGGCCAGGGCGCGCAGTGGGCGGGGATGGCCGAGGGCCTGCGGGTTTATCCGGTGTTCGCCGAGGTGTTCGACGGGATCGTTGCGGAGTTGGATCCGTTGCTGGGGCAGCAGGTGCCGCTGAGCGTCGCATTGTCCGACGGTGACCTCGTCGACCGGACGGTGTTCGCGCAGGCGGGGTTGTTCGCGTTCGAGGTGGCGTTGTTCCGGCTGCTCGAATCGTGGGGCGTGCGTGCGGATGTGGTGGCGGGGCATTCGATCGGTGAGGTGGCTGCCGCGCATATCGCGGGTGTGTTGTCGTTGGTGGATGCGTGTGTGCTGGTGGCCGCGCGTGGCCGGTTGATGCAGGCGTTGCCCGGGGGTGGGGCGATGGTCGCCGTGGGCGCCTCCGAGACCGATATGGCGGCGCTGCTCGAGGGCCTCGACGCGGGACTCGACGTGTCCATCGCGGCGGTCAACAGCCCGTCATCGGTGGTGATCTCCGGCCCTGAGGAGGCGATCGCGACTGCTGTCGAGGTGTGTGCCGAGAATGGTTGGCGGACACATCGTTTGCGGGTGTCGCATGCGTTCCATTCGGCGCTGATGGAGCCGATGCTGGCCGAATTCGCCTCGGCGATAGCGGGTGTGACGTTCGCCCCGCCGAAGATTCCGTTGGTATCGACCGTCACCGGTACCCGAGCCGGCGACGAGCTGACCGACCCGGCCTATTGGGTGGGCCAGGTCCGTGACACGGTGCGGTTCGCCGACACGGTCGCAGCGATGGTGGATCTCGGGGTGACCCGGTTCGCCGAGGCCGGCCCCGACGCCGTGCTCGTTCCCATGGTCGACGGGATCGTCGACACCGGGGACGCCACGGGTGCGCCGACCACGGTGGTGGCCCTGGCACGCCGCGAGCATGCCGATCCCCGCACTGTCACACGCGGGGTGGCCGCGCTGTTCGTGACCGGCGCCGAGGTGGACTGGACGGGGTTCTTCGCCGGCACCGGGCCGCGGCGAGTCGACCTGCCCACCTACGCCTTCCAGCGCCGGAGTTACTGGTTGACGGAAGGATCGGCCGGCGGCGACGCCCGTGCGATGGGGTTCGTGGCGACCGGACACCCGCTGGCTTCGGCGGTCGTCTCACACCCGGACTCCGACGCGGTCACCCTCAGCGGGCGCCTGTCGGCACGGACCCATCCGTGGCTCGCCGACCACGCGATCATGGACACGGTGTTGTTCCCCGGCACCGGATTCGTCGAGCTCGCCCTGCATGCCGGAGAGCAGGCCGGCTGCGCGCTCCTCGAGGAGCTGACCCTGACAGCGCCACTGGCACTGCCGGATTCGGCCGGGGTGGCGGTGCGTGTCGCCGTCGACGGCGTGGACCCGGCAGGTCGTCGCGGGGTGCGGATCTACTCCCGGCCCGACGACGAGATCGAGGCCTCGCGGCCGTGGACACTGCACGCCGAGGGCATGCTCGCATCCGGTGTGGGCGAGGTGCCCGCGGAACTGACGCAGTGGCCGCCGACCGGCGCCACGGCGATCGCTGTCGACGGTGTCTACGACTCCCTCGACGCCCAGGGCTACCACTACGGTCCGGCATTCCAGGCGCTGAAATCCGTGTGGCGAGGATCCGGTGCGGTCTACGCCGAGCTCGAACTTCCCGAACCGGCCCGATCCGAGGCGTCACGTTTCGGTGTCCATCCGGCACTGCTCGACGCCGCGCTGCACGCGATGCGTATCGCCGGCGACGTGGCCGCCGACGAAGCCGATCTCGCGTTGCCGTTCGAATGGTCCGGTGTCACCGTGCACGCGAGTGGGGCCGATACGCTGCGTGTTCGGCTGACCCGTGTGGGCGAGCACGGTGTAGCCCTCGACCTGGCGGATGCGACGGGTGCCGCGGTGGCGACGGTGCACCGGCTCGCGGTGCGCCCGATCGATCCCGCACGGCTCACAGCCGGCGCATCCATCGCCGGGACCCCGCTGTATCGGGTCGACTGGACACCGATCGCCACACCCGCAGTCGATACCCAGGTCACCGCGGCGTCATGGGCGGACCTCGGTGAGCAGGTTCCCCGGGTGGTGATCGTGAACTGCCGGACGGGCAACGATGCCGCCGCCGTCCACGCCGCGACGCACGAAGTGCTCGAGATCCTGCAAACCTGGACCGCGGACCAGCGCTTCGCGGAATCCACCCTCGTGGTCCGGACCCACGGGGCGGTTTCGGTCGCCGGGGAGGACATCACCGATCTGGCCGGTGCGGCCGTATGCGGTCTGGTCCGTTCCGCGCAGTCGGAGAATCCCGGTCGCATCGTGCTGATCGACACCGCTTCCGAGTTCGACGAGCTCCCCACCGACCTGATCGGCGCGATTCTGGCCACCACCGAACCTCAGGTGGCGGTGCGGGACGGACGAGTACACCGCGCCCGTCTCGGTCGAGCCGATTCCGCCGCGGCCACGAACCCGCCCTTCGCGGCGGAAGATACCGTGCTCATCACCGGTGCGGGTGGTGTGCTGGGCGCGATGTTCGCCCGGCACCTGGTCGCCACCTACGGTGTGCGCCATCTGCTGTTGCTGAGTCGACGTGGGCAATCGGCGCCCGGCATCGCCGAATTGCGGGAAGAGCTGGAGCGCCTGGGTGCCGAAACCGACGTCGTGGCGTGCGATGTCGCCGACCGTCAGGCGCTGGCACAGGTGCTGGCCGAGGTACCCGCCGCGCACCCGCTGACCGGTGTGTTCCACCTGGCCGGTGTCCTCGACGACGGTGCCGTCGCGGCATTGACCCCGGCCCGGATGGCTACGGTGCTGCGGCCCAAGGTCGATGCCGCCCTGCATTTGCACGAGCTGACCGCCGGGCTACCGCTGAAGATGTTCGTCCTGTTCAGTTCGGTGGCCGGGGCGTTCGGTAATCCGGGTCAGGGGAACTATGCCGCCGCCAACGCGTGTCTGGACGCATTGGCCGCTCACCGCAGGGCCACCGGGGACCACGCGATGTCGTTGGCCTGGGGCCTGTGGGACGGGGGTATGGCCGGAGAGCTCAGCGACGTCGATCGGCGGCGCATGGCTCGTTCCGGCATGCTGGCGCTGTCGCGGGATCAGGGCCTGGCGCTGTTCGACGCCGCCGTCCGGACCGATATCGCGGCGCCGGTGCTCGCCCGCCTGGATCCGAATATTGCGCGCGACGCGGCATTCGCCGCGCCCGCTCTGCTCTCCGGATCGATACCCACTCGCCGCACCGCGGTGTCGGGCGCGGCCACGGCATTGAGCGCACGGCTGGCGAGCGCTCCGGACGACGAGCGTCTCGATATGCTCGTCGAGATCGTGCGCGGTCGGATCGCCGCGGTCTTGGGGCACCAGGATATGAACACGGTCGCGGCCGACAAAGCTTTCAACGAGCTGGGTTTCGACTCGATCAGCGCGATCGAGTTCCGTAACTCGCTGAAAGCCGTGACCGGACTCCCGTTGCCCGTGACGCTGGTATTCGATTACCCGACACCTCAGGCGCTGGCGAAGTATCTGGCCGACGAGTTCGCCGGCACGAGCCAGGACATCGTCGTCACCGCCGACCGGGCTGTCGACGACGATCCCATCGCTGTCGTCGGTATGGCGTGCCGCTACCCCGGCGGAGTCACCTCGCCCGAGGAACTCTGGGAGCTCGTCCGGATCGGCGCGGACGCGGTGACCCCGCTCCCGGCCGACCGCGGCTGGGATCTGAACGGCATCTACGACCCGGAACCGGGCCGCGTGGGCAAGTCGTACACCCGCCACGGCGGGTTCCTGCACACGGCAGCCGAGTTCGACGCGGAATTCTTCGGGATCAGCCCCAACGAAGCCCTCACGATGGATCCGCAACAACGGCAACTACTCGAAACCACCTGGGAGGCCCTGGAACGCGCCGGCGTGGATCCGGCCGTGCTGCGGGGCAGCTCGACCGGGGTGTTCACCGGGGTGATGTACCACGACTACGCCCAGGGCAAGGGCGGCAGTGCCACCGGCAGTCTGGTCTCCGGCCGCATCGCGTACACCCTGGGGTTGGAGGGCCCGGCGGTGTCGGTGGATACGGCGTGTTCGTCGTCGCTGGTCGCCATGCATCTGGCCGGGCAGTCGTTGCGGTCGGGGGAGTGTGATCTGGCGCTGGCCGGCGGTGTGGCGGTGATGGCGACGCCGGAGACGTTCGTGGAGTTCAGCAGGCAGCGGGGTTTGGCCCCGGATGGTCGCTGTAAGTCGTTCGCTGATTCGGCCGACGGTGTCGGGTGGTCCGAGGGCGCGGGTGTGCTGGTGCTGGAGCGGTTGTCCGATGCCCGGCGTAATGGTCATGAGGTTCTGGCGTTGGTGGCGGGTTCGGCGGTGAATCAGGATGGTGCGTCGAACGGTTTGACGGCGCCGAACGGTCCGTCGCAGCGTCGTGTGATCCGTCAGGCGTTGGCGAATGCCGGTGTCTCCGCGGTGGAAGTGGATGCGGTCGAGGCGCACGGTACGGGTACGACGTTGGGTGATCCGATCGAGGCGCAGGCTCTGCTGGCGACTTATGGGCAGGATCGTGATCCGGATCGGCCTTTGTGGTTGGGGTCGTTGAAGTCCAATATCGGTCATGCTCAAGCTGCCGCCGGCGTCGGTGGTGTGATCAAGATGGTGATGGCCATGCGGCACGGGGTGCTGCCCCATACGTTGCATGTGGATCAGCCGTCTACGAAGGTCGATTGGTCCGAGGGGAATATCCGGCTGCTGACAGAGTCGGCGCCGTGGCCGGTAGTGGATCGTCCGCGGCGTGCGGGCGTGTCCTCGTTCGGTTACAGCGGTACCAACGCGCACATCATCATCGAACAGGCGCAGGCCGGGCCACCGGCTCCGGTGCCGGTGGTCAGGACCGAACCCGCGGGTGGGTTGCTGCCCTGGGCACTCTCGGCGCGCAACGGCGAGGCGCTGGCCGGCCAAGCCGAACGGCTGGCAGCGTATGCGGACGACCACGACCTGGACCCGATGGATATCGGCTTCTCACTGGCCTCGACGCGTGGTCTGTTCGAGCATCGCGGCGTGGTAATCGCGGACAACCGTGCTGGTTTGCTGTCGGGGGTGCGCGCGCTGGCCGCCGGTGACCGGGCGCCGGATGTGGTGACCGGTCGTGCGATACCGGGTTCGACGGGTGTGGTGTTCTCGGGGCAGGGCGCGCAGTGGGCGGGTATGGCCACCGAGCTGCGCGCGGCCTATCCGGTATTCGCCGAGCATTTCGACCGGATCGTCGCCGAGGTGGATCCGCTGCTGGAGCAGCGCGTTTCGCTGACCGAGGCGTTGACCGACGAAGAGCTGATCGACCGGACGGTGTTCACGCAGCCGGGGCTGTTCGCGTTCGAGGTGGCGCTGTTCCGGCTGCTCGAATCCTGGGGTGTGCGTGCGGATGTCGTGGCCGGGCATTCGGCCGGTGAGATCGCCGCCGCGCATGTGGCGGGTGTCTTCTCGCTCGCGGACGCGTGCGTGCTGATCGCCGCGCGTGGCCGGTTGATGGACGCCCTCCCCGCGGGCGGCGCGATGGTGGCCGTCGGCGCCGCCGAGACCGCGGTGCGCACACTGCTGGCCGGGGAAGTCTCGATCGCGGCGGTGAACGGCCCCTCGTCGGTGGTGATCTCCGGTGCCGAGAGCGATGTCGTCGCGGTCGCCGGCCGATGTGCCGAACGGGGTTGGCGCACCCACAGGTTGCGGGTCCCGCATGCGTCCCATTCGGCGCTGATGGAGCCGATGCTGGCCGAGTTCGTCTCGGCGATCAAGGGGGTGACGTTCTCCCTGCCGAATATCGCGCTGGTGTCGACAGTGACCGGTGCGCGGATCGCCGAGGAAATGTGCGATCCGTCGTATTGGGCCGGCCAGGTGCGCAACTCGGTGCGATTCGCCGACGCGGTCGCCGCGATGAGGGGTCTCGGCGTGTCCAGATTCGCCGAGGTCGGACCCGAGGCGGTACTGACCCCGATGATCACGCAGACCCTCGACGCCGAGCAGCTGAGCACGGTTCCCGAGGTAGTGGCCCTGGCACGTCGGGGCCGGGCGGACGCGTCGTCGGTGACGGGTGGTGTCGCCGAGCTGTTCGTATCCGGTGCCGACGTGGACTGGGCCGCGCTGTACGCCGCGACCGGCGCCGTGCGCATCGACCTGCCCACCTACGCGTTCCAACACCGCCGCTATTGGATGGCCGGCGGGTCCGCCGGCGGTGACGCGCGGGGGATGGGTCTCGTCGCTACCGGACATCCACTGGTCTCGGTGGTCGTCTCGCAACCGGACTCGGACGCGGTAACCCTTGCCGGCCGGCTATCGGTACAGACGCAGCCGTGGCTGACCGATCACAGCGTCATGGATACCGTGTTGTTCCCCGGTACCGGCTCGGTCGAACTCGCCCTGCACGCCGGCGAACAGGTCGGCTGCTCGACCCTCGAAGAGCTCGTCCTGCGCGCCCCGCTGACACTGTCGGAGTCGGCGGGGGTCGCGGTGCGCGTCGTGGTCGCTGCCGAGGACGAGACCGGCGCTCGCGCGGTGCGGATCTTCTCCCGCCCCGACGACGGTGCCGATTCGGTGCCGGCGTGGACCCTGCATGCCGAAGGTGTGCTCGCACCCGGACCCGGCAGTGCGGCCGCGGATCTGGTGCCGTGGCCGCCCGCCGATGCTGCCGCGGTCGATATCGAGGGGCTCTACGATTCCCTCGACGCGCAGGGCTATCACTACGGGCCGGTCTTCCGGGCGCTGAAGTCCGTGTGGCGGGGATCGGACGGGGTGCTCTACGCCGAGGTCGAATTGCCCGAGCAGGCTCGGGCCGAGGCGCAGCGGTTCGGTATGCATCCGGCACTGCTGGATGCGGCGTTGCATGCGTTACGTCCGGCCGACGACCCGTCGGCGGAGGGGACCGAGCTGGTATTGCCGTTCGAGTGGTCCGGTGTCACGGTGCATGCGGCGGCGGCCGACGCAGTGCGTGTCCGGTTGACCCGTGTCGGTGCGCACGGCGTCGCCCTGGATCTGGCCGACCCGTCGGGTGCTCCGGTGGCGACGGTGCGGCAACTGTCGACCCGGCCGGTCGATCCCGCGCAGCTCGCTGCCGGTCCATCGGTCGCCGGTAGCGGGCTGTTCCAGATCGGCTGGGCGCCGGTAGCCGTGCCTGCGGACGAGGTCACCGCGGTGGCGTGGCCGGACCTCGGTGAGCAGATCCCGCAGGTCGTGGTGCTGGACTGCCCGACGGGTGATGATCCCGCCGCCGTCCGTGCCGCGGCACACTCGGTCCTCGAGGTACTGCAGTCCTGGATCGCCGACGATCGGTTCGCCGAATCGGTGCTCGTCGTCCGGACCAGCGGTGCTGTCTCGGTCGCCGGGGAAGACGTGACGAACTCGGCCGGCGCGGCGGTGAGCGGGCTGGTCCGTTCGGCACAGTCGGAGAATCCCGGCCGGATCGTGCTGATCGACACCGATTGCGCACTCGACGGCCTGCTGGGCGGGATGCTGGCGTCGGCGGAACCCCAGATGGCGGTTCGTGATCGGCAAGTACACATTCCGCGGTTGGGCCGGGCGGCGTCCACTGCGGCGACCGCGGCCATCACTTTCGATCCGGACGAGACCGTTCTGATCACCGGTGCCAGCGGTCTGCTCGGCGGATGGTTCGCCCGGCACCTGGTGTCCACGCGCGGTGTCCGGCATCTGCTGCTGACGAGCCGCCGCGGGGAATCCGCGCCCGGTGCTGCCGAGCTGCGGGCGGAGTTGGGTGAGCTCGGTGCCGAGGTCGTGTTCGTCGCGTGCGATGTCGCCGACCGTGCCGCGCTCGCCGAGATGATCGCCGCGATACCGGCGGATCGGCCACTGGCGGGTGTACTCCATCTGGCCGGTGTACTCGATGACGGCGCCATCGGTTCGCTGACCCCGGCCCGCCTGGACGCGGTGTTCGGGCCCAAGGTCGATGCCGCTCTGCATCTGCACGAGCTGACCGCTGAGCTGCCGCTGAAGATGTTCGTGCTGTTCAGTTCGGTGGCGGGTGCGTTCGGCAATCCCGGCCAGGGAAACTATGCGGCGGCCAATGCGTGCCTGGACGCGCTGGCGGCGCACCGCCGCGTATCGGGGCGCTGTGGCCAGTCGCTGGCCTGGGGACTGTGGGACGGGGGTATGGCCGGCGAGCTCAGCGACCTGGACCGGCAGCGTATGTCGCGCTCGGGCATGCTGCCGCTCTCTCGAGAGCAGGGCCTCGCGCTGTTCGATTCGGCTGTCGAGCTCGAGGCCGCGGCTCCCGTCCTCGCCCGTCTGGATCTGGAGAGCATGCGCGGCGCGGGTCCCGCGCTGCCCGCGTTGTTCTCCGGTCTGGTTCGTGTCCGCCGGACGGCGGCCTCGGGTGCGGCCGCGGCATTGCGCGCTCGTCTGGTGAGTCTTCCCGATGGTGAGCGTTCGCGTGTTCTCGCCGAGATCGTGCGCGGTCAGGTCGCCGCGATCCTGGGGCATCAGGATATGAACGAGGTCGCCGCGGACCGGGCTTTCCACGAGCTGGGTTTCGACTCGATCAGCGCGATCGAGTTCCGCAATGCGTTGAAAGTGGCGACGGGTCTGCCGTTGCCCGCGACTCTGGTATTCGACTATCCGACGCCGCAGGCGCTGGCGAAGTACTTGGCCGACGAACTCACGGGCACGAGCGAGGCCGTCGTGGTCGCCGCGGGCCGGGCCGTCGAGGACGACCCTGTCGCTGTCGTCGGGATGGCGTGCCGCTATCCGGGAGGGGTCACCTCCGCGGAGGAATTGTGGGAACTGGTCAGCGCCGGCGTGGATGCCGTATCGCCGCTGCCGGTCGACCGGGGTTGGGATGTCGACGATATCTACGACCCGGAGCCCGGCCGGGCGGGCAGGACCTACGTTCGTGAGGGCGGATTCCTGCACACGGCAGCCGAGTTCGACGCGGACTTCTTCGGTATCGGCCCCAACGAGGCCACGATGACCGATCCACAGCAGCGGCAGCTGCTCGAAACGGCGTGGGAGGCGCTGGAGCGGGCCGGTATCGATCCCACGGTGCTGCGGGGCAGTTCGACCGGTGTGTTCACCGGTGTGATGTACCACGACTACGCGCAGGGCAGTGGCGCCGGCGCCACGGGGAGTTTGACGTCGGGCCGGATCGCCTACACCCTCGGACTGGAGGGGCCGGCGGTCTCGGTGGATACGGCGTGTTCGTCGTCGCTGGTCGCCATGCATCTGGCCGGGCAGTCGCTGCGGTCGGGGGAGTGCGATCTGGCGCTGGCCGGCGGCGTGACCGTGATGGCGACGCTGGAGGCCTTCGTGGAGTTCAGTCGGCAGCGGGGGTTGTCGCCGGATGGCCGGTGTAAGTCGTTCGCCGACCGCGCCGACGGGGTGGGTTGGTCCGAGGGTGCGGGTGTGCTGGTGTTGGAGCGGTTGTCCGACGCTCGGCGTAATGGTCATGAGGTTCTTGCGGTGGTGGCGGGTTCGGCGGTGAATCAGGATGGTGCGTCGAATGGTTTGACGGCGCCGAATGGTCCGTCGCAGCGTCGTGTGATCCGTCAGGCGTTGGCGAATGCCGGTGTGTCTCCGGTCGAGGTGGACGTGGTGGAGGCGCACGGTACGGGTACGACGTTGGGTGATCCGATCGAGGCGCAGGCTCTGTTGGCGACCTATGGGCAGGATCGTGATCCCGATCGGCCTTTGTGGTTGGGGTCGTTGAAGTCGAATATCGGTCATGCGCAGGCTGCGGCCGGT
The DNA here is from genome assembly GCF_040638875.1 of Nocardia sp. NPDC024068. NCBI lineage: Bacteria > Bacillati > Actinomycetota > Actinomycetes > Mycobacteriales > Nocardiaceae > Nocardia > Nocardia sp. NPDC024068. The sequence continues at coordinate 275,049 of NZ_JBEZYU010000001.1, read as the reverse complement.
GTGGGTGGTGTGATCAAGATGGTGATGGCGATGCGGCACGGTGTGCTGCCGTCGACGTTGCATGTGGATCGGCCGTCTACGAAGGTCGATTGGTCCGAGGGCCATATTCGGTTGTTGACCGACCCGGTGGAGTGGCCGGAGTCGGATCGTCCGCGGCGGGCGGGTGTGTCGTCGTTCGGTATCAGTGGCACCAACGCCCACATCATCATCGAGCAGGCGCCGGTAGCTCCGGCGCCGGTGCCAGATTCGGCACCGGTGGCCGAGACTGTTCCGGCGGTGTTGCCGTGGACGGTCTCGGCGCGCAGCGGTGCCGCTCTCGCCGGTCAGGCGGCGCGCCTGGTCTCCTATGTAGAGCACCGCGACGTGACTCCGGTGGATGTCGGCTTCTCGCTGGCGTCCACGCGGGCAGTATTCGAGCATCGCGCTGTCGTCCTGGCCGGCGATCGTGATGGTCTGCTGGCGGGTGTGCGGGCGGTGGCTGCCGGCGAGCAGGCGCCGGGTGTGGTGTCGGGTCGGGTGGTGCCGGGTTCGACGGGTGTGGTGTTCTCGGGTCAGGGTGCGCAGTGGGCGGGTATGGCCGCGGATTTGCGTGCGGAGTATCCGGTGTTCGCCGAGGCTTTCGACGGGATCGTCGCCACGTTGGATCCGCTGCTGCAGCAGGAGGTGTCGCTGTCGGTCGCGTTGGCCGATGGTGGTCTGGTGGATCGGACGGTGTTCGCGCAGGCGGGGTTGTTCGCGTTCGAGGTGGCGTTGTTCCGGCTGCTGGAGTCGTGGGGTTTCCGTGCTGATGTCCTTGCCGGTCATTCGATCGGTGAGGTGGCTGCTGCGCATGTGGCCGGTGTGTTGTCGTTGCCGGATGCGTGTGTGCTCGTGGCGGCGCGTGGCCGGTTGATGCAGGCGTTGCCCGCGGGTGGGGCGATGGTCGCGGTCGGTGCCCCCGAGGCCGACGTGCTGGGGTTGCTGGGCGGTGACGTGTCGATCGCGGCGGTGAACGGTCCTTCGTCGGTCGTTGTCTCCGGTCCTGAGGACGCGGTCGCGGCTGTTGTCGAGGTGTGCGTCGAGAGAGGTTGGCGGACACATCGTTTAGCCGTTTCGCATGCGTTCCATTCGGCGTCGATGGTGCCGATGCTGGACGAGTTCGCCACGGTGGTCGAGAGGTTGACGTTTGCTCGGCCGAGTCTTTCGCTGGTGTCGACGGTGACCGGAGCCGCTGTCACCGACGAGATGTCGGTTCCGTCGTACTGGGTGGGGCAAGTACGGGACACGGTGCGATTCGCCGATGCGGTGACCGCCATGGCGGCTCTGGGAGCGTCGAGGTTCGCCGAGGTCGGGCCGGACGCGGTACTGACCCCGATGATCGCCGGGGCCCACGACAGCGCGACCACGATCCCACTGGCCCGGCGAAACAACGCGGCCCCCGCGACACTCCTGACGGGGCTCGCCCGGTTGCACGTCACCGGTTCGGTGGTGGATTGGAAGGGTTACTACGCCGGCACCGGCGGCGCGAAAACCGATCTACCGACATACGCTTTCCACCACCGCCGTTTCTGGGACGCGGGCCGACCGCATACCGGCGACGCCTCCGCGCTCGGTCTGCGATCCACCGAACACCCCATGTTGGGCGCGTTGGTAGCGCAGCCGGAGGACGGGGGCGCCAGATTCACCGGCCGGCTGTCCACGACCACCCATCCGTGGCTGGCCGATCATCACGTGCTCGGTACCGCGCTGCTGCCCGGCACCGCGTTCGTCGAACTGGCCGTGCACGCCGGAGAGCAGGTCGACTGTCCGGAACTGGGCGATCTCACCCTCCGGGCGCCGCTCGTGCTGCACGGGCGCGGCGCGGCGCAGGTCCAGGTGATAGTCGGTGACGGCGACGACGCCGGTCGCCGGCGGCTCGACATCTACTCACGCAATGACGAGGACGATCCGTCGGTTCCGTGGACCCACCATGCCGAGGGCGTCGTGAGCCCGAGCCCAGAGTCCGGCGACGCGGAGTCCGGCGAACAGGGACACTGGGCCGACTTCACCCAGTGGCCGCCGGCCGGAGCTTCGGCGGTCGAATTGGCCGGTGCTTACGACGGACTCGCCGACAACGGATACAACTACGGGCCCGCCTTCCGTGGTCTGGTTGCTCTGTGGCGCCGCGGTGCGGATCTCTTCGCCGAGGTCGCACTGCCCGAACCGATCTCCACCCGCGGTTACGGTGTACATCCGGCGCTGCTCGATGCCGCCATGCACGCTCTGCCGTTCGGTCTCGCGCGGGGGGACGAGGACGCCGAAGGGCCGACCCTCGTGCCGTTCGCCTGGTCGGCGGTGCGGGTGCACGCAGACGGCGCGCGGCGGGCGCGGGTTCGCGTGACCTGGCTGAACCCGGCGACGGTCACCTTGGCGATGGCCGATTCCGGTGGCGCGCCACTACTGTCGGTGCAGTCCGTCGCGTTGCGCCCGCTGTCGAACGAGATGTTATCGGCGGCAACCAGGTCCCGCGACGACGCGCTCTACGAGCTCACCTGGCGGCCCGGTCCCCGGCCGCGGTCCGCGGCGCAAGGGTCCTGGGCCGAGTGGGGCACCGCGGAACCGGCCTCGGTCTTGCTCTTCCGGCCGCCGGTCGACGGCGGTCCGGTGCCGGTCCGGCTGCGCACAGCGCTGCATCGCACACTCGAAGTCCTCCAGGAGTTCGCGAGCGAAGAGCGTTACGCCGCAAGTACCCTGGCCGTGATCACCGACAGCACGGACGACCCGGCGCTCGCCGCGGTGTGGGGGCTGGTGCGCGCGGCCCAGGCGGAGAACCCGGGACGGATCGTGCTCATCGAGGCCGCCGCGGCGACAACCGCGGATTCCCTGGTAGCGGCAGCGCAGCTGGGCGAGCCGGAACTGGAACTCCATGCGGAGGGGACACGGGTGCCGCGGCTCCTCCGCGCCGCACCACCCGAATCGGAGCGGCCGGCACCCTGGGATCGCGAGCGGACGGTGTTGATCACCGGTGGTACCGGTGCGATCGGCCGCCGGCTCGTCGAGCACCTGGTGCGCGAGCACGGCGTGCGGCACGTGCTGCTGGCCGGCCGTCGTGGACCGGCCGCCGCGACGGAACTCATCGCGGAACTCGATGGCCTCGGCGCCGAGGTGCGTGCGGCGGCCTGCGATGTCGGAGACCGTGAAGCGTTGCGAGACCTTCTCGCTTCGATACCCGCGCAGCGGCCGTTGGGTGCGGTCGTCCACGTGGCCGGTGTTGTCGGCAACGGGCTGATCGACACCTTGACGCCCGAGCAGATCGACCACTGCCTCGGTGCCAAGGCCGACGCTGCCTGGCACCTGCACGACCTCACCCGGGACGCCGGGTTGTCCGCCTTCGTGATGATCTCCTCGGTGGCGGGCGTGATGACGCCCCCCGGGTCGGGCGCCTACGCGGCGGCCAACCGATTCCTCGACGCGCTCGCGACCCACCGTCACGCCCGAGGTATGCCGGCCACGTCGCTCGCCTACGGCCCGTGGGGTATCGACACCGGACTGTCGCACGAGCTCAACCGGGCCGACCGGCAGCGGATGCGCCGCCACGGTCTGCCGCCGCTGCCTCCCGGCAAGGCACTCGACCTGTTCGACGCGGCAGTGTCCACCGGCCGTCCGGTACACGTACCGGTGGATATCGACCTGACCGGGTTGCGTGCTCAGGACGCGGTGCCCGCGCTGCTCAGCGACATGGTGAGGCGGCCCGGCCGTCGGCAGCACACCGGAACGCCGGATGCGGACGGACTCCGCACACGATTGGCGCAACTGTCCGAGCCCGAACAGGAACAGTGGCTGCGGACCCATATCCTCGAGAACGCGGCGAGGCTGCTCGGACATGAGAGCGCGGCCGACCTCGATCCCGAGCGGGGCTTCCTCGAATCGGGATTCGACTCCCTGGCCGCCATGGAGTTGCGAAACGCTCTCAACATGTCGACCGGTCTGACCCTGCCCACCGCCGCGATCTTCGATCACGAGACGCCGGCGGCGCTGGCCCGGTATCTGTGCAAGGAGCTCACCGCACCCGCACCGCACGCCGGTGAATCAGGCGGGGCCGACGACTCCCTGTACGGGATGTTCCGTGACGCGGTCACGTCCGGCCGGGCAGGCGCGGGCTTCGTTCTGCTGGGGGCGGCGGCGCAACTGCGCGAGCAGATCGCCTCGGCCGAGGACCTGGACCGGCTGCCGGAGCCCACGCGACTCGTCTGGGGAACTACCCTGCCACGCATTATCTGCCTCAGCCCGCCCCTCGCCACCGGCGGTGTGCACCAGTACGCCAGGCTCGCCTCGCAACTGCGAACGAACCGTGACGTTGTGGCGATGTCGCCGATCGGGTGCCGTACGGGAGAGCCGGTTCCGGCGACGTCGACGGCGGCCGCGCAGGTATTGGCACACTGCGTCCTCGCGGCTGCGCAAGGAGATCCGTTCGTTCTTCTCGGCTACTCCTCGGGCGGCCTGCTGGCCCACCTCGTCACCGAGTATCTGGAGGCGGCCGGTGGCCCGGTGCCCACAGGCCTGGTCATGCTGGACACCTACGCGGTGCACGACGACGGCGAATGGCTGCTGCCGCCGATGGCCGAGCACATGGTGTCGAACGAGGCTACGTTCGGTCGCTTCGACCCGGCCCGGCTGACGGGAATGGGCAGGTACATCCAGCTCTTGCAGGAGATGGTGCCCGGCTCCGTCGCCACGCCCGCGTTGTTCCTCCAATGCGCCGAGAGCTTCCTGGGGAGCTCATCGGATCGCGTGGACTGGCAGGCGCAACCGTGGGATCCGGCGCAGACCGTCGTGCCGATTCGGGCCGACCACTTCACAATCCTGGAGGACGGTTCGGCCGACGTCGCCGCAGCGATCGAGGGCTGGCTCGAGAGGTGACACCGGGGCCGGGTGAGCGAATCGCTCACCCGGCCGGTGCGGCCCGGCTGTACTACTGGTCGCCGGTGCCGGTGTGCGTGAGTCGCACCACCGAACTCCACGGCAGCCAAGGCTTTTCGATCGGCTTGCGCGGATCCGGCTGCGGCAAGAGCATCAGCGGTTTCATATACCACGGGAGCCGGTGGTACTTGTGTGCCGCCGAGGCCAACGATTCCACCTCGTCCGCGGTCCAGTCGAGGCCGGCGAAGAAGCGCAGCGGATCGACCGGACCGAACCGCCAGGGCGCATTCGCCAGCAGGGTCGTATTGGATCTGCTCATCCGCTTGACAATTGCCTGATTGTTCACATCCAGTGCCCACCAAGCGATTTCCGGGCGCGCCAACGCGGCCGCCAAGCTGACGACATCGTCCTCGGCGAGATAGTAGACCAGTCCCTCGGTGAGCACCAGCGCCTGCTTTGCACCGGCGAGGGCCTCGTCGAGGAACTGTTGTCGCGCCTCGGGCTCGGCGAGATCCACCGCCGTACGAGTGAGCGAACAGCGCGGCGACTCGTCGGCCAGCAACTCGCTTTTCTCGCCGACCAATTCGGGGAGATCGGCCTCTATCCAATCGAATTCGGAAGGCAGGTCCAGTCGGTACGGGCGAGTATCCATTCCCGCCGCCATATTGATCACCCGATCGCAGCCCTCAGCGAGCGACTTCATTATCAGGTCGTCGATGACCCTGGTCCTAGTGACCAGGTTCCAGCCGTTGTCCACCAAGCGCGGTCCGCGGGCGGCTATGGCACGACCGCGCTCCCCGGCGAGCCGGTCGGCGAGGGGGTCGTTGAAGAGCGCATCGGGTCGGGCCGACTCGACGGCACGGTAGGAAGCCACCCAGCGGGCGGTGTCGGACACGTGGGTAATCGGTTCATCGGTCTCGGCCACCCGTGCAGTCTCGCACAGCGAAACAACCCCTACACCGACAGTGCTCGTGCGTGTGACGACAATGGCCTATTTCTGGACGATCCGCGGGTTGCAAGCATCGTTGACCAGCGATATCTCCCTCGATCAGAGTCCAAGGATGCTGGGTGGTTACCGGACTTTCAGCGACGAAGAATCCTGCGACCAGGGTGGCAGTGGCTCCCGTGCCGACAACCACTGCTCGGGTATTCCACGGATCCCGCCTCGGGCACCGATTCCAGTGTGCGCCGCCACGATTCCACCGACGATCGCGGCGGTTGTGTCCGCGTCGCCACCGGCCTCGATACATGCGGTGACAGCTGCGGGATAGTCGTCGAGGAACGTGGCGGCCGCCCACAGGGTGAACGGCACGGTGTCCTGCGCGCTGACCGCTGCTCCGTTGCCGAGTTCGTATGCGGCTTCGGCAACCGACCGACCGAGAAGAGTCCGCGCGCGGCGGACACCGGCCGCGGTCCGTCCGTCGATCAGATAAGGCTCGACCACTTGCAGAAATTCGATCGGTGCGCAGGAATTTCCGCGAGTGGCCGCAGCATGACTTGCCGCGACAGCGATCGCCATGGCGCCGACAATTGCCTCGGGATGCTGATGTGTCACCTCGGCCGACAACGCGGCCTGGGCTGCGGCGCGGTCGGGATCTCCGGCGAAATACGCGCCGAGAGGGGCGACACGCATCGCGGCACCGTTGCCCCAGGAGCCGCGCCCGCCGAAAACCGCGCCCGCCGCGTCGGTCCAGGGACGTCCGTCGCGGATCTCGTGCAGCACCACGACCGTGCCGGCGCCGTAGCCCCGGTAGGGTTCGCAGCGGTCGGCGAAGGCCGCCGCCAGTGCGTCGCGGTCGATATGGCCTCGATCCCGGACTTCCAGGTATACCGAACAGGCCATCTCGGTGTCGTCGGTCCACTGCCACGGCGCCGCGGGCGGCCGACCAGCGAGAAGATCGGGTAGCGAACGACCTGGCACGAAGAACTGAGCACCCAGCGCGTCGCCGACCGACAGACCATCGAGGCTGTCACGAACGACGTCGGAATCCTGTGACATATCGGTGTCATAGTGCCACCCGCAGCGACGGACCGCACCACCGGGACAAAAGATGACCACCGCGCAGGAAACCCCGAACCCGGTCGACCGATGACCCGCCACCGCCACCAGCGCGTCCAGCCGGTGGAGGGCTGGTATTCAGCCTCGCACTATCGCACGTCACCTACTGGATGCGGCGGCAGCCCGCAGGCGGTTGATGCCGCCGCAGGCACCCTTGCTCGGTCGAAAGTCGGCCGAGTTCGATGGCCGAATAGCCGATAGACCGAAACACCTTTTGTTCCAACATGTCTCGACCGTATTCACCGACTTCGGCGCGAGTATTCGGATACCATCCCCGCATGCTGCCCGGCCTACCCTCGGCCGACCCGAAGCGGCGGTGCCGCCTATCCCGGCATCGCCGGCCTTCGCCGGCAGTCCAGGAAGGAAGATTGCCATGGATCTCGAATTGACCGGCAGAACAGCAGTTGTCACCGGAGCCGGCCGCGGTATCGGCTTGGCGATCGCCGAGGCGTTGACCGCCGAAGGCGTGCAGGTTGTCGGCGGCGCCCGGACCATTACACCGGAGCTCGAAAAAGTCAGCGTCGCCGCCATTTCCGTTGACCTGAGCACACCTGAGGGCGCGACGCGACTGATCGACGGCGCGCTCGCCGAACTCGGCGGTATCGATATCCTGGTCAACAACGTGGGCGCGGGTGATGCGGATCTTCTGGGTCTGGGCGGCTTTCTCGATGTCACCGACGAACAGTGGCGCAAGCTCTTCGACCTCAATCTTTTCAGTGCCGTGTGGGCCACCCGGGCGGCGTTGCCGAGCCTGCTGCAGCGGCGTGGATCGATCGTGAACATCTCCTCGATCTTCGCCCGCACCCCGACCCCCGGTCCGATCGGCTACAGCGAGGCCAAGGCGGCCTTGACCGCTCTAGGTAAACGACTCAGCGACGAGTTCGGTCCCCAGGGGGTGCGTGTCAACACGGTGTCGCCCGGTGTGGTGGGCAGCCCGCTGTGGCGCGGCGCGGACAGTTTTGGAGCCAATGTTGCTGCTGCGCAGGGTATGTCGCACACGGAACTGCTGGAGAGTCTGGGCGATATCTTCAATATCGCCTCCGGCCGGATCTCGGAGCCCCATGAGGTCGCGGCACTGATCACCTTCCTCGTTTCCGAAAAGTCCGCCAATATCGTGGGGGCGGACTTCGTCATCGACGGCGGCACCATCAAGACCGCCTGAGGTCTGCACGAGCCGAGCGAGGCACGGCGCCGGAACATCGGCGCCGTGCCTGTCACCGGTCGGGGCTGCCTCTGTTCATCTCAAATCGAGGTAGTCGCGCAGCGCCGCGTTGGGATTGTCGGGGCGGTAGGCGATCCCGACGGTCAGATACATCGGCGGCCCGTCGAGCCGGCAGAGATGGACGCCGGGAACTCGAAAGGTGTTCGCGCGTCCGGCGGGCATGGGGGCGATCCCCACTCCCGCTCCGACAGCGTGCAGGACCTGTTCGTCGTCGGCCTCACTGCGTACCACGCGCGGTGCAGTGTCGGGCCACATCTGTTCGACGATGCAGTCGTACATGCCGGGTCCGTTGGATCGGGGCCAGAATACGACCGGCTCGTCGACCAGTTGCTCCGGTCGAATCCGGTCCATGGTCGTGAACGGGTGGTTCGCCGGAACGGCCAGTAGCAGTTGTTCGCGGTCCAACACCTCGACGGTCACATCGGGCGCGTCGACGGGAGGCCGCACTACGGCGATATCCACCACGCCCTCCCGCACCAACTCCAGATTCCGTTTCGTGAAGCCTCGATGTTCGTCGATCGCGACGTCGGGGAACCGTCTGCGGAACGCGTCGAGGGTGTCGGCGATGGCGCCGCCCGCCCAGGATCGGGTATGCGCGAATCGCAGTGTCGCGTTCCCGCCGGCGATGGCCTGGATCCGCATCAGTGCCCGTTCTGCGGCGACGAGCAGGAATCGCGCCTCGCGAACGGCGACGACGCCCGCGTCGGTGAGTCCGATCCGCGGGCCGTTCCGGTCGATCAAGGTCACCCCTACCTCGCGTTCGAGCACTTTGATCTGCTGGCTCAGCGCGGACTGGGCGACGTGCAGTGCCGCGGCGGCCCGCGTGAAGCTGGAGTGCTCTGCCACCGCGACGAGATAGCGGGCGCGTTGGAGGTTCATCCTGCCACTATAAGAAAAAGTGATCACCGATCGAGAATCTGTCTTGGACGCGACGGCGAGGTCGGAGGAGGCTCTCCCTCGCGTACCGCTCTCGCGGTGACGTTCGAACATCCCTGGCAGTTGGCGCGCGGTGTGCGGTCGGTGCTGGTCAACGGTGTGGTCGCGGTGGCCGACGGCACGGCCACCGGCGCCCGCGCGGGACAACTCGTCCGTAGCAGGAAGTAGGAGAATGACGGTGGAAACCCGGTCGCTCACAGCCGAGCTGGCCGAAATCGTGGGTGCGGCTCACGTATTGACCGAGCAGGAGCTGATCTCGGGTTTCGTCACGGACTGGACCCGGCGCTGGACCGGGTACACCACCGCCGTCGTGCGGCCGGCGAACACCGGCGAGGTGGCCGCGGTACTCGCGGCGTGTCACCGCGCGCGGGTGGCGGTCGTTCCGCAGGGCGGCAACACCGGCCTCGTCGGCGGTTCCGTCCCGATGCACGGCGAGATCGTGCTCAGCACGGTGCGGCTCAACCGGATCGACCGGGTCGATCCGGTGGGCCGGACGATCGACGCGGGCGCGGGTGTCACCGTCGCGGAGGCACAGCGCGCGGCTCGTCACCACGGTCTCGACTTCGGCATCGACCTGGCGTCGCGCGATTCGGCGACGATGGGCGGCATCGTCTCCACCAATGCCGGCGGCATCCGGATGATCAAGAACGGCAATACCCGAGCGCAGCTGCTCGGCGTCGAGGCCGTCCTCGCGGACGGCACCGTCTTCACCCGGTGGAAAGAACTCACCAAGGACAACGTCGGCTACGATCTGCCCGGCCTGCTGGCCGGCGCCGAAGGCACCCTCGCGGTGATCACCCGCGTCCGGATGAAGCTGGTGGTCCCCCCGCGAGCCACCAAAGTCGCACTTGTCGGCGTGGAATCGGTCGGGGGCGCACTGGGGTTCGTGGACACGCTGCAGCGTTCCGGTCTCGCCCTCGAGGCCGCCGAGCTGATGACGAGGTCGGGAATAGACCTGGTCATGCACCACAAATCGCTCCGGGCGCCGTTCGCGGAGGACGCCCCGTTCGCCTTGCTGGTCGAGGTGTCGGGTCAGGCGGACGCACAGCAGTTGCTGCTCGACGCGCTGACCGCGGGCGAGTCGGTGATCGTCGACGCGTCGATCGAGGACGGCCCGGCGCACCGACTGTGGAACTACCGGGAGAGCCACACCGAGGCGGTCAGCGCGGTCTCGACGACGCCGCCGGTCAAACTCGATCTCTCCACGCCGCTGCGCGAGATCGAAAGCTTCCTCGCGGAACTGACGGTCCGGATGCGCGACGCTTTCCCCGGCGTGCGGGCGATCTGCTTCGGGCACATCGGTGACGGCAACATCCACGTGAATCTCCTCGACGTCGCCGACGATCAGCGTGAATCCGTAACCGATATGGTGCTGCGCCTCGTCGCCCGGCACGACGGCAGTATCAGCGCCGAGCACGGGGTCGGACGTGCGAAGGCGCCGTGGATCGGACTCGGCCGCACCCCGGTGGACCTCCAGCTGATGCGTGCGATCCGATCCGCCCTCGACCCCGCCGGAATCCTCAATCCCGCAATCCTTCCCGCGAACCCACAGCTCTGACGAACGCGAAAGGTCTCTCGACCACATGACGACCACCACCTGGACCGAACGATTGCGCGACCTCGGCATCGCCCTGCCGACCGTGCCCACACCGGCCGCCGCGTACCTGCCCGCGGTGCGCAGCGGGAACCTCGTGCACGCCTCCGGGCAGGCTTCCCGCTGACTTCAGGGCTGCGAATCGGGCTGCTCGGCCACGTGGTGGTTTCAGCGGGTTCGAGTGGTGTCCCCTGGCATCGACCAGCTGGCGAGCAGGCGAAGCGCTTCGCGGGACGGGCTACCGGGTTCGGTTGTGTACACGTACAGGGTCTGATCCGGATCGCCCGGCAGGGTGAGCGTCTCGTACTCGACAGTGAGTTCGCCGGCCACGGGGTGGCGTAGCCGTTTGGCGCCGTGGGTGCGCTGTAGCACTCGGTGTTCGCGCCACCACTGCCGGAATTCGGCGCTTTCGCGGCTCAGCTCCTCGACGAGGGCGAGCCCGGCGCGATCGCCGGGGTTGTTGCCCACCTCGAGTCGCAGGCTCTCGACCGCAGCGCGGGCCTGTGTTTCCCAGTCGAGGAACAGGGCCCGCGGCTCGTCGCCGAGGAACATCCAGCGGGTGTAGTTGCGCTGCCGGGCGGGCATGGCGGTGAAGTCGGCGAACAGGGCGTATGCCATCCAGTTGCCCGCCAGGATGTCGGACCGGTGGCCGAGAACAAGGGCGGGAAGCCCGTCGAGCGAGTCGAGCAATTGGTAAACGCCGGGACGAACCTGCTGCACAGGGACGCTGCGCCGGACAGGACCTGCGGTGGGATGCCCGATCAGATGTCCGAGGTGAGCGCGGCCGGCGGCGTCCAGATCGAGGGCGCGAGCGATGGCGTCGACGACGCCGGCCGTGGGTGTGATCCGGCGGCCTTGCTCGAGCCGGGTGTAGTAGTCGGTCGATACCCCGGCCAGCAGGGCGACCTCCTCGCGTCGCAGACCGGGCACCCGCCGGATCCGGCTGTCGGTCGGCAGACCGGCGCGAGCGGGGTCCATCTGGGCGCGGGCACGGCGCAGGAAGTCGGCCAGTTCCCGGTTCGGCTCGCTCATGGTTCAGATTATCCCGGGCCGGGTCCGGCGTTGCCTGGGTCGCGGCGTCCTACGTTCGCCGGTCCCAGGTCCGAGTGGGCCAGATATACGGCTATGACCTGCAGTGATGACGGCCAAACTGGGATCAGGGCGGGCCGGCAGGAGGCCCGCATCGCGAAGGAACGAGTGAAGAATGACCGCATCCGCACCCGCCACCTGGTTCGTGACCGGCGCCTCCCGGGGACTCGGCCTGGAACTGGTGAGGCACCTGCTCGACCGTGGCGACAATGTCGCGGCCACCACCCGCAGCACCGACCGGCTGTATGCCGGGCTGGCCGGGTCCGACACCGGCCGGCTGCTCGCACTCACCGTCGACCTGGCCGACGAGGCGCAGGTGCGCGACGCCGTGCGGCACACGCTCGACCGCTTCGGCGAAGTGGATGTGGTCGTGAACAACGCGGGCTACGGTTACCTGGCCGCGGTCGAGGAGGTGCCCGACAGCGCGGCCCGGCAGATGTTCGACATCCAGGTCTTCGGGGCGTGGAACGTCCTGCGGGCGGTACTACCGCACCTGCGCGCCCGCCGCCGCGGACAGATCGTCAACCTCTCCTCGATCCTGGGACTGACCACAATGCCGGGCTGGGGCCTGTACAGCGCGGGGAAGTTCGCGCTCGAGGCGATGAGCGAAGCCTTGGCGGCCGAGGTCGCCGATTCCGGAATTCGCGTCACCCTGGTGGAGCCTGGCTACTTCCGGACCGAGTTCCTCAGCACCGATTCGCTGGCGCTGCCCGCGACCACCACGGACGGCTACGAGCCGATCCGTGAGATGACACGCGATCATCTGGCGCTCCAGGGCACTCAACTCGGCGACCCGGTGCGGGGCGTCCGGGCGATCATCGAACTGGTCGACCGCGGTGCCGGGCCACTGCGCCAGGTGCTGGGATCCGACGCGCATGCTTTCGCGGCCGCGAAGGTGGAGGCACTGCGTTCGGACCTCGAAGCAGGAAAGGATCTAGCCCTGAGTACCGATTTCCCGGAGAGTCGCTGAGCCCGATGGAGTCCGGGCGATTGCCGACCATGAGCCGGCTGGATGCCGGGCGTGAGGGCGGCCATGGCCATTCGCCGCAGTCCGTGTGCGGCGGAGGCCGGCCACTGGGCTACGGGTGGCCGGCTCCCGAGGCCGGTACCCACACCGATCCCGCCGGCTGCCGAAGCAGCGTTCACATCCAGCAGGGCGTCGTTCTTGTGGTGGAGGCCGGTGGTGTAGGTGTAGACGACGATATTGCCGTGCGGGGCGACAACTTCGATGTCGGTGGCCAGATTCGCGGCCAGATCCACCTCGACGTCGACGCGTAGTGAGGCATGGTTGTCGGCGATATCGAGGATGCCCGCCACCGCCGGCCGGTCTTCCTCGTCTGTATGGTTCTTTCTGTGAATAGTGTTGTCCTGCACAGTATTTCGCCTGAATGGGTGAGTTGCGGAATCGGCTCTGTGCCGTGAATGCCGCATGCTGCGTACGGCGCTCGCCGTATGGGCGGAGATGTGGGGCGTTGCCGCGGTGGGAATCCCGTCCGGTTCGGACGTTGCGTCGAGCCGACGGCTTTCGGGTACCGAAGTAACGAATACGGAGTCTTGTGGGAGGGAATGATCCACCTACGTCCACAAGGCGAAGACCCACGCCTACGGTAGCGGTACCCGCAACACGCAACAGTGCCGGGTTGTTCCCCGCGCGGCGGTGAGTTCCACTGCGGAGACCGGTCTCGAACTGGTCGTCGGGGTGAACATGTACCGGATGACATCGTTTACCGAGTGTGAGACTGTCAAAGGAAGCCGGGGGACCGGATGGCGAGGTGATCGGGCAGGAGGACGCATGAAGCCTCCCCTCTCCCGATCCGTTATCGAAGCTGTACAGGAAGTCATGCAGCGAGCGACGCTGGCCGCTCGACACACTGCGGGCGGTCTCCATGGAAGCTACGGTCGCATTGCCGACGGCGCAAAGGCCGGAAGCGGATTCCTGCGGCTGGCGGACGAGGGGCGTGGAAAAACTCTCCGGCGGGTCTCCGCCGGCGCCTTGGGTGCCGTAGCGCTGACACAAATTATCGACGATGAACCCAGTCCCCCACTGGTGGAACGCGCACTCGCCGAATTCGACCCGGACGTGCGGCGCTATGTCAAAATGTCCCCTTTCTTACTGGAACAGCTGAAAATATTGCGTGCCGAGGGGTGGACGATAAAATACGGTGATCTCGCCGGAAAATATCGCGAAAGCACGCAGGGTGAAGCCGACCACGAAGCCAAGCGGATCACCATCGATGACGGGTTGAAAAACGATTCTGTGCAGGCAACCCGCATCCTGGCGCATGAGGTGGGTCACGTATATCCCGGACGGGTCGAAGCAATTACCGATCCACCCACTCCCGGGGAAAAATTTCCCGCATGGCTCGCGCGGAACATGCGCGAACTTTATGCGGGTGAAGCCGAAAGTGAACTGGTCACAGCCCGGGTACGAAAGGAAATTCTGGACGGCGGCGGTCCGGACATCACTCGTAATGATGCGGGAGGCGGCTCCACCAGGGGCGAAGGCCGTTACGGTCGGGTGCTCGACGGAGAACTGTCTTATGACGAAGCCCGTGACGGGCTGACGGATACGATGGAATACGATCCGAACGATATATATATTTCCCGCCTGGAAAAGGAGTGGGACAAAAAATATGCCGACTCCCACGGGCCGTCGACGGTAGACCCGGGTGAGGATTGGGGGCCGGATGATTATGTCGGCCGTCCCCCAGGGCTGACATCGGACTGAACCCACCGCGCACCAACCTGGGAGCCGTGCGCAACGTCTCGATCGACGCGCTGGACCGCCTACCCATCGATGTCCTTCCGGTGGGCACGGACTACCCACCGGACTTTCTCATCGCGCGCCACCGCCATCGTCGTGCCCAGCTGTTCTACGGTGCCAGCGGAGTCATGCAGGTGGTCACCGATCTGATCAAACCCGACCGTATGGTGCTGCGCTGGCTTCGCGGCCATGGCGCCGGCGTCGACCCGGCGACTGCTCGTACCGTGCTGGCCGACCGACATCGCAGACCACATCAACCGAACCCACGCCTACCGGGTGACTGCCCGGGAAATCGACCACGCCATATGGAAGGCAGCCCGCGCCCAGACCCCTCGCCGCTGAGCAGCTACGGGCCGAAAGGCCGTACCGAGCCGTCACCGTCCCCTGGACAAGGTGGATATTCCACGGCGTGCGTCACGTACTCGTAGCGCCCGGTACCTGGTTGGGGCGAGTGAATTGACTCGGCGTCGATATCGACCTCGGTCGCGCCGACGAAGGTGATGTGGCAATCCGTTCTCACTAACGCTGGAACCGGCAGCCGCGAAGTATCCGGTGTGAAACAGAAGATCGGCCGCCGCGCAGCGGTCACTGTGTTGTTCGCGGCCACCCTTGTGTCGGGTGGAAATGGCTTCTCGCAGGCTCAGCCGGCCGGTGTGATCTCGCCAGTGGTATACCTACAGCCCAGCCCACTGCCGCCGGTAGGCGTCTCCAGTATCTGGGCCTCGCGCGATGGCGACGATCCCGCCGTCGTCGTCCTCGGGTTCCTCGGCCAAGGCCGCACCAACACTCCGTGGCCGCTCGAGGTTGCAGTGAACTGGCGCAATCTGGCTACCTCCACCTCCGGCACCGCCTGGGTGACCGCCGGAACTCCGTTGCGGGTTACGGTCGGGCCCGGTCCTGTGGTGGCCACGACGACCAGCACGCAAACCATCATTCCCGGTGCCGGCGTGCTGGCGGCGAGCTGAGCGTCGATCACCGCACCGGTCCGCCCCGGCCGGGTGGAGCCCGCCAGGGCGGGGACCATGCCAATGCTCACGGCGAACTGCCCGGCAAGAGCTGGTCCTCGAAACTCAACGGCTCCGGTGGCACCGGGCTGCGCGGATTTCGGCGTCGGCTACAACTGCTCGTCCCCGGTGTGGGCGGCGTTCAAATGGGGATCACAGCACTCCACGGACTGGGGCGAAGAACTCGACCTCGACGGCGACGGCGGATGGGGCGTCTACCCACGCGACATCCTGAAATCGTCGTGGGTCACCGAATATCCCTGACCGCCAATACACGCCCACCAATGGAGTACTACGACCGATGAAGCGATTTCCACGCCTCGTGCAGCTGGCCGCGCTTACGGCCAGCTGCACGGTCGTGCTGTCCTGCACCGCCGATGACCAGCCGATCAGCAAGGACGCGCCGCTGGACACACTTCCTTCCGATGCCGTTGGGGTGGTCTCGGTGGGACCGATCCAGCCACCGATCATTTCGGATCGAGGCCGCGCGACGTTCTTCGCCTTTGACGACCGGCGGTCGGGCCCGTTCCGGGCTCGACCGTGACGGCCAGGCCCTCGGCCGGGTCCGGGGCGGGGCGATCTACGACAGCCAGGTCTTTCGGCAGGACAGTCGATCGTCACCACCGCCTCCGACGCAGTGACCACGTTGAGGCCTGCGGGGAGAACGAACACCGGGATCGACGAGGATATGGTGCAGGCCGCAACGAGCGATCCCGCCTCCGGACGTGCCGCGGTCTATCCTCTCCGTCCCCGCCACCGGCTCGACGACAGTCACCCACCACTGGCGGCTACCGCCTCCCACCTGCACACCAAAATCGAACTGACCCCGAGCACCGTCGCTCAAATCGACTACTGAGCCACCCCACCTACACCATCACCGACCTCGCCACAGTGAGATAGCCAGGTTCCGCACACCGCAGTGCCCATTCATACCCTGGCCGTGCCCTGACGGCGTTCGTGCCAACGCTGAAAACCAGCCACCACCAGCGCGACGACGCCCACCGGTAGGAAGTAGATCAGCACACCGAACACCGAGTCCGTCGCTGGCAACACCAGAAACGAAACCAGCAGAACCACCAAGGCCACCAGCCACGAACATCGACGGAACGCCGGGATCGCGGGCACCACGGAGAGAAGAACCGGTACCGCCAGCAACACAACCAACTGGGCGCCGTGATGAGTGAGCGCTGACTCGCCGCAGGCGGCATCCATGTTCACGACTTCACACGAAGAGATCTGGTACAGCGGCTCGGCGGCAACGAACACACCACCCCAGACCGCCGTCGCCCCAGCCAGGACCAACCACGCCATCCGCGGCCACACCATGATCCGATTACACCCCATACTCGCTCGGTCTCGCACAACAACCGCGGCCATCTCCAGGGCCACGCGCCGCAGCTACTGCGTTACCAGAGTCGGCGGATACAGATTTCTGCTCGGCCCGTCAGCGCGGCGCCGAGCTCTTCGACGGGGCGACGAGGACGCCGCGCATCTGGTCACGGGCACAGTTCTTGGGGCGGTAGGTCGGATGGGACTGCCCCGAGTTCGGTTTACGCTCCGAGCACATCGAGCCAGGAAGGAGGCGGTCTGTGGCGAGGTCACGGCGGTTGAAGATCCCGCTCGGACAAGGTGCGAGTCGTGTTGTCGGTGCTGTCCGGAGAAATGAGCGCCGCGGAGGCAGCGCGGCGGCGCGGGGTGGCGACGTCCAGCGCACCGTCAAAGCCGTCGAACAGCACCATGGACTACTCAGCGTCTGAACTTACACACACCGCGCGGCCGGTCCGGGCGTGCAGCGACGACCGCTCATCCACCGAGCCCCTGCTCAGATCCTTTCGATGAGGGTGGCATTGGCCATGCCGGCGCCTTCGCACATGGTCTGGAGCCCGAACCGCCCGCCGGTCGTTTCGAGATGGTTGACCAGTGTGGTCATCAGCCGGGTTCCGGATGCCCCGAGTGGGTGTCCGAGTGCGATGGCGCCACCGCGGGGATTGAGTTTGGCGGGGTCGGCATCGAACGCCGCCTGCCATGCCATCGGAACCGGTGCGAACGCCTCGTTCACTTCGTAGACGTCGATATCGTCGAGGATGAGGCCCGACCGGGCCAAGATCTTCTCGGTGGCCGGGATCGGGCCGGTCAGCATGATCTCGGGGTCGGAGCCGACGACCGCGAAATGGCGCAGGCGCGCTCTGGGGGTCAGATCGAGCCGGGCGGCCGTCTGCTCGCTCATGATCAGCGCCGCCGAAGCACCATCGGTCAGCGGTGAGGAGTTGCCTGGGGTGATGGCCCAGCCGATTTCGGGGTAGCGCCTGCTGAACTCTTCGTCACGGAATGCGGCAGGTAGCGTACCGAGTTTCGCCGCCGAGGTGGTGGCACGGACCGTCTCGTCGACCGTGTGCAGCGTGCCGTCGGGCCGGGTGACGGGCACGATTTCGGTGTCGAATGCCTCGTTCGCGCCGGCCTCGGCCGCACGCTGGTGTGAACGTGCCGCGAATTCGTCCAGGGCAGTTCGATCGAACTTCCACCGGGAGGTGATCAGTTCGGCACCGATGCCCTGGTGCGGCAGGCTCGTGAAGCGACTCGCCAAGGGACCGTGCGGGTGCCCG
Organism: Nocardia sp. NPDC024068; assembly: GCF_040638875.1. NCBI lineage: Bacteria > Bacillati > Actinomycetota > Actinomycetes > Mycobacteriales > Nocardiaceae > Nocardia > Nocardia sp. NPDC024068. The sequence continues at coordinate 256,900 of NZ_JBEZYU010000001.1, read as the reverse complement.
TCGCCGACGGCGGTCCCCATCGGTACCCGGCTCATGGACTCCACGCCGCACGCGATCGCGATATCGTAGGCCCCCGCGATCACCCCTTGCGCGGCGAAGTGCACGGCCTGCTGACTCGAGCCGCATTGGCGGTCCACCGTCGTACCCGGCACCGTGATCGGGAAGCCGGCGTTCAACAAGGCGGTGCGGGCGATGTTGAGTGCCTGGTCGCCGGCCTGGCCGACGCAACCGGCGATGACATCGTCGACCAGTGCGGGGTCGATCCCGGTCCGGTCGATCAGGGCGGACAAGACGGTCGACAGCAGATCCGCCGGATGGACACCGGATAACGCGCCACCCGGTTTTCCCTTTCCGGATGCGGTGCGGACGATATCCACGATCACAGCTTCGGTCATGCTGAGGTGCCTTTCATCGAAGTTCTGTACGGGTTCCGCAGGGGCAGGCGATCCGCATTCGGCCCCGGACGGCTCCTCGGGGCGCGGCCTTTCCGTTTCTCAGCATCAACGAGGTGCCATCCGGATCGCTCCGTCGAGTCGGATGACTTCGCCGTTGAGCATCGGGTTCTCGACGATGTGGCGTACCAGCGCACCGAACTCGGCCGGATCTCCGAGTCGAGACGGATGCGGAACCTGTGCGCCGAGAGATTGTCTGATGTCTTCCGGCAACGTTTTCAACAATGGGGTATCGAATGTGCCGGGAGCTATTGTCGCAACTCGGATCTGGTGTCTCGCGAGTTCCCGGGCGATGGGCAGGGCCATGGAGACGATTCCGCCCTTCGCCGCGGCGTAGGCAGGCTGACCGATCTGCCCGTCGAAAGCCGCGACCGAGGAAGTATTGATGATGACGCCGCGTTCGCCGTCCACGGTATCTGTCGCCGCGATTCGCTCGGCGGCGAGTCTGATGACGTTGAACGTGCCGGACAGGTTGATCCTGATAATGCGCTCGAAGTCGTCGAGGGGGAGCGGCCCGTTTTTGCCGAGAACCTTTCCGGGGGGCCCGATTCCCGCGCAGTTCACCACGACGCGCAGGGGCCCACGCTCGGACAGGATGTCCAGTGCCCGGGTCACGTCCTCGGTGGAAGTCACATCGCCGGGCACGAATGTCACTGCCCCCGCGCGCTCTTCCTGAATTCCGGCGCCGGACGAGGAGGGCAGGTCGAGTACGCCGACATGCGCGCCTGCGCCGGCCAATGCCTCGGTGGTGGCGAGCCCGAGGCCGGACGCGCCACCGGTGACCAGCGCAACCGTGTTGTCCAGTTCCATCGTGAAATTCTCCTGTTGGTCGACGGGACCCGCCGGCAGACAAGATGCCCGGACGAGCGGCCCCAGTTCACAATACGGACTACAAATGTCCAAATCAACACCGGATCGAGACTCGAACTGCCTCCTGTCAGCGCAACTGTCTGCGGAATTGAGAGAGGGAGGATTGGTGCACTTCCAAATTTGGACGGTATATGTCAGTATGATGGGGATCATATCAGGATCGCCCCTCGATGAGGTGAAGCACTCTCGATGGGCCGTTCCGAGCGGCGGTACGAGGCCGCGCGCTATCACCGGATCCGACAACAGGAGCGCAACGTCATGGGAAAGCTCGAGGGCAAGGTCGCCTTCATCACCGGCGCGGCACGGGGCCAGGGCCGCAGCCATGCGATCCGGCTGGCGCAAGAAGGCGCGGACATCATCGCCGTGGATATCTGCGACAACATTCCGGACAGCCCGTATGAGGGCGCTACCGAGTCCGATCTCGCCGAGACAGTGCAGCAGGTCGAAGCGTTGGGCCGGCGCATCCGGGCGAGCAAGACCGACGTCCGTGACTACGAAGGGCTGCAGAAGGTGGTCGACGACGGTGTCGCACAGCTCGGCGGGCTGGATATCGTCTGCGCCAACGCCGGCATCGCCGGGATCACCAGCCGGCCGCAGTCCGTCTGGGAATACGACGGCGCGACATGGCAGACGATGATCGATATCAATCTCACCGGCGTCTGGCATACGGCCAAAGCGGCAGTTCCCCACCTGATTGCCAACAAAGGCGGTTCGGTCATTCTCACCAGCTCCGCGGCGGGCGTGAAGGCGTACGCGAATATCGGCCACTACGTCGCGGCCAAGCACGGGGTGATCGGGTTGATGCGCTCGCTCGCGCTGGAACTGGCACCGCACGGTATCCGTGCCAACGCGGTCAATCCCACTCAGGTGGACACGCCCATGATCCAGAATCAGGCGATGCGCCGACTGTTCCGGCCCGATCTGGAGCACCCGACGCGAGAAGATTTCGCACCGGCCTCCCAGACGGTGAACGCTCTGTCGATTCCCTGGGTGGACTCGGTGGATGTCAGCAACGCCGTACTCTTCCTGGCCTCCGACGAATCCCGGTACATCACGGGTGTATCGCTGCCTGTCGATGCGGGTGCCCTCATCAAATAGATGCGAACAGGTCGCGGCGGCAGTGTGCGCGCCACTTCGGCGTGTCGACCTCGGCCGGTACTGCGCTCCGCCGCGCCTTGTGCGAAGACCCTGAATCAGCCGGCCGTGGCCGCATCGGGTGGCCGCACGTTGGAGGAATGGAACAGATGTCACTGACAGACGCACAGCTGATGGAGCTGTACGACAAGCAGGCTCTGCACGACAACCTGATGATGTATGTGCGGGGCGCGGACCGGCACGACCGTGAGCTGATGCGGTCGACATATTGGCCGGATTCATTCGACGACCACGGTGCCTACGTCGGAGACGGCCAGGGGTGGGCGGATGCGGCGATGACCTGGCACGACAAGATCTACAGCTGCAACCATCATGTCTCGAACGTCCTGTCCGAGATCGAGGGCAACCGGGCGAAGAGGGAGAGCATGTTCGTCTGTGTGGTCCCGTTCAGAGAGCCCGAAGTGACCATGTTCCAGGCCGGCCGGTACCGCGATCTGTGTGAGAAACGGGACGGTGTGTGGAAGATCCTGCACCGCACGTGTGTCTGGGACTGGATCGACGTCCGGCCGATCAACTCCGATTGGGATATCGTCGATGTGCCACGCGTATCGCATTGGGGCGATTGGTATCCCGATGACCCGATCTATCTGGACTGGGTGCAGAGCCCGCCGACCGAGTTCCCGCGACAGCCCGGTCGGCATCCGTAGCCGGATCGATATCGAGTACCCGGGTGAGCGGCAATCGACAGCCGTGATCGATGTCCGCTCACCCGGGTACGGGTTCACATGAACAGCGCGCGGTTCAGGCGAACGAGATAGTCGGCACCCGGGTCCCGCGCACCGCTACCACTCATCCGTTCCAGGACGGCCTCGAAGGCCAGATCCCGGCGCTTCGGCGAGCGCGCCGGGTCTGCCGCGGTGAGCGCGCCCGGCAGCTCCTGGCTGGAAAGGTCCGTGCAGTAGCACGGCGTGCCGGGCTGCTGCCGCCACGATTCGGCCAGGACGCCGGCGTCGAACCCGTCGAACCCGGTGTCCTCGACCAGGGCCAGGGCGATCTTTCGGTCTCGTTCGTCGTCGGCGGCAACGGGAATGGCGATCCGATCCGGGCTGCCCGCCGGTTTCCCCTTCTTCGCGAACGAATCCGAGCCGATCGCGTTCCATGCCTTGACCACTGACCGACCCAGCTGGTCGGCGACCCACAAACTCTCGGTCCGACCGTCCTCGAGGGCATCGATACGCCCATCGCGTTGCGGATAGTAGTTCGAGGTATCGATCACGACTGTGTTCGATGCCGACCGGCCGATGAGCGGGGCGATATCCGGCAGGCGGTTCAGGGGAACGGAGACGATCGCGATATAGACGTCGAGCACCGCGTCTGTCGCGGTCACCGCGCGCCCACCATGTGCCAGAACGTCGGGCCCGATCGTCTCCGGGCCGCGAGAATTCGCCACCTTTACCTCGTGTCCGGCAGCGCTCAACGTGGCGACCAGGGTTTTTCCGATATGCCCGGTGCCCAGAATGCCGATCTTCATCTATGGTCTTCCTTCTCTTCGGTGCCGGATTCGCCGTTCAGTTGTCGTAGCAGGCGACGAGGCGGCCCACGACCTGACCCTGTCGGAGGAGTTCCAGTCCTTCCGGAATGCGATCCGGTGTGATGCGGTGGATCGGTGGCTCGAGTTCGCCGCCGCGCATGAGCTCGTACAACTCGGTGAGGTCCTGCTGGGTGCCCGAGAGGGACCCGAGGATCTTCAGCTGCTTGAAGATGATCGCCTGGGTGTTCACCGTGGACTCCGGCCGGCCCAGACCGACCTGCACCAGTGTGCCGGCCTTGGGCAGTGCCTCCACTGCCTGTGCGGTGGTGGTCCCGAAGCCGGCGTAGTCCACGATCAGCGGCAAATTCTTGTCCGCGAACTCGCTGATCGATTCGGCTACGCCCGTGAGCCCGATCTCGGCAGCCAGTTCCCTGGTGGCCGGGTTCGTTTCGGCGGCATACACCTCGGCACCTTTCAGCACGGCGATCCGGGCGCCGAGATAGCCGAGACCGCCGAGTCCGATCACTCCGACCCGCATACCCTCCTGCGCGCCGCCCAGTGCGACCATGGCGTGGTACGCCGTCAGGCCCGCATCCGTCGCCACCGCTCCCAGCTCGAAGGAAAGCTCGGCCGGCAGGCGGACGAGGTTCTCCTCGGTGGCGCGCACTTTGGGGCCGTACCCGCCGTCCCAGGTGCCGTAGCCGATGGCATCGCCGTTGGGGATCATCGGCGACAGCCCTACTCGGTCGCCGACCTGCCACCGGTCCATCCCCGGGCCGATTTCGCTTATCACACCAGCGTTCTCGTGGCCGAGTGTCATCGGCAGCCGCGGGAACGACGCCATCCACTCCGGCTCGTGCAGGGCGCCCATATCGGAGGCGCACAACCCGGCGGCCTTGATATCGACGATGACCTCGCCCGGGCTCGCGTGTGGTGTTTCCACCTCTTCCAGGGTCAAGGGCCGGCCGGTGCCGTGAAATCGCCAAGATTTCATGGGGCTTACGTCCTTTCTGGGGATCGATGGACGAACGGTGAGGAGCGGCGCCGGCCGGGGCCGAGCGGCGAGATCTCAGGAGAATGCGAACCCGGCGAAATCGTCGGCCGCGACTTTGTCGCATTCGGCGACGTATCGGTCGAGTCCGGCGACATAGGGCATGAAAACCCTGCTGCCGTCATCGCGATTGACATGCACCATATAGTTTTCGACGTTGAGCCGGAGCAGGCTGGACGCGGCCTCCGCCACGTGTGCGGTCCACTCGTCCTGGGCCGTTTCCTCGGGTTCTACCTTCGTACGACCCCGTTCGCCCATATGCCGCAGCAGATCGGCGACGAAGTCGACATGCTGGACGTTGTCCAGGATCATATTGGCCAGCACCGAGGGACTTCCGGGGCCGGTGAGCAGGAACAGGTTCGGGAACCCGCGCGTCATCAGCCCGAGCAGAGTCCGCGGCCCGCGAGCCCACCGGTCGGTCGGTCGCTCGCCGAGTTCGTTGCGGATATTCGTTTCGTCGAGGGCACCGGTGAACGCGCTGAAGCCCAAGGCGAACACGATCAGATCGAATTCGAGATCGTGATCGCGAGTCCGTATTCCGTGTGGGGTGATCCGTTCGATGGGGTCGGCCTTGACGTCGATCAGATCCACATTGCTTTGATTGAATGCCTCGTAGTAGCCGGTATCCACGCACAGGCGCCGAGAGCCGATGGGATACGAGCGCGGCGTGAGGATGTCGGCGGCTACGGGGTCGCGCACGGTATCGAGCACATGCCGCCGGACGAAATCGGCCACGAGGGTGTTCGCGTGGATATCGGTGCCCTGATCGCTGAAAACCGCATTCATCGTGTGCCCGCCGCGGGCCCAGCGCTCCCGCAGCAGCGCCTGCTGTTCCTCCGGTGTGAAGGAGCCGGCCGGTCCGGCACCGAGGGGGATATCCGAGCCGGTCGGATGGTGCAGGATGGCCTCCCGCATCTCGGCGACCCGGCCGGCGAGGTCGGCGTACTTCTGCTGATCGAGTGGACCGTTCTGGGCGGGCACCGAGTAGTTCGCGGTACGTTGGAACACCGTGACGTTCTCGGCGTCACGCGCCAGGGCGGGTACCGCCTGGACGCCCGAGGATCCGGTGCCGATGACGGCGATACGTTTACCCGCGGTCTCGACATGGTCGGTCGGCCAGTGCGAGGTCTGCACCCAGCGACCGCGGTAGTCCTCGAGTCCGGGGAAAGCCGGTGTCCGGGCTTTGGAGAGCTGACCCGACGCCATGATCAGATAGCGTCCGGTGACCGGTTCGCCGCTACTCGTGGTGACGCGATAGCGGTGCGCGGCCGGCTCCCACTGGGCGCCGGTGACCCACGTCGAGAATCGGATATGCGGACGGACGCCCCAGCTGTCGGCGGCGAAGTTCAGATACGCCAGGATCTCCGGCTGCGCCGGATAGCGTTCCTTCCACGTCCATCGCGGATACAGCTCCTCGTCCGGGAAGCAGTAGAAGTAGCTTTCGATATCGACGCGCGCTCCGGGATAGCGATTGTGGTACCAGACCCCACCCACACCGGGCGCACCCTCGAACGCGATGACCCGCAACCCCTCCTGGGTCAGTTTGTGCACCGCGTAGATACCGCCCGCACCGGCACCGACCACAACAGCGTCATAGTCCACCGAATTCATAACCGAACCTTTCTCAGGTCGAGATGCATCATTACAAGCCTTCGTCGTGACAGGGCAGGACCGATCACGCCGAACGCCGGACAACCGGAAGCACGAGCCTCGACAGCCGGGTGTCGTCGTGCCATACGGTGTTGGTGGCCACCACCAGGTCTTCACGGCGGGCATCCGCGACCGGGATCGCCGCGTTGGGATTGCGGTCGTACTTCGGGAAATTGCTGCTGGAGATGTCCAGCCGCAGCCGATGCCCGGCGCCGAACACGTACGCGGTGGCGACGAGGTCGATGTCGATTTCGTAGACCGCCCCGGGTACCAGGAATTCCGGTCGCGCCGTCGATGTCCGGTAGCGGCACCGCAGGATGCCGTCGCAGACGAGTTCGGCCCGGCCGTCCGGGTGGACGTCCACCAGCGTCGCGGTGAAGTCGGTGTCGACCGCGCTCGACGAGACGTACAGTTTCGCCCGGACCGGACCGGTCACCTCGAGTGACCGGTCGAGCGGCGCGCTCGTGTAACACAACGCGTCACGACGGGTCTCGGTGCGCGCCTGGTCGCGGGGGCCCGCGTTGGCGCCGATGAACAGGCCGGGCAGGAATGTCGCGCCGCCACAGGTCGTGACCGGGTCGGCCGGGTCGTAGACGAAGCTGTCGGAGGCCGCCGCCGAGCCGGTCGAAGTGGACAGCGTGCCGTCGCCGCCGCTGGTTCGGGCATCGGTTGTGCTGCCGAGGAAGTAGTCGACGTACTCGGTATCCGGCAGGGGCCAGTCCGGCTCGTCGCGCCAGATATCGGGTCCCATGACGAAGATCCGCACCGGGCTGGGCGAAACTGTCGAGGGTGAGCCCGCCAGGTTCTCCTTGAACCACGCCAGTTGGACCCCGGTGATATCGGTTGCGTCGGCCCCGGCCTGGACCCCGAAGGACCGCTCGGGGAAAACACCGCTGGTGGCTCCGTGGGCCCACGGGCCGATGATCAACCGCTGACGCCGGGCGTCCGGCCGGTCCGAGCGTGCGCGCAGGGCGAGATAGTTGTCGATCGTGCCGCCCAGGAAAAGGTCGTGCCATCCGCCGATGTTCAGCACCGGGATGTCCGGGACAGCCGCCGACAAGTGTTCCCAATAACCGTCCCGGTCCGGGTGGTCCAGCCACTGCGTGAGGTACGGCGCGATGGCGGTCAGCGTGGGATGATCGCGCGCCGGCAGCGTGCGGAACACCTCGTCCATGTCGTCGAGCATTCGCCGGAGATCAGCGAGGCGATTCTCCTCGACCGAAGGGTTGCGGAGCAGTTCCCCGAGGCCGAGTGCCGAAGTGACCCACTGCAAGGCGAATCCCAGGCGGAACGCGCCCCCCTGGTACAGCCAGCTGTCGTAGTAGTCACGAGAGGTGACAGCCGCCGATATGGTGGCCAGGGCCGGTGGCCGCTCGGCCGCCGCGAGCCATTGCGTGGCGCCGGTGTAGGAGCTGCCGAACATGCCCACCGAGCCGGTCGACCACGCCTGGCCGGCCGCCCACGCGATGGTGTCCGCGCCGTCGGTCCGTTCGTCGGCGAACGGACGAAAGGTCCCGTCACTCTGATAGCGGCCACGGGTGTCCTGGACGACGACCGCGAATCCTTCCCGTGCCGCGCGCAGCACATCCACCCAGCCGCTGATCATCCCGTAGCTTTCCTTGTTGTACGGGATGCGTTCGAGCAGAGTGGGGAACGGCCCGCCGGTGGCCGGACGGTAGACATCGGTGGCGAGTTCCACGCCGTCGCGCATCGCGACCCTGAGGTTCTTCTCGACGACTAGGTCCATGGTGTCGACCGAGTCCCTTCCCAGCTTGTTCGTTTCCTGCGGTCGGTCACCACGTCAGAACGCCGTGACGCCGCCGTCGACGGCCAAGGAAAGCGCTGAGGTCCAGGTGGATTCATCGGACAGCAGGTAGACGACGGCATGGGAGATCTCGGTCGGCTCCATCATGCTGTCCGGGTGGAAATGGGAGTAGGTGCCCAGCAGGGTTTCGTTGCCGGCGGCGATCTCACCGAAGAGGGGCGCGATATACCGCGACATCTCGGTGTCGACCGGACCGGGATGCACGGTGTTGACCCGGATCCGGTGCTTGCCCAGCTCGGCGGCGAGGGTCTTGCCCATCCCGGTGACGGCGAACTTCGAGGCGGTGTAGGGGAGATTGAACGGACCCCCTTTGAGTCCGTTGCCCGACGAAACGAGAACGATCGATCCGCCGTTCCCGGAATCGACCAGTACCGGCGCGGTCGCCTGGACGGTGTTCCACACTCCGAAGAGATTGACGTCGATGACATCGCGGAATTCTTGCTCGCTGAACTTGTCCCAGGGCTTGAAGATTTCGATGCCCGCATTGGCGACCACACCGTCGAGTCGGCCGAGCTCGGCCACGCCGGCGCTGACGACCTGCCGGAGCCGCCCGAGGTCGCGGACATCGGCCTGCTGGGCGACGATCCGCCGGCCGAGCGATTCGACGAGATGGACCGTCTCCTGGAGGTCTTCCGCTGTGGCACCGCCGTACTGGAAGACTGTGGGGATCGACGCGCAGATATCGACCGCGATGATATCCGCACCCTCCTCGGCAAGGCGGACCGCATGGGAGCGGCCCTGACCGCGCGCCGCACCGGTGATGAAGACGACTTTGCCTTCCATACGTCCCGCCATTGCTGATGCTCCATTCTGAGAGAGAAACCGAGGCGGCGTCCTGCTGCCGCAACCGGAAATGAGTGCTCGGCCCCGCGCCGCCGCCCGTGGTGACCGGGTATGGGGCGAGCACTCGGCGAGCACAGTCGCTCAGCCATGTGATGCCGACCATACTGACATGTTCCGTCCAAATTAGAAAGGCCGACGGCCCATCGGCCGGCGGGGCTACCACTCGAATGCTGCTGCGAGCCTGCGTGCGTCGGCCATATGGAGTCCCGCCAGAAGCTTTGTATCTTGCGCCAGCGGGCGGCAAAGGGGCGGACTTGACGCACTTTCCCACCTTGTTGGCGTCGAATACCGTGCCGGTGTGCTGGTGGCCGCTCTTAACCTGAACACAGCGAATGTGAGCTGAGACACCGACGCACCGGCCCGGAAGAAGATCTCGACGGACGGACGGACGGACGGACGGCATCGGCACCGCCCAGGCGCTCGCCTACGACCCAATAGACGAACGACATGACTCGCCGTGCACCGAGCGACGAACGAACGAGCGGCCGGACTCGCCGGCATTCAGCCCTATATCGCGACGGCGATCGCATGTCGCGCAATCCGACCCACCACGGGTGCTTTCCGGCACCTGGAATCACGAAGATCTGGAGAAACTCGATGAGTACCCCCGAACTGATCAAGAGCGACGTACCGCGTGAATTCGTCGCCGATCACACCGTGGAACGAAATCAGCGGCCCATGATCGACGGACCGAACAAATTCAAGTTCGCGATCTTCGGGGCAAATGTTTCGACCGGTCAGGGCGGCCTGACGCTGGCCGACAACACGATCAAACTCGGTAATTGGGACGAGGTCCGCGGTCTCGCCGAAAAAGCGGACGCCTACGGCGTCGAAGGGTTCATTCCGATCGCTCGCTGGCAGGGGCTCTCCGGGCCGGAACGGCCCTGGGGCCGGCAGCACGAGACGTTCACCTGGGCGGCGGGACTGGCGGCGGCCACGCGGAACATCCAGATCTTCGCCACCTGTCACGTCCCGTTCGTACATCCGCTCATGGCGGCGAAAATGAGCGCGACGGTCGATCACATCAGTGGCGGCCGGATGGGGTTGAACGCCGTCGCCGGCTACCACCAGCCGGAGTACAAGATGTTCGGTCTCGAACTCCCGGAGCACGACAAGCGCTACGAGATGGCCGAAGAGTGGATGACGATCGTCGAGCGACTCTGGGCCGACGAGGGCGAGGAATTCGAATTCGACTTCGACGGCGAGTTCTTCAAACTGGGTGGTGCGCAGGCCTACCCCAAGCCTGTGCAATCACCCGGCCCCATGGTGATGAGTGCCGGCGCGAGCCCGGCGGGCCAGAAATTCGCGTTCCAGCACGCCAACATCCTGTTCATCATGGTTGCCGATGTGAACAACAGCAAACCGGTCACTCAGAAAGTCCGGGCCAACGCCGACGAGGCGGGCCGGCCGGACCTCGATCTCTGGGCGGGTGTGCACATCATCTGCAAAGACACCGAAAAAGAGGCGCAGGACTACGTGAAATACGTCGTCGACGAAAAAGGCGACTGGGAGAGCGCCGTGCGGTATCAGCAGATCATCGCCTCGGGCGATGCCCGCAGTATGCGCTGGGACGATTTCAAGCGTAATGAGGACTTCAAGAAGGATGAATCCATCCGCACCTTCATGCGGGCCGGTTTGGTTCCGCTGGTGGGCACCCCGGAGATGATCGTCGAAGGACTCCAGAAGCTGTCCGACGCGGGTATCGCGGGTGTCTGCACCGGGCTCGTCGACTACGACGAGGGTCTGGACCGGCTCAACGAGCAGATTTTCCCGCTGATGCGCAGCGCCGGACTTCGCGCCTGACAACGGCTTGGATCCTTTACAAGGGAGTGAAGGTAGATGAATTTTCCGGATCCCAAACAATTCCGCCTGATAGTCGCGGGAACCACCGACTCGGGCGAAGCGGATTTTCTCGAGGTCGGTGGTCCGGCCGAGATAAGTATGCCGGGTATCGCCGAGGGGGCATTCTACTGGGCCGTCGAAGGCGGGCACAGTGAAGAGAACATCGGCCGGCCGCCGAGTCGCGTTCAACTGGCGGGGCCGAATGGCTCGACCTTCGGGGTGAGCAGTTTCCCGGCACGTTCGGCCGGAAACGAGCTGGACCCCGAACAGCTCGACCCGAGTATGGCCGGTACCGGCGATGACGGCGATCCCAATATGCACGCGAGCGACACCATCGATTACGAAGTGGTGATCTCGGGAAAAGTGGATCTCGAGCTGCCCGGCGGAAAGGTGCGAACACTCGGACCGGGTGACCTCCTCGTCATGGGCGGCGTACCCCACGCCTGGAAGAACCCGTACGACGAGGACTGCGTCTACATCGTGGTGACGATCGGCTACAACGATTCGAAGTCCAGCGCATAGCGACCGGAACCAGAAATTCGAACAAGGCAATCAGGATGAAGGAGTAATCATGGGTCCGAGTTCGCCGGGTGCGGCGCTGCGCGAGATATTCCAGCGGCCCGAGACCGTGGTCGTACCGTTCGGATCGCTGCCGATCCACGCTCAGATGGCCCAGCATGCGGGCTTCGAGGCCTTCGAACTCTCTGGTGGGATGTCGGCATGGTGGGCCGAGGGCGCCTCCGATGTCGGCTGGCTGACGTTGACCGAGGTGGTAGCGCACGCGAAGCGCGTCGCGCGAAGCACCGACATTCCCGTATATTGCGACGCCGATACAGGTTTCGGCGCCCCCATCAATGTCCAGCGCACTGTCGCGGAGTTCATCGATGCCGGCGTGGCGGGAATCCATATCGAGGATCAGCGGGAGCCGAAGAAGTCCGGGGGGACGACCGGAATCGAACTCGTATCCGATGCGGAGGCGATAGGGCGGCTCAATGCGGCGGTCGACGCCCGGGACCGCTTGGACGCCGACTTCGTGATCGTCGCGCGCACAGACGGATTCGGTGCGGCCGGTGGCAGTGTCGACCAGGCGATTCGCCGCGCACAGCTGTACCGCGCCGAAACCGGGGTCGATGTCATTTTCTTCGAAGGCTTCCATACGTGGGAGCAGGCCGAGCTGGCGTTGAAAGAGACGCCCGGTTCGAACTACGTGATGGGTGCCGATCTCATCGGGCGGCGGCCGCTCGCCGAGCTGACCGCCGTGGGTCAGTCGATCGAGGCAGTGCCGTTCGTCCTACCCGGTGTCCACGAGGTGTGGCGATTGCTCCTCGATATCAAGGAAGCCGGCGACGCCACCCCCTTCGCGGCATATGTGGAGAAAATGAACGAGGCGAAGGGTACAGCCTACGACTTCGGATGGGGTGCTCGCCTCGGGCGGCCGTCGCCGGAATACGTGCAGAGCACGGAGGAAAAATATCTTCCGCCCGAAGCCCAACGTGATTACGTCAATACTCCCAATGCCTAGCGGTCGAATTCCTCGATCCGATCGACCGGATAATCCACAAACTCTACAAAGGTGTATGAAATGACTGGACAGAGCGAACTCGACTTCGGCGGGCGAGTGGCCATTGTTACCGGAGCAGGGCAGGGAATGGGTCGCGAGCATGCCGTCATGCTCGCCTCTCGCGGTGCGCGGGTCGTGGTGAACGATATTGCCACAGCTCGTGCCGAGGAAACGGTGCGGGCGATTACCGAGGCCGGCGGGACGGCAGTGCCCGACAGCCACGATATTGTCACCGAAGCGGCGGGCCTGGTGCAGGCGGCCATCGACAGTTTCGGGCGCCTCGATATCGTCATCAACAATGCCGGGATCAACGCGTACGGCCGCTTCTGGGAAATGGACAGCGATCTGTGGTGGCGAGTTTTCGACACCAGCTTCCGCGGTGTCGTCGAGGTCGCGCGCCACGCGATGCCGCACCTCATCGAATCCGGAAGCGGACGGCTGATCAACATCTCTTCAAACGGGTTGATGGGCATCCCCAACGACACGTCCTATGGAGCGGCCAAAGCGGCGGTCTGGGGGCTCGGCAATTCTCTCGTCGGCGAGGCCCGTGAGGTCGGCGTACAGGTCACCACGCTGCTGCCGGTTGCCTGGACACCGATGACAGAAGACGCGTTCGGCAACGGCAGCCCGGTCATCCAGAAGCTCATGCGCGAGCAGTTCCCGGCGGATGCCGTCGCGGCCTTTGTCACCTGGCTCGCGCACCAGGACACCACTGTGCACGGCGAAGCGTTCGAGGTCGGTGGCCTGGCGGCCGCCAGAACTGTCATCACCGCGATGCCGCGGATCAAGGCCGCCGAGACCACCCCCGAAGCCTGGGCGGACAAGGCGACCGAGCTCACGGCGGACGGCGACCTCACCCCGCTGTTCAACGCGAGCCAGTCACTCCGCGCGCAGATGGTCTTCCTGGCGCCGGAGATGGAATCCGAGATTCCCGCGGACGCGGCAGATGTGTCCGGCAACTGAGTAACCCGACCGATCGTTCAGTCCACGGTTCGGGGCGCCGGTGCCGTGCTCCGAACCGGGGCAGGAAGAGAACTGATGACTCAGACCAAAGTACGTGGCTTCGGCGGTGACCCGGCAGTCGTGCGGAACGCGTTTGCGCAATTTCCCTCTGGCGTGGCGGTTCTCGCGGCCGACATAGCCGGCGGCAAGCACGCACTGGTCGCCTCGTCGTTCATGGTCGGAGTATCGCTGGAACCCTGCCTCGGCGCGGTCGCGGTACAGAAGTCGTCCGAGACGTGGGGCGTGCTCGAGGGGGCCGGCTCCCTCGGAGTGTCGATCCTGGGCAAGGGGCAGAGCGATTTGACCCGCAAGCTCGCAAGTAAGGATCGCGCCTCCCGGTTCGAGCAGGTCGCGATCGAAGTCGGGGAAGCGGGCGCCGTGTTCATCGAAGACGCCGCACTGTGGCTCGAATGCTCGATCCACGAGGTCACCGAGGCAGGCGATCACTGGATGGCCTTGCTCGAGGTGAACAAGCTCGGTATCGGCGAGAACGAGCCGCTCATCTGGCACGGCGCGAAGTTCCGCGAACTCGTCGACGCTCGAACGATCGACGTCGAGTAGACGAGGTGATCAGCGGGGGTGCCTGTCCAGGGGCGACACCGCCGTCCGGCCCGGTGCCGACACGAGAGTATGGAGCACAGGACGTGACAAGGTTCGACGATATCGAGCTCGCGGTCGCCGACATCGCCGCCGGTAAACCGGTGGTGGTGGTGGACGACGAGGATCGGGAGAACGAGGGCGATCTGATCTTCGCCGCCGAGAAGGCGACGCCCGAACTGGTGGCGTTCATGGTCCGCTATACGTCGGGATATCTGTGCGTACCGCTGTCCGGCGAGGACTGCGACCGGCTCGCCCTGCCGCCGATGTATGCCGTCAACCAGGACAAACACGGTACCGCCTACACGGTGACGGTCGACGCCCGGGCGGGAATCGGTACCGGTATCTCCGCCGCCGACCGGGCCGCGACCATGCGCCTGCTCGCCGACCCCACCGCCGGTGCCGGCGATTTCACCCGGCCCGGCCACGTGGTACCGCTGCGTGCGAAGGACGGAGGTGTCCTGCGCCGGCCCGGTCATACGGAAGCCGCCGTCGACCTCGCGCGGATGGCCGACCTCCGCCCCGCGGGCGTGATCTGCGAGATCGTCAGCCGGCAGAACGAAGGCGCGATGGCGCAGACCGGCGAGCTCCGGGAATTCGCCGACGAACACGGCCTCGCGCTGATCTCGATCGCCGACCTCATCGCGTGGCGCCGCAGGCACGAGAAGCAGGTCGTCCGCATCGCCGACGCGCGGATACCGACCGCGCACGGCACATTCCGGGCAGTCGGCTACCGGAGCATCTACGACGAGGTCGAGCATGTCGCCCTCGTGTGCGGAGATATCGCCGGGCCGGCGGGCGACGGTGGTGATGTCCTCGTCCGGGTGCACTCCGAATGCCTCACCGGTGATGTGTTCGGATCGCTGCGCTGCGACTGCGGGCCCCAGCTCGACGCCGCGCTCGAAATGATCGCGAGTGAAGGCCGGGGAGTCGTGCTGTACATGCGCGGTCACGAAGGCCGCGGTATCGGTCTGCTGCACAAGCTGCAGGCCTACCAGCTGCAGGACGCGGGATCGGACACCGTCGACGCGAACCTCCAGCTCGGATTGCCCGCCGACTCCCGCGACTACGGTATCGGCGCGCAGATCCTCGTCGACCTGGGGATATCCACCATGCGGTTGCTGACGAACAATCCCGCCAAACGGGTCGGACTCGACGGCCACGGACTGCGCGTTACCGAACGCGTACCGATGCCGCTGCGTGCCAATGCCGAGAACCTCGCCTACCTGCGGACCAAACGCGACCGTATGGGCCACGATCTCGCCGGTCTCGACGACTACGAATTGATTTTTCCGAGAACGAATATTTATCAGGAGAGCTAGTGAGTCCCGAAAGAGCGCGGACGGCCGAGGCGTACCCGGATATGGTCGCCGAGATCGCGGCCGAGTCGCCGGCAGCAATCTGTCTGGAAGAGGTCGACGGGCCGGTCAGGACCTATGCCGAGGTCCACGCGAACGCGCGGAAATGGCACCGGGCGCTGACCGGGCTCGGGGTGGCCGCGGGTGACACCGTACTCACATTCGTGGCGTCCTCGGTGGCCTCGGTCGAATTGTGGTGCGGTGTGGCCTACGCCGGCGCGATCGAAGCCTCGGCCAATCCTGCGTATCGGGGCGCACTCCTCGACCACATCGTCGGTGACACCCGGGCTCGGGTGGCGGTCGTCGATCACCGGTATTTTCCGTCCGTTCGAGAGGCGCTGATCAAGGCGCCGAATATCGAGCAGGTTGTTGTCATCGGCGGCGACGACGATCTCCGATCCGATAATTCCACCGTCATTGTCCGGGCAGACGACATTCTGGCCGCGGCAGGGGAGTCCGTGGACAGCGCGCGCGAGGGCCGGATACCCGGACATACGCCGGCCTGCATCCTCTACACCTCCGGCACGACGGGGTTGTCGAAGGGGGTCGTCGTGCCATTCGCCCAGCTGAAGGAGGCGGCTGCCGGGGTCTTCCCGCCGACCGTACTCGGCCACGAGGACGCCATCTACCTCCCCTTTCCGCCGTCCCACATCACCTATCGCGCCAATCTGATATCGGTGGCGCGGGTGCGTGGACGGGCGGTTCTGCGCGAGCGTTTCTCGACCGACGCCTTCTGGGCGGATATCGAGAAGTATCAATGCACCGCGACGCTGCTCCTCGGCGCCATGGCAAATTTCGTCTACCAGAGCGATATCCGGCCCGAATCGACCCCGTTGCGACGAGTGCAGATGATCCCCGTTATTCCGGAGGTGGAGGACTTCAAGAAGCGGCACGACGTACTGGTGACCACACAGTGGGGCATGACCGAAGTATGCGCACCCATTGTCGCGGTGGACTACGACGTCAGTATTCCGCAGAGTTGCGGTCGCCTGCGCGACGGGTTCGAAGCAAGAATCGTCGACGAGTTCGATCGTGAGGTGCCCGACGGTGAACTCGGCGAGCTCGTCCTGCGTCCGCGCGAACCGTGGCATTTCGCCTCCGGATACTGGGCGAACCCGGAGGCTACGGTCGCCGCCTGGCGCAACCTGTGGTTCCACACAGGTGACCAGTTCCGCCGTGATGAGCAGGGTAACTACTACCTGGTGGATCGTCTCAAGGATTCATTGCGCCGCCGCGGTGAGAACATCTCCTCTGTCGAGGTCGAGGCGGCCGTGCTGCAGCATCCCGACGTAGTGGAATGCGCGGTGGTGGGGGTCGACTCGGAGTGGAGCGAGCAGGAAGTGATGGCCTTCGTCGTCCCGAAACAATCGCGGGACTTGGACGAGGCCGCGTTGGACGAATTCCTGTCCGGCCGGCTGGCCGAGTTCATGCGACCACGATTCATCGAGGTGGTCGACCTGCTGCCGAAGACCGCGACCGAGCGGGTCCGCAAGGCCGAGCTCCGGGAGCGTGGCCGGGGACCCCGTACATGGACCCGGCCGGAACGTGCCCGGTCCACTCCGGCCCGGACGTCCGAGGGCGGTGCGTCCCGATGATCTCGCGGCAGGACAGCCCCGGCGGTCCGTCAGGTGTCGTCGCCGGGGGAGTCCTGCGCGGAGGGACGCCGATAGCCGACGCCACGCAGCACCGTGTCCACGAGTTGCGTCAGGTAGGCCTCCGTATGCGCGACCTCGGCCAGCCCCGGAGGCGTGCTGCGGACATGCGTGGTGATGGCACCCGCGACGAGATCGGCGATGAGGGTGGGCGTGATACCGGGGTCGATCTCGCCGCGCCGGACCGCTCGCCGGACCAGTGCCCGGGTCGACCGGATGTAATCCGGATAGTCGAGCTCGCCGACGACCGCGGCCAGCTCCTCGTTGGAATGCCGGTCCATGATCAACCGGCTGACCATCGTGCCCTCGATGCTCTGGACGAACGCCATCCACTGTCGAGCGAACTCCCGCAGGTCCAGCTCGAGGTTTCCGAGATTGATGTTCCCGACCGAGGGCGCGGCCGAACGTACAGCATCGACCAGCAGCGCGGCCTTGTTGGGCCAGCGCAGATACAGCGAGCCCTTGCCGACACCCGCGCGCCGCGCGACCTCGTCGACGGTGAATCCGCTCCACCCGCGCTCGCCGTATACCGACCTGGCGGCGTCCAGCACCCGGTCGTCGAGATCGGGTTCACGCGGTCGTCCGACCGTGCGCGGCGAAGACGTCATGGCTTTTACCATACCGCTCCGCGCAGCGGCGCCGAAGCCATCTCGCCCGGCTGGAGGAGACACACAGCAAGTTACCGAGCTATTCCGTCCAGAATGTTTCGCGCTCTCGCGGCCGGTGGGGCGCGGTGAGTACGCGGAATCCGTATGCCGAGAGGAAGTCCTATGGCGAAATCGAATGAACCGGAGACCGCCCCGCTTGTGGTCGAGCAGGCCGACGGCGTCCGGACCTTGACCATGAACAGGCCTGCGGTGAAGAACGCCCTGGATTCCGCTCAGTGGCGTCGCCTGGCGGCGGCGCTCGACGACGCGGAGCGCGATACTAGTGTGCGCGCGGTGGTCCTGACGGGTGCCCACGGGGTGTTCTCGTCCGGCGGTGAGCTGGGAGCCGACGGTCCGCAACATCCGCTGGACCGCATGCGGATCATTTCTGCCACAGCGATTGCCCTGCACGAGTTTCCGAAGCCGACGATCGCGAAGGTGCCGGGCCCGGCGATCGGCGGTGGCTGGAACCTCGCACTGTGCTGCGACCTCGTGATCTGTTCGAGCAAAGCGACATTCGCGCAGGTGTTCCCGCGGCGGGGGTTGTCGATCGATGTCGGTGGGTCCTGGTTGCTGCCTCGTCTCATCGGGATGCAGCAGGCAAAACTGCTGACGATGACGGGCGATGTCCTCGGCGCGGCGGAGGTGGAACGACTGGGACTGGCTACCAGGGTGGTCGAGGCCGAGGACCTCGACGCGGTCGTCGACACGCTCGCCGGTCGGTTGGCCGCCGGTCCGCCGGCAGCTCTGTCCTTGACGAAGTCTCTCCTGCACCGTGCGGCCGGCGCCGACTTCGCAAGCAGTCTCGAGGCCGAAGCGGTGGCCCAGGCCGTGAATTTCGCAGGCGAGGACATCGACAACGGCTTCCGGGCTTTCAAATCCAGAACAGCGCCGTCCTTCACCGGTCGTTGGCGCTTCGACGAGTCTCGGTAAGGCTCCCCACCTCGTCGATCAGGTCCTGATCCAACCTTCTTCCTATTTTGGACTATATGTGTCAGTATGATCGGAGTCACGTTGACGGATAACAGTTCTCAGGCGGTGACCGCCCTCCGATGGCGCGGCCGTCGCGAGCGGGCGGTCCGGATCGCGCCGGAACGGACCGATGTGGCTCCTGGTCTCGATGTGGCTGTGGCGATCAATCCCGAAGGAGTAGCTGCCAATGTATGAGCGGTATCAGACGATGAAGTTCGATCTGTCGAGCAGCGGTGTGCTGACGGTGACGTTCTTGCGCGCCGACAAGCTGAATGCGATAGATGCCGACTTCCATCGTGAATTGTCCACGGTGTTCGCCGATATCGGCATGGATCGCCGGGTGCGGGCAGTGGTGCTCACCGGCGCGGGGCGCGCGTTCTGTGCCGGCGGTGATCTCGAGTGGATCGCGGGGGAGACCCCGGTTACCAGGGAGACCACGTTCTTCGAAGCCAAGAAGATCGTCGACGATCTGTTGAACCTCCCGCAGCCGGTCATCTCCGCAGTCAACGGTGCTGCGGCCGGCTACGGCTTCACGATGGCGTTGATGAGCGATTTCAGCATCGTCGCCGAGGATGCGCGATTGTCCGACCCGCATGTGGTGATCGGTCTTGTCGCCGGTGACGGCGGGGCGATGATGTGGCCGATTCTCGTGGGTATGGCGCGCGCCAAGCGCTTCCTGCTGACCGGGGATCCGGTGGTGGGGCGGGTGGCCGCGGAGTGGGGGCTGGTCACCGAGTCGTGCCCGGTGGACGAGGTGCTGCCGCGGGCGATGGAATGGGCCGAGCGGATGGCGGCCTCGCCGCATGTCGCGGTGCAGGGCACCAAGAAGGCGCTCAACGCCATCCTGCACATGTTGTCCAGCGTGACACTGGATCTGGGGTTCCAGGCCGAACGCGTCTCCGCGGTGTCCGAGGATCATCAGCGTCTGGTCGGCGCGGCGCTCGGAGCCCGTGATCGCCGGCGCGCGGCGGCTGCGGCCCGGCAGTGACACCGCCCGAACCGGCGCCGATGCCGGGCCTCATGATGGATGTGGACCTGAACGTCGCGCTGCTGCTGCGGCGGATGCGCGCCATCCATCACGGGGCGCGGGTTTACTCGCGGTCGGCGAGCCACCCGGACGGTCCCTCGCGGTCGGCCACCTTCGTCGAGGTCCTGGATCGATCGGAGCGCCTCGCTGCGGCATTGGCTCAGCTGGGAATCCGGCCAGGCGATCGCGTCGGGAGCCTCGCGTGGAACACGCAGGAGCACCTCGAGACCTATTACGCGGTCATCGGCATGGGGGCGGTGCTGCACACGGCCAACCCGAGGTTGCACGAGGACCAATTGGTGTACACGATCAACCACGCGCGCGACACCGTGCTGATCGTGGAGTCCGATTTCCGGGACCGGATCGCCGGTCTGCGGCATCGGCTGCCGCACCTCGAGCAGGTGGTGGTCATCGGCGCCGTCGGCGATGTCGCTGCCGGCGAACTCGGCTACGAGGAGTTGATCGCGCAGGCGGATCGGCCGCTCGCGCCGGTCGACGTCGACGAGCGGGCTGCCGCAGCCCTCTGCTACACCTCCGGTACGACGGGCGATCCCAAGGGAGTTCTGTATTCCCACCGGTCGATCGTCCTGCACGCCCTGTCCATGGCAGGTCGTGACGTCTTCCGGATCGGTGAGCAGGACGTTGTCCTCGGCCTGGTTCCGCTCTTCCATGCCATGGGGTGGGGGCTGCCCTTCCTCTGCGGTCTCACCGGTGCCGATATGGTCCTGCCCGGCCCGAACCTGCAACCCGAGGCGGTTGCCGAACTGATCTCCGAACACGGGGTGACATGGGCCGGGGGTGTTCCCACGGTATGGATGGACCTACTGCGAGTCATCCGGGAGCGGGAATCGGGCTCCGCACCGGTCGACCTGTCGGGTCTGCGGACCGTTGTCGGCGGCGGGACCGCGGTTCCCGAGTCGCTCATGCGCGCCTACGGTGCCCACGGAGTCGATTTCGTCCAGGGTTGGGGTATGACCGAAGTCTTCCCGGGAGCCACCATGGTGACGCCTTCGGCGATGACCGACACCGATGAGGGGTGGCGGTCGCGCACTTCGGCCGGCCGGATCTCGCCGCTCTACGAAATGCGCCTCGTCGCCGACGACGGTACGGAGCTGCCCAGAGATGGGGTCGCCGTCGGTGAACTGGAGATCCGCGGGCCGATGGTGGCCGGCGCCTATCTGGGAGCCGACGTCGGCGCGGACAAGTTCCACGATGGCTGGCTGCGGACCGGGGATGTCGGGACCATCGACTCGAAAGGGTGGGTGCGGATCACCGATCGGCTCAAGGACGCGATCAAATCCGGTGGCGAGTGGATCAGCTCCCTGGATCTGGAATCGGCGCTGATGGCGCACCCATCGGTTCGCGAGGCGGCCGTCGTCGGGCGCCGGGACGACCGCTGGGGCGAGCGTCCCGCCGCCTTCGTGGTGACCGACGGCGCGGTCGGCACCGACGAACTTCGCGAACACCTGTCGGGGCGCGTGGCGAAATGGTGGGTCCCGGACGATTTCCGGGTGATCGACAACATTCCGCGCACCAGTACCGGCAAGTTCGACAAGAAGCTGCTCAGAGAGGCATTCGGCAATCTCGCCTGAAGCCGCAGCGCTCAATTAGAAAGCTCCACAACCAGCTGCCTCCGAAAGTTTTCGGGGCAGAGATTTGCACTCGGCAACCTCAAAGGAGATGGTTTCCATGACCGTACTGGACGACTACCGTGACAAGTATCCGCACTGCGAATTCAACCGGGACGAGAACGGAATTCTGGAATTACGACTCCATTCCGATGGCGGTCCCTTCCAAATCGGCATGCATACTCATCGTGAATTGACCCGCGCATTCCGCGATGTCGCGCTCGATCGCGGTAATCGAGTCGTGCTCATCACCGGCACCGGTGTGGAATTCATGGGACCGCGCGCCGACGCCGAGGGTGGCCAGATCATGACCGTGATCCCCTCCTTCTCGGAGGAATACGCGGTATGGGAACAGGACGCCTGGACCGACCAGCGTGAACTGGTCAACGCAATACTGGATATCCAGGTCCCGGTGGTCGCCGCGGTCAACGGCCCGGTGGCGCGGCACTGCGAGATTCCCCTGTTCTCCGACGTCATCGTTGCCGCGGACACCGCGTCGTTCGAAGACTCGGCGCATTTCGAGCTGGAAGATATCGCGCCGGGCGACGGTTCCCAGATCTGGATGACCATGCTCCTCGGGATCAACCGGGCCCGTGCCTACATGCTCACCGGGGAGACGATCACCGCGGAAGAAGCGCTCCGCTGGGGCCTCGTCAAAGAGGTCCTTCCCCCGGACCAGGTGCTCGGACGCGCCCGGGAGATCGCGGGCCGGATCGCCGAGAAATCGGATACAACGCTGCGTTTCACCCGCGCCCTCATCGTCCAGCCCCTCAAGAAGCAGGTCCTCGAAATGCTCGGCATGGGACTCGCCTACGAGGCCTTCGGCGCACTCGGCAAGCACGCCTGAAATCCGACGACCGACACCGGCGGGTTGCGTCGAACTCGAGAAACGCACCGATAGACCCCAGGAGAAATTTCCTCATGAACGACATCACTCCGACAGCGGTCCGCAGCGTGGACCCGTTGTTCGACATCGCCGGCAAGGTCGTGATCGTCACCGGAGCCAGTTCCGGTCTCGGTCGACAATTCGCCACCGCGATGGCACAGCGCGGCGCTCATGTCGTCGCGGTGGCGCGGCGAAAAGACCCGCTGCTCGAGCTGGTCGACCAGTTTCCCGAACACATTCTTGCCGTATCTGCGGATGTCACGAATGACGACGAGATCCGCAATGTCATCGACCGCACCGTGGAATGGCGCGGCGCAATAGATATCGTCGTCAACAATGCCGGTATCACCTCGATCCAACCGGCCGAAGACGAAGACCCGGAAACCTTCGGCAAGGTGATAGACGTCAACCTGATCGCGCTCTATCGCCTCTGCCACCTCGCCGGTCGCCGGATGCTGGAACAGGGCCGGGGCACAATTATCAATATCGCGTCCATCAACGGCCTGGTCGCCAGCTGGTCGATTCCCGAGGCCGGCTACTGCGCCAGCAAGGGGGCGGTGATCAGCCTGACGCGCGAACTCGCGGCACAATGGGCGGACCGCGGTATCCGGGTCAATGCCCTTGCGCCCGGGTATTTCCGGAGCGAGCTCACCGAGGAACTGTTCACCAGCAGCGCCGGTGAACGCAGGTTCCGGCGTATGCCGATGCGGCGCGGCGGACGGGAAGACGAACTCAACGGCGCCCTGGTGTTCCTCGCCAGCGAGGCATCGTCCTATATGACGGGGCAGACGCTCGTCATCGATGGCGGTTGGACAACGGTGTGACGACCGAGAAGACGGGTAGCGAGACCGGTGTGCCCCGAGCGGAAACACCGGGAACTCCCACCGGGCACGACGCCGAGACCGATATCAGCCCATCAATGCTCCGTCGCGCCGTGATCGCGAGCTGTGCGGGGTCCTTCGTCGAGTACTACGACTTCGCCGTGTACGCCGCCCTGACCCCTGCGATCGCGAGCACCTTCTTCTCGGCGACGGACCGGGTGAGCGGGCTGCTGAGCACACTGGGCATCTTCGCCCTCGCGTTCGTCGCACGGCCTCTGGGAGGACTGGTGTGGGGTCGCTTCGGCGACAAGATCGGACGGCAGACCACCCTGGTCTCGGTCATCCTCTTGATGTCGGTCAGCACGGCCGCCATCGGATTGCTGCCGAGTTACGAGACGATCGGCGTACTGGCACCGCTGCTACTGGTGATTCTGCGTGTCCTCCAGGGTGTTTCGGCGGGCGGTGAGCTTCCGGGGGCGACGATCTTCGTCGCCGAATCCGCACCGAATCACCGGCGCGGCTACTTCGTGAGCTGGATCGGGGTGTCGATCACCTGCGCGACCCTGGCCGGTCTGCTCACCGCCGCGCTGCTCGCGGCGCTGCTGTCCACCGAATCACTGAACAGCTGGGGCTGGCGCATTCCGTTCCTGCTAGCCCTGCCGCTCGGCCTGGTGGGGCTCTACATCCGGGTGAAACTCGACGAATCCCCCGCGTTCCGACTCGCACGGAAAGCCGAGGCCACTTTCCAGAGCCCGCTCCCCGAGGTGCTCGGAAAGGCCTCCATGTACCGCCGGATGGCGGTGACCGGACTGCTCGGCGCCGGTGCCTTTCTCGGTTACTACATCATGATGATCTACATGCCGACGCTGTTGACCAGCGAGCTCGGCTTCGACTCCGGCGACGGTCTCCTGGCGATCTGCGCCGGCGGCGCGGCCATCGTCGTCCTGGGGCCGCCGATGGGCATACTGTCCGACCGGTACGGCCGCCGGCGCGTCCTCGTCTCCGCCGCTGTCGGCTTGATCGTCTTCACGTACCCGAGCTTCCTGCTGCTCGACACCGGCAACTTCCTCGCGGCCGTGGCGGCGCTGATATTGCTCGCGATACCGGTTTCTGCCGGACAGGCCGTATACGTCACCGCCGCGCTGGAACGGTTCCCCACCAGCATCAGATACACGGCGTTCGGCATCAGCTACAACGTCTTCGGACTGATCGGCGGTACCGCGGCATACGTCTCGACATTCCTGGTCGCGCAGACGGGAACCACCTACGCGCCTGCCTTCTATCTGATGGCTGTTGCCGTGGTGGTGCTGCTGACGACGTTGCGGGTCCCGGAGACCGCGAGCCGCCCCCTCGAATCGGCATAAGAACTGGTCCGGCGCCCGGTAGGCAACCCGTAATCGCCGGTATCCGCCGGTACATCGAACAAGGAGGACCATCATGGGACGTCTCGACAACAAGGTCGCGCTGGTCACCGGCGCCGCCCGCGGCCAAGGGCGATCACATGTCCTGCGGCTTGCCGAGGAAGGCGCCGATGTGGTGGCGATAGATATCTGCGCACCGGTGGATACCGTGCCCTATGCGCTGCCTACCTCCGAGGATCTGGCGTACACCGCCGAACTGGCGAGGGAGACGGGCCGTCGGATCATCGATCGGCAGTGCGATACTCGGGATCTGGCCGGACTCCAGGCCGTTGTCGCCAAGGCGGTCGCGGAGCTCGGTGGGATCGATATCGTCGTGGCCAATGCCGGCATCACCGGTTTCGCACCCTCCTGGGAGATGTCCGAACAGCAATGGCAGGACATGATCGACGTCAACCTCACCGGCACCTGGAAGACCGTCCGGGCGGCGGTGCCGTCGATGATCGAGCGGAAACAGGGTGGCTCGATCGTCCTCACCAGCTCGCTTGCCGGTCTGATCGCTTACGCCGATCTCTCTCACTACACCGCCTCGAAGCACGGCGTCACCGGTCTCATGCGGGCGCTCGCGGTCGAGCTCGCTCCACACAACATCCGGGTCATTTCACTGCATCCCGGCAATGTCGACACACCGATGATCAACAACCCGGTCGTCCACAATATCTTTCTTCCCCACGTGGCGAACCCGACGCGAGCCGAGGTGGAAGAAGTCTTCGTTCAGTTGCAGGGCTTGCGTGTGCCCTGGATCGAAGCCGTCGACGTCAGCAATGCGGTGGTCTACCTCGCCTCCGACGACGCTCGCTACGTCACCGGCACCACCCATGTGCTCGACGCGGGTGCCATGGCCCCCAACAAGATTCCGCACCGGTGACCGGCCGACAACACCGAACCGGCTGATGAAAGGTCCGCACTGATGTCCATCGAAGACAAATATGCCATTGTTGAGCTGAACCAGCGCTACGCCCTGCTCCTCGACACGGGTGAGCCCGCGCGGTGGGCGGCCGAAGTATTCACGGAGGATTGCTTTTTCGACGAACGCCAGGTCGATTTCGGTCTCCACGTAGGGCGCGAGGCCATTGCGGCGTATGGCGACGAATTGGTGGACATGGTGGAGCACGTCGTTCACCACATGACCAACCATGTGATCACCATCCTGTCCGACACCCGCGCCACGGGTGTCGCGTTCGGTATCTGCGACGTGCAGCATGCACGCGGCGGTCCTCGGCTGCGGTTCAACGTTCAGTACGAGGACGAATACAGAAAAGTCGGCTCCACGTGGCTGATCTCCAAGCGGGTGCTGGTGAAGACCTTCGAGCCCGAGCAGGTCGGCCAGGCGCCGCTCGCCTCGGGATAGTGCTCCGGCGGTAGGTACCGAGGTGTGACGGCGCATCACAGGCCGCGCCCGGATAAATGTTGTCACGCCGGACTGCCCCGACCGGCCTCCGTCCGGTACAGCTCTGTGGCGACGACGCTGTCGCCACAGAGCCGCCTGCCGGCCGCATCGCTCCGGCCGGCGAACTCGTCGCCGCTAATCGACCATGGTCAGGCCACCGCTGACGCTGAGTACTTGACCGGTGATGTAATCGGCCTTGTCGGAGACGAGGAAGGTGACCGCGGTGGCGATTTCCTCGGTCCGGCCGACTCGTTTGAGCGGGATGGTCGACAGCAACATGGATTTGATGCGGTCGGAGGTATCGTCGGTCCACAGCGGGGTATCGGTGGCGCCGGGGGAGACGCAGTTGGCGGTGATACCGCGCTTGGCCCACTCCCGGGCCAGCGATTTGGTGAAAGCGATGACGCCGCCCTTCGTGGCGGCGTAGACGGCCTGTCCGCCACTACCGACCCGGCCGGCATCGCTGGCGATATTGATTATTCGACCGGAGCCACGTTCGACCATCCCGGCCCCGACTTCGTGGCAGGCGAATATCGTCGACATGAGATTGACATCGACGAGGTTGCGGATCTGCTCGACGCCGAGGGAGATGAACGGGTCATCACCTGCCCAGCCCACATTATTCACCAGGATATCGATGGGACCGAGGGTGGTCGTGACGGCCTGGGTCAGTTCCGCGACCTCCTCGGGCGAGGTGACATCGCAGGTGAACCCGCGTGCGAGCAACCCCTGTTCCGACAGTTCCCGTGCGACGGCATCGGCGCGGTCGCCGCGAAGATCGCAGACCGCCACCTGGGCGCCGGAATATGCCAGCTGAGTGGCGATCGCGGCGCCGATACCCTGGCCCGAGCCGGTCACCAGCGCGATTTTCCCTTCGAGGGATACCTGCATGTTCATACCTCCGTGTATGGGGAGTGAGGTCCTGTCGGGCAAGGGCTCACCGTGGCCAGGCCTGGGCGAATATATGGACGATAAGAGTCAGTATTATGGTTTCTGCATTCTTGTGCAAGTTTCGCGGCCGACTGGGATGAATGCTTCGAGACTAGTGCGGTCATCGCCAGTGGGGGAGAAGGAGGCGCTGGTTCGCAGCGAATTACCGCGGAAGACCGGTGTGTCCGGCAAATCCGGGCGACTCGAGTCGCTTCCCGGGTTGATCGGGTGGTCGTGGCGGGCGCGGTCCAGCCCTCTCGGGTGGTGCCTCGTTGTGGTGCCTTGTTCCACTTCCTAATTTGGACTGAATGTGTCAGTATGGCCGGAGTCCCGTTGAACGACCAGGATCCGAGGGAGTCGGCTGCCCGGCACGCGAGCCCGCGCACCGCGGTTTGCGCGTGTCGCGGTGCGCCCGTCTTTTCTTCGGAGCCGGTTGTCGAAGACGGATATCCAGACAGTGGATTGCCCGGCCCTGTCGGAACCCGCACCACAGTGCCGGGATCCGGACCGCAGTCAACCACTCGACAGCAAGAACGAGGTGTCCGATGAGCAAGCGTCCGTGCCTCCCCAGGCGACCATCCCGAGTTCGATAGCAGTGAGGCAGACCATGGCAACCGGAGAAGCTCACGACCTGCACACCGAGGCGGTCCTGACGCAGCAGCGGGGTAATGTCCTGCTGATCACGATCAACCGGCCGCGCGCTCGTAACAGCATCAACCGGAACGTCGCCGAATCGATCGGCGCTGCGCTCGAGACAGCCGAAAAGGACCCGGCGGTGAGAGCGATTGTCCTCACCGGGGCGGGCGACCGGGCATTCTGTGCCGGGGCAGATCTCAAAGCGTTGGCCGCCGGGGAAGATATCCACCCCGCCGGGCCTCGTGCTCGCTGGGGTTTCGCGGGGTATGTCGATCACCCCGTCAGCAAACCCACCATTGCCGCGGTCAACGGATTCGCGCTCGGCGGTGGCACCGAACTGGCGCTGGCCAGCGATATGGTCGTCGCGGCCGATACCGCCGAGTTCGGCCTGCCCGAAGTGCGCCGCGGACTGGTGGCCGCCGCCGGTGGTGCGTTCCGGCTGGCGCAGCAGATTCCGCGCAAAGTCGCCTTGGCGATGGCCTTCACCGGCGAGCCGATCTCGGCGGTGCGGGCGGCGGAGCTGGGGCTGGTCACCCGGGTCGTACCGCAGGACCAGGTCCTCTCGGTAGCGTTCGAGCTCGCCGATGCCATCGCCGACAATGCCCCGCTCGCGGTGCAGGCCACCAAACGTATCGCGGGCGGCATCACCGACGGGCATGTCGAGCGTGAGGCCGCGGACTGGGCGCGCAACCGCCTCGAAGCGGGACAGGTCCGGCATTCGCGAGACGCGCAGGAGGGCCTGCGGGCTTTCGTCGAGAAGCGGACACCGAACTGGACAGGACAATGAAACACAGCACCTCGCGATCGCCGGTGATCGCCGGTCTCGGAATGACCGAGATGGGAAAGGTCTACGGCAAGAGCGCCCGTCAGTTCGCCGCGGAGGCCACCCGGCTGGCCGTCGCCGACGCCGGTCTGCGCTTGGCGGATGTCGACGGCCTACTGGTCTCGGGTGGCGTGACCAACGATGTCGGCCTCGAGTTGCAGGTCGACCTGGGCCTGCGCGACCTTGCAGTTCTGACCCAGATGCAGGCATTCGGCGCTACCGCCGGCGCAATGGTTCAGTACGCATCGATGGCGGTGCAGGCCGGGATGGCCGAAGTCATCGTGTGCGTATTCGGCGATGCTCCCCTCGTGGAAGGGGTAGGGGCGGGCCGGGCCTATTCTGATGGTCACCGGACGCCTTCCGGATGGGCGGGCCTCCAGCGGTCGACGGGCGCCGTAACTCCGAACGTGCTGTACTCGCTGGCTGCGCGTCGCCATATGCTCGAGTACGGGACGACCTCCGAACAGCTGGGTGCCATCGCCGTCGCCCAGCGCGACTGGGCCGTAATCAATCCACTGGCGCAGATGCGTACCCCCATCACCCTCGCCGACCACCAGGAATCCCGCATCATCAGCGATCCGTTTCATCTCTACGATTGCTGCCTGGTATCGAACGGTGGCGTCGCCGTCGTGGTGACCACCGCCGACCGCGCCCATGACCTGGCGCAGCCTCCGGTTCGCGTTCTCGGATGGGCACAGTGTCATCCAGGCACAAAATTGCGTCGTAACGACGACTTCGGTTTGGTGACCGGCGCGGCCCGCTCCGGGCCGGCGGCCATGTCGATGGCCGGCGTCACCGTCGACGATATCGATATCGCCGAACTCTACGACTGCTACACCTACACCGCTCTGGTCAGTCTCGAGGACTACGGGTTCTGCGCCAAAGGCGAAGGAGGCGAGTTCGTGGCGACGCCGGGAAATATCGGCCCGGAGGGCAAGCTGAAGATGAATACCGGTGGGGGACAGCTGTCCTCGTATTACATGTGGGGTATGACCCCGCTGTCCGAGGCCGTCCTGCAGGCGCGCGGGCAGGCAGGTGCCCGGCAGGTAGACCAGCACGAGCTTGTCCTGGTCTCGGGTAACGGCGGAATTCTCGACCACCACTCGACCTTGATCCTGGGCTCGTGAGCAGGGTCGGAAGGAACGGAGGGATTCCCACATCTATGAACATTCAGCCTGTTGTCCGCGACGCCGCCACCTCGGAGTTCTTCGACGGCGCCGCACGAGGGGTCTTCCTGTTGCGCCGGTCCACGGAAACCGGCGAGGTCCTGACCCCGCCCGCAGTGCAGGACAGCGTGGGAAACACCGATCTGGAATGGGTGGAGGCTTCCGGGCTCGGCCGGGTCGTCTCATGGGCGTTCGTCCCCCGGCGGGGCGGCGGTTCGGATACCCCGGTCGAGCTCACGATCGGTGTGGTCGAACTCGATGAGGGGCCGTGGTGGTGGACCCAGGTCGTCGATATCGAGCGCGATACCCTCACCGCGGGACTACGAGTCCGCGCGGTGTTCCCCAGATCCGGGCCGACGGAAACCGACGAGTATGTCCCGGTCTTCGCGCCCACACAGGACGAGTAGGCCGTATTCGATTCGACAGGGCCGGCCTTCGTGATCGGGCCGGTCGAGCCGGCATTCCGGTCGCCGTGGTGTCCCGGCGGCACGCTTCGCTGATATCGACAACATATCCGACGAACCTGGAAAGTAGGTCGAGAATTATGTCCGATCGAACTGCCGGCGTGAAGTTTCCGTCCAAGGTCGGCGTCTGGTGGAACAGCGAGGCGTGGCCGATACGTGAGGCTCGGGACATCGCCCGCGATATCGAAGCGCTGGGGTTCGGTTCGCTGTTCATGCCCGAGGGTGGCGGTAAAGACGCGCTGGTGGAATCCGCGGCCTTTCTCTCGGCCACCGACCGGCTCGTGATCGGCACCGGTATCGCCAATATCCACGTCCGGATACCGACAGCGGCGGAGTCCGGTGGCCGCATCCTCAGTGCCCTGTACCCGGGGCGGTTCGTGCTCGGTCTGGGTGTCAGCCACGGCCCGTTCGTCGAACAGATGCTCGGGGGTGCGTATCGCAAGCCGCTGGCGACGATGCGTACGTATCTCGAACGCATGGATGCGCTGCCCCCGGAGATCGAGCCCGGTGCCCGGCCGCTCCGCCTGCTGGCGGCATTGGGTCCGAAGATGGTCGAGCTGTCCGGCGAGCACGCCGACGGCGCCCATCCGTATCTTGTGACACCCGAACAGACCCAGGTCACCCGTTCGATCCTCGGCGCCGATCGCTGGATCGTCACCGAACAAGCTGTGGCGATCGGTGGCGATTCGGATGATCAACTTCGGCGTGCGCACGACCACCTCACGATGTACTCGACGCTGCCGAACTATCGGAACTCGTGGCTGCGCCAAGGTTTCGACGAATCCGACCTGGTCACCGGTGGGTCGGACCGGTTGGCCCGCGCACTGGTCGGCACGGGCTCCGCCGATGACGCGGCCGCTGCGCTCACCGCACATCTCGACGCCGGCGCGGACCACGTCGTCGTGCAGGTCCTGACGGACACACCCTCGACCGACCCACGGCCCGCGCTCCGCGAACTCGCCAGGGCGCTGCAGCTGTAATTGCACCGGCGACCAGCGCCCGGATTGCCATCGGCCGGCGTTGAGATAACCGAGTGTGATGGCAACACTGTTGCGGGCCGCCGACCTCTCCAGGTCAGAGACGTCGGCGGCCCGTGGGCGTTGGGTCAGTGGTGTGCGGCGCGATTGATCGCGACGATTTCGTCCAGCGAGGGTGCCGCGGTGAGGTTCGCGAAATGCTCCATGAGCCGGTCACGAGTGCGGGGCGCTTCGTCCTTGTCGGCCGCTGCCAGGGCCTGCCGCAATTCAGCGGCATTCAGTTCGGTGCAGTAGGCCGGCGTCCCCGGCTGCTGTCGCCATGATTCGGCCAGAACACCGGCATCGATGGGATCGAAGCCCGTGTCGTCGACGAGCTGCATGACGGTCCGGCGTGCTCGTTCCGAATCGGCGGCAACGGGGATGGCGATGCGGCCGGGCGTCCCGGCGGGTGCACCCCTGGTCTGCTGCGTCCCCGCGAGCGCGGCGTTCCATGCCTTCACAATCGGTTTGCCGAGCTGTTCCGCGCTCCACACGCTCTCGACCTGCCCGTTGTCCACCGCCTCGACGGTGCCGTTCATCCCGGGATAGTAGTTCGATGTATCGACGATCACCGTATCGTCGGAAACCCCGGCGAGGAGGCCGGCGAGCTCGGGCTGCTTCGCGAACGGGATCGACAGGATGATGACATCCCTGTCCTGGGTCGCGGCGTCGAGGGCGACTGCGCGAGCGCCTGCCTCTCGGATATCGGAGGCGACGGACTCCGGCCCGCGGGCGTCCGCGACCAGTACCTCATGTCCGGCCTCGCTGAGCCGGCGTGCAAGGTTGCCGCCGATGGCTCCGGCGCCGATAACGGAAATCCTCATATCGTGTTCCTTCCTTCTCTCGTGTGCGGATCGCTACATGAACAGCGCGCGGCTGAGACGAACGCCGTACTCCGAGTGGGGGTTCGTCGTCCCGTCGCCGACCCTTTCGAAGATGGCGGCGACCGACAGATCACGCCGCTTCGGCAGTCGTGCGGCCTCGGCGCTCGCCAGGGCCGCCGGCATCTCGTCGCGGGTGAGATCCGTGCAGTACGCCGGTGCCCCGGGCTGCTGGCGCCACGATTGCGCCAGCGGTCCGGCATCGAAACCATCGAATCCGGTGTCCTCGACCAGCGCCATGCCGACCGCGCGTCCGCTGTCGTCATCGGCGGCGACCGGGATGGCGATACGACCCGGAGTACCCGGCGGCGTGCCTTTCAGGGCGAAGGAGACGGAGCCGATCGCGTTCCACGCCTTGACGATCGGCCGGCCGAGTTGTTCTGCTACCCAGATGCTTTCGACCTCGCCGGCTTCGATAGCAGCGATCTGGGAGTCGCGCCCCGGATAGTAGTTCGAGGTGTCGATGACGACGGTCCCGGCGGGTACGCCGGCGATCAGTGGCGCGATATCGGGCACCCGGTTCAGGGGGGTGGAGAGGATGACGACGTTCACCTCGTTCACGGCTTCGGACGCGGTCCCCGCACGTGCTCCCGTCTCCAGGACCGTGGCGTCGATCGTTTCGGGCCCGCGGGGGTTGGCCACCTTCACGTCGTGTCCGGCCGCGCTCAACTTTCGACCGAGTGTCTTGCCGATATGGCCGACACCGAGAATGCCGATCTTCATGCAGTAACTCCTTGGGTTGTTTTATCGATTTCCTCGATCGGGCAACGCTGTGCGGACGCCGTGTAGGTGCCGTGCCGGCCGAGCCGTTGGACGGCCTCTTCCTCGGATCCGGCCCTTGTGGGACCCGGACCGAATTGCGGCCGGCTCACCGCCGCCGGCGCTGGGCCTGCCGAATCACGGAGAAGCCGGCTTTGTTCCAGGCGTTACCGAACGCATACGCCGCGGTTCCGCCTCGGTCTTGCGGGTCGGCGGGTACGGCGGGTGATACTGCTACAGCTTGCTGTGTTGTTCGCGGTAGCCGTTTTCGATCAGTGTCAGGAGACGATCGAGCGCCTGCTGGTCGGCCTCGGCGGCGCCCATGGTCCATGCCACCGAGACGGCCAGGAGGAACAGGTCACGCCCGCTCACCGCGGCCCGCACCTGTCCCGTCAGCTGCGCGCTGCGCACGTACTCGTCGGTGGTGCCGATGAGTTTCTCGCAGGGCACAGTCAGCGAGTTATCCGGTTCCAGCGCCCTCGCCGCAGCCATGAGCGGTTCCGGCAACCCACTGAACGCGCTGAAATATTTCACCATCGAGCGTAGCCATTGCCCCCAGCTTTTCCAGCGCGTCGTCGAGCTGAGCGATATCGGCCCGACGTACCTCCAGTTCGTCCGAACGGGACTGCAACACCGCCGCCAGCAGCGCTTCGCGGTTCGGGAAATGCCCGATACAACGTGCCCGGCCCGACACCGGCGTCCTCTTCCAGTGACGTGCTGACCCCGAACCTCAGGAACTGACGCTGTGCCGCCTCCAGTAGAGCAGCTCGGTTGCGCTGGACATCCGCGCGCGGCCGGCGGCCCGGCTGCTCTTGGGCACCCATACGTCCTCCTGCCTGCTCCAGGGGCCACGGCGAAACGGATACTTCCTCCGGATACCTCCACAGCATAAAACGGAGGCTTCATCCGGTCAACCTCGGTGATCGATGGCGGGTTCGATACGGCGGGTCGAGTCCCTGCTCTTCCTAATTTGGACGATAGCTGTCAGTATAGGCGATGTGACGCCGGTCATCTGGCGATACGTCATCCGCGTGGTCACGACAGTGAGCAACCCCGACTTCTACCTTGCCTGGCATGACGAGGGTGGTGCACTCACCTGCACAACCTCGT
Organism: Nocardia sp. NPDC024068; assembly: GCF_040638875.1. Classification (NCBI taxonomy): domain Bacteria; kingdom Bacillati; phylum Actinomycetota; class Actinomycetes; order Mycobacteriales; family Nocardiaceae; genus Nocardia; species Nocardia sp. NPDC024068. The sequence continues at coordinate 222,997 of NZ_JBEZYU010000001.1, read as the reverse complement.
GTTCTGGGCGACGTACATGTCGCTCGCCGGCCATCAGCGCGCTGCAGCGGCCGGTACCGGCGACCCGCAGATCTCGGCGGCCCTCGCCGAGACGGTAGCCGAGCTGTTGAACTCACCGAATGCGAAATTGGCCGGTTCGATGCCCGGCCCCCAGTGCCGGCGGCCGGCTGTGGCTGCCGGCGGCGCTCAACACTGTGGGCCCGGTCGATCAGCGCGAGGTCGAAATGCGTGAGGACGTCCTGTGTTACACCACGCCCGTGCTCGACGAGCCGATCGAGGTCACCGGCCATGTGTCGCTGGTGCTCCATATCGCTTCGTCTGCCCTGGATGCCGATTTCACCGGCAAGCTTGTCGACGTGTTCCCGGACGGCCGCGCGATCTATCTGACCGATGGCATGCTGCGCGCCCGCTACCGGAATTCGCTCGCCGAGCCCGAACTCCTCGAGCCGGGAGAGGTTTACGAGATCACCCTGGACCTTTCGGTGACCTCGAATGTCTTCCTGCCCGGACACCGGATCCGGCTGGAGGTATCCAGCAGCAACTACCCTCGCTTCGACCGGAATACCAACACCGGCGGAGATATCAACACCGAGACCCTCGACCAGGCTGTCGTCGCGGTCAACCGTGTGCTGCACGGTCCGGAACACCTCAGCCGGCTGGTCCTCCCGGTGATCCGCCGCTGAGGCTCGGACCGGGTCGTCCCCCACGATGGCGCGGGTGCGCCGGATCGGTGCTCGCACCGCCGCCGGGGCGGGCATCGATAATCGGAGCCGGGTTCGGCTCCGTAGCTGCTGGTGAACTGCATGCACAGGATCATCTGTGGATGCGCCATGGTTGCTTACGGAGGGCCGGCATCGGCGGAGGTCCTCCGTCCGCTCCGATGTCCGGGTCTACGGGTCTACGGGTCGACGCGTCGGCCGGCGGTGAGGCGCGTCCGCAGTGTTTCGATGATGCGTGCTTTGGTGGTGGAGTCGATGCGGTCACTGGTGGCCGCATACAGGGTCACGTCCGGGATCGGGGGTAGCGCCTCGATACGGCTGATCCCGTCCGGCGGCGGGCCCAGCCGCGGTAGTGGGGTGACCCCGAGGCTGTGCCGCGCGGCGCTGAGCACGCCGGTCAGATCCGGGCACTCCTTCACGACCTGGTGCGGGGCTTTCATCAGCGACGCGAGCGCTTGGTCCCGCACGGCGCACGGGCGAGTGAAGAAGATCAGCCGGTCGAGGGGGGCGTCGTCGGTGCCGAACCATTGCAGGGGGAGATCGGCGATAGCGAGGCTTCCGCGAGCCGGCCGGGTGAGCATCAAGGCCACGTCGGCGCGGTCGTCGTGAACCAGATCGCGCACATGGGCGCTGCGCGTCAGGCGCAGCCTGACCTCGTGACCGGGGTGCAGGGCATTCAGGGTGGATACGACACTCGGTACGAGGAATTGCGCCGCGTGTTCGGTCGCGGCGACCAGGAACTCGCTGTCCCCGGGGGGTGCGAGGGCGTGGATCGCGTCGTCGTGGTGCGTCAGGATCACCCGTGCCCGGGCGACTAGTTCCTCGCCGTCGCTGGTGAGTCCGATTCCTCGTCCCTGGGCGGTGACCAGCCGGGTGCCGAGTGTTTTCTCGAGCTTGCGCAGGTGGTTGCTGACGGCTGACGGGGTGAGGTGGAGCGCCTCGGCGGCTCGGCGCACGCTCGAGAATGTCGCGACCGCGACCACACTGCGAAGTTGGGGGATGTCGAGAGTGGCCATAGCGCCAGTATGCCGCAAGACTGTTCACGTTTTGTGAACGGTCTTGCGGCGGCCGTGCTCGGGGCCGATTGTGGAGCCATGTCCACCAGCACACCCCGTCTGTCGGCGCGACTGGCTGTTCCTACCGTGCTGCTGTACGCGGCCGGCTATCCGCTCGGAACGGCGACGGTCGCGGTCATGTCCCCGTTCCTGGTGATCTTTCTGCGTTTCGCAGGTTCGGCGATTATTCTCTGGGCGATCGTGGCCGCCCGCAGGACGGCGCTGCCGTCGCGGCGGCAGGTATTGCATGCGATGGTGGCCGGGTTGATGACCCAGGCGATGCAGTTCCTCGGATTGTATTGGGGTTTGGCCCACGGAGTTTCGGCAGGATTGGCTTCATTGGTCATCGCGCTCAACCCGGTGATCACAGCCGCCCTGATGGTAGCGGTGACGCGCCATCGTGAGTCGCGTAGAGGAATGTTCGCGCTCGTGTTGGCGGCCGCCGCGGTATTGCTCGCCTGCGCGCCACGGATTGCCGCCGACCATCAGATGGGGATCGGTATTGCGGCGGTAGTGATCGCCATGCTCGGTTTATCGGCCGGCGGTGTGTATCAAGGTCGCTTCTGCGCCGATATGGACCCTTGGCTGGTCACCGCACTCGGTGTCACCGCGGCCACTCCGGTCGCTGGTGTGGCGGCGGTCTTCACCGGCCCGCAATCCTCGGACTGGCCGCACGCTCTGCTTCTGCTGGCGTGCATGATCGTCGCCACTTCCGTTGGTGCTACCACGCTGTACTCGGCCGCAATCAAGAGGGCGGGGGCCCGCGCGGCCTCCATCCTGTTCGCGGTCATCCCGGCCGCGGCGAGTGTTATGGCGTGGGCCGCGCTCGGGGAGACACTCTCACCACTGGCCGTTGCGGGTCTGGCCCTCGGCGCCGCGGCGTGCACAGTGCAGGCAAGTACCGCTGTATCCCGGCCGGGCCACCGCGACCAACAGCCTTTTTCCGACCAACCGTTGCCGGCTACTCGTTGAGCTCAACGGACTCGCCCAGACCGAACAGGTGAAGGTTCGCCGCGGGCATCAAGTACATGGACGTCTACCAGCGCACCGGCGTCGTGCCTCACGCCGGAGCTGTGTCGGGCGCGGCATGGTCCGAGAGTTTTGCGGCCGTGGAGAGAATCAGCGCTGTACTGCGAGTGTCCTGACGGAACGGCATGAGAGACAACGAAAATCGGTCGGACCGCTCCCGACAAGGGCAACACATGACGCATCGGCGCGGATTTGGTCGGTCGGGCTAATCCGGGGATCCGCTGCCCGGTCGGTACTGGGAGGCGTCCCGGTACGCGGACGGCGGCATCCCTCGCCACCGTTTGAAGGCGATCGTGAAGCTGGCTGCGTCCGTGTAGCCCAACGTCCGGGATATCCGGGAAATGGAATGGTCGGAATTCGAGAGCAGATCGCAGGCGAGGTCGCACAGGGTCTCGTCGCGTAGCTCGGCGAAATCGTGGCCTGCGAGTTCGAGCTTGCGCTGCAGAGTGCGCGGTGAGACCTGCAGCGTGGCAGCCACATTCGGGAGTTTTCTGTTGAGCGCCGGCGCGGCCCTGATGGCTTTGGCGACGGTGTCGGGCCAGTCGCCGGTCGCCCGGAACGAGTCGAGAACTTCGGTGTCCGCTTTGATCCATGCCGCGTGCTGGAATGCGTTCCCGAAAGGGAGTTCCTCTGTCGATATCACGGGATCCCACCACAGCCGCAATGTCTCCGAGCCACATTCGACCACGTTGCTGGAGACGTAGGTCAATGCTTCGGGCGAGACTTCCGGTAACGGGAATTCGATGCGAGTGAACGGGAATCGGCCGCCGTAGAGCCACTCGAATGAACGGCTGGTGACATAGAGGTCGCGATATGCGCTGAACGGGATCAGCTCTTTTGCGGTGTCGGGGTAGGTGAACTGGACACCTGTCACCGTGCCATCGGATGTCCGGAGCGCCCCGATCTCGAGAAGTCCGGGCGAGTAGTCGACTGCGTTCACCGCTTCGACCCAGGACGCAATGGTCGGCGCGGTAGCGAGGGCCATCCCGCGGGCGCCGACCGTGGCAGTGGTGTAGGCCCGCGCGGCGCGTAGCCAGAGATCGACGCGATCTCTCGTCAGCGTGACGAACTCGAGTTGAAAGGCGAGCTCCTTCTTCGCCGGAATGGTGCCACCCGGGCGGTTCACGGCATCGGGGTCGATCTCGGCATTGGCGAGTGCGGTACGCCAGTCGAGACCCGCTTCTTCGAGAATTCGGCGCAGCGCGTGGACGCTGAAGTTCGCGACACGAAGGTTCTGATACGAGTTCAGCTTCACTGCTGCCTCCTTACGTGGGGTCGGCGGCCGCCGCTCGACAGCGCTGTCGAAACGGCAGCTCCGGCAGGCATCGGAAGTCCCGCCAGTACGTTTGCATCCTGCGCCATCACCCGATATCGGGAGCCGTTTGGCGCGTTATACGGCTTTGTTGGCGTCGAATGCCGTGCCGTTCCGGTGCCACGGCTCCCCGCCTGAGCCGTGGCGAATGTGAGCCGCCGCTCGAGATGATCGTGGCGCCGCCTGGAACGCTGCCGTCAGAACTGTCGCGCCGCGACGTCGGGACGATGCGAGGCGGCAAGTAGCTCGCGCAGGCGGTCGGCCGGAACGGGGGCTCCGGGATCGGCGAGGTAGTCCGCGGCGAACCTGTCCTCGTCGGCGGCGTAGATCGGGGTGTACGCCCCGGACTCCGGTTCGAACCTCCAGGATTCGGCGAGCGTTCCCGCGTCGACGGTGTCGAAACCGAGCGTGTTCACGATCGTGGAGACCCGCGCCTTCGCCTCGCTGTCGTTCCCGGCGATCGGCAGCGCGGTACGCGGGGAGGAGTGAGCCAGGTTCGGGATGTGGTGGAAGAGAATGTTGTTGAACGCCTTGACGATCACCGTGCCCGGGAGTAGCGACTGCTCGTACTCGGCCGTCGCGCTCTCCAGGGAGTCCAGCTGCTCGATGCGGCCATCGCGATGAGGATAGTAGTTCCCGGTGGAAAGGACCGTCCTCCCGGTGAAGGCGTCGACGGGCAGTTTCGGGTACGCGGCCAGCGGCACTGCCAGGACCGGGATGTCACCGAACTCCGCTGCCGTGCGGACCTCGCCGGCCTGGGCCCGGGAGCCGAGTTCGTCGATCAAGTCCGTGAGCGACTCCGGTCCCCGCGAGTTCGCGATGAGGACGTCGTAGTCGGCGGCGACGGCGAGCCGTGCGACTGCCGCTCCGATCGATCCGCTACCGATGATTCCAATGCGCTTCATGGTGCTCTCCTTGCTGTTGACGAGTGTTCAGGCCGGCACGAGGCGTGACTTCCCGGCTATCTGTTGTCGGTGATGTCTGTTGGGTGGGTCGTGCGTGTGGTCGACTCCCACCCGCTTCTGAGGAGACCGGCCAGGGCCGCGGCAGACGCGTCGTCAGCCATGGCCGCACCCCGTGCCCAGGTCGCGGCCAGAGCGGCCAGGAAGAGATCGCGGGCCCGGATCCCGCTGCGGGCACTCCCCTCGCGCTGGGCGGCGTGCAAGAACTCCTCGGTTGTCGTAATGAATCCCTGGCATGTCACGGCCAGCGGAGAAGGGCTCTTCATCGCCGCGCGCAGGGGCTCCGGCAGCCCGTCGAATGCGCCGGCCCACTCGGTGAGCGCGTCGAGCCAGCCCTCGAGTGCGTCGGCGGCGTCGGCCGACCGGGTGCGGAGTTCATCGCGCCGGGATACGAGCGCCTCGTCGCGCGCGGCGAGTAACGCGGCGAGCAGCGTTTCCCGGTTCGGGAAGTGCCGGTACAAGGTCCCTGCGCCGACGCCGGCCTGTTTCGCGATCGCGTCGAGCGAACCGTTGATGCCGTGCTCGGAGAAGCACCGCTCGGCGATAGCGAGGATGTGATCTCGGTTGCGTTGGGCATCGGCCCGCGGGGCACGAGCCCCGCTCGTCGCGCTCTCAGGCATGGCGGTCACCTCAAGTTGACTAAACGGAGAGTGTCTCCGTAGGCTTCCAGTATAAGTGGAGACTACCTCCTCTTATGTCCTGGGCGGGGACAACCCACACTCAGCGCGCAGCCGACAGCGACCAACAGCCCGGATTGCGTACGGAAAGAGGACATGATGGACAGGCAGATGATCATCGGCATGCATCTGGGCAACGGGTACGGCAACCTGCCCGGCGCCTGGCGTGCCCCGGCGGTGGATCCCACGAGCTATACGAGCTTCGACGCGAAAGTTCGGCATGCCCGAGCAGCCGAGCGTGGAAAGCTCCAGTTCCTGTTCCTGCCCGACGGCCCCAGTCATGTCGGTGATATCGAGAACGAGCCGCCCAACTTCAATCTCGATGTCATGGTTACGCTGGCAGCCGTTGCGCGCGAGACGAGCCGGATCGGCCTCGTCGCCACCGGCTCGACCACCTTCAACGAGCCGTTCAACCTCGCGCGACAGTTCAAAGCACTCGATGTCATGAGTCATGGTCGGACGGGCTGGAACGCCGTCACGTCCAGCGGCGAGGACGTCGCGGCCAATTACGGCAAACGACTGCCGTCCAGCCCCGAACGCTACGGGAGAGCGCACGAGACGGTCCAGTTGGTGCAGGCTCTGTGGGGCAGCTGGGGAGAGACCGCATGGGTGCACGACAAGGTGACGGGCCGCTTCGCGGACGCCGAGAAAATCGCCCCGATAAATTTGGGCGGCGAGTTCGTCGCCTCGCGCGGGCCGCTGCACATTCCACCCTCCGAACAGGGGCAACCCGTCGTCTTCCACGCCGGAGGAAGCGCGAACGCCCTCGAGTTCGCCGGCCGCTGGGCCAGCGCCGTCATCGGAGCGGCCTTCACGATCGACGACGCGCGTGCCCAGCGTGCCGCGTTCCGCCTCGCCGCCGAACGCGCCGGGCGCAACCCGGACGAAATCAAGTTCTTCGCCGGCCTGATGACGACCATCGCAAACGACAGGCGGGAAGGCCTTGATCGCCGCAGCACGTTGAGCGGCCGAACATTCCCGCAGCGCGCGTCCTACCTCGGACGGATGCTCGGCCTGCGGCTCGACCCCGCACGGCTCGACCGCCCACTATCCCCGGAGCAATTGTCCGCGGCCCGGCCGTCACCGGGCGACCCGCGCTCGGTCCACGCACTGAAGATCGCGCGTGAAGGCTGGACCCTCCGCGACGTTCTCGCGCACGGTGTCATCGACTACCACCCAGTCATCGTCGGCCCGGCCGCCGAAGCCGCCGACCACATGCAGAAATGGTTCGAGGCAGACGCTGTCGACGGCTTCTGGGTCTCGCCGGACATATACGAGGACGGGGTCGACGCCTTCGTCGACGGTGTCGTGCCGATCCTCCAGGATCGCGGGCTGTTCCACCGCGAATACGACGGCGCCACCCTGCGCGGACATCTGGGCGCCCCGACCCAATACGGAGTCGATCCGCGCGTCACGCGGTGACCGCGATTGCAGGTCATCTCGGTCGCTCCCTCATGCGCCGGAGATCGGCGCGCGCGATGACCGGTCGGCTTGTGGAGCGGTCCCGGGTGCAGGTGTCCGCATGGCAAGCAGGCGTGGCGATCTCGACCGCGCGTGAGCAGAGTGTCGCCGAGCGTATTGCGCAATGGTATGCGAACCGCGGGATCGGCACCTGTGTTTCACCCTTCGATGAGGTGATGCCGGGGTGCGGACGGCGTCGAACCGGTGCCGTCCTGCGTCTTGGGTCCTGCTCGCCACGCCGACATCAACGCGTTCAGTAGCGTGCGCTTCAGCCAAGCTGCTTGGTGTCGGTCGGCTCGGCGGGGCTGCAGCGCTTCGTCGAGCTTTTCGAGGAAGCGACGGCGATCGACGCCGAACGCGACGATAAGTTCTTCGCAGTCGGCACCGCCGAAGGGAGCCCAGCCGATAGCGTATTCGACTATTCGCGCCGCTTCCGGATCGACCGATAGTACGGAGCGGAGGAACCTCAGTTGGCTGAAGGATGAACGGACCCAGTACGAGCACGTGGTCTCATTCGAGCCTGTTTCCTCCGCTCGCTTCCGCTGCGGCTGGTTCGGCGACGTCGATGTCCCGGCATGTCGTGAATAGTTGCGGTGTCGGATTTGTGAATTCATGAGTTTCCCTGGAGAAGCCGGGTCGGCCTTAGGTGTGAGGGGACAGTGACGCGGCCCCATATGCGGCACGGTCGAATATCAAGGAGCGAGCCGCCCCGTTGTGCGACGCATCGTGGTCGGACGATGCGATCTCGAATATACTGACACAATTCGTCCAAATAGGAAAGGTTTCCTTGGCGCCGAACCCACCGGTTTCGAACCACCATGGCGATCGCCGGGCCCGATGTCGGCGTCCGTGGGGGACGCCGCTACTCTCGCCTACAAAGAGGTGGGTGTGCGCCGGTGAGGCCGCCCCACGATCTCCCACCTGCCGTCGGGTTACGGAATCGCTTTCCATCCATCCCTGGGCCTCGGCCCTGGCGGCCGAGCGGAGAGTCGACCCGCAGCTGCGCTTGGTCGAGCCGCGCGGGTTCCTGCGCGGCCCTCGCCGCAACTTCATCGGTGGATCGAGGCTAAGGTTTCGAGAAGGGGTGTCCTGGCTTCATACCCTGAGAGCGCCGCGTCTTGTAGGCCTGTCGCAGTATCTTCTGATGCGCCCGGTGCGGCAAGTCTGTTCTGCGCGTATCGGTTTCGGTGCGGGGTCATAGCAACCTGATCTATCATCGGTCTAGACAAGTTGTCGGCTGGGGTGCGGAGGCGACGGGGATGACCACTCTCGAGGATCTGTTTCTCGATGCGATCGAGGACGCCAGAAATACCCGGACATGGCCGGCCGCGATTGATCTGCACGAGCACACCAAGACACTGGTCAGCGAGTTCGGGAAACGGCAGGGCCTGTATTCCGCCGACGAGCGGCTCGCGCTGATGAAGCTGCGCAATGAGACGCTGACCAAGGTCCGCAGTGCCGTGTATCGGACAACGATCGACCGTGACGTGGCCGCGGCCGCCGAGGATCGAGAACGTCACGTGGCAGAACGCGCGGAACGACTGGACACGCTCGACCACGAACTCGCTGAGGCCGAGCGCGAGCTCGAAGCTCTGGACCGGGGAACCTCCCGCAGCATTCCGGGGCACCCATTCGAGGGCCTGACCGGGACCGCCATCTTTCGCGGGCGAGGGTCCCGCGGATACGAGCGGGAGCGCTAGATGAACACGAGACTCACCTGCCGCACCCGAGAGGCCTTGTAGTCATGACGGCGATGGATGAGCGTGAGACCCGTCGAGGCAGTCTGTGGACGGGCGAGGACTACCAGGAGTTCTTCGCCGCGCTGGCGACAACCGCAACCGATCAGGAGATCGCCAACCAACTCGGCCGATCACCGGGGGCGGTGCGGGCACGCGCGCGGTTCGTGTTGCTGGACGGTTATACCGGTGCCGTCGCGATACGCAAACTGCGGAAGATGGTTACCGACCCGAGTTTCGACGGCCAGGCCCTGGCCCGCGAGGCACATGCCGCCAAGGGCTATCCGTTCTGGGATCAAGCCACCGACGAGCAGTTGATCTTGGCCTGGGCGCAGTCACCGCCCGCGAGTATGGCCTCGCTGGTGGAGCGGTTCGGTGTGCAGGAGCAGGACATCGCACGCCGTTGTATCAGGCTGGGGCTGACCACCTCCACCACGGAGGTCGCTGACCACCTCGGAGCCGAACCCGGAAAAACCCTGGACATCTGGGCGCGCATAGCTCGCGACAGCGCGACCGTGGCGGTCGGTGTGCTGGTCGTGACGTCGAGCACGGGTGCGGTGGTGCACCTGTCACTGCATCCGGATATCGACGCGGCAGCCAGGGCATGCCGTGAGCTGGACGAGTCCGGTCTGATCGATGCGCCGGCGGTGTGGACGATCGCGACCCGCATTGTCGGCGAAGGCTCGATCAGGGAAACCGCTGCCGGGGCATGGCCCGATCGCCACCGGCTGGGAGAGATCAGCGAGCCGACGGACGGACCCACATTGGCCGATCCGATCCGCAACGGCGGTCGCCCTTGGTGGCGGTTGTTCCGGCGCTGACCCGCTACGAGCGCTCGATCCACTTTGTGAGGGCAGATTCTAGCGCTGGGCCTGTATTCAGTCCTGCGTCGGTGGCGGCCGGTTCGAAGTGTTGGATCAGTTCGAGTCTGAGGATCCACAGGAGCGGCGAACGAGACCCCGAGAAGATCGTTCAATTTGCCGCTGTGGAACATGGCCGACCAGCCGTCGTATCCTTCTCCATCTCCAGGTCGTCCCATCGTATGTTCCCCGGTGTGACGCCGATTGACCGACCAGGCCGTATCCGAGCAGGTAGCGGCTGAGATGGTGCAGCGCAAAATTGTGCTCGAAACCTTCGGAGGTCACTCTTCGGTAGCTGCGGAAGAATCTCGCACACAGTACGAGTGTGTCCAGAGCCGGGAACCGATTCCTGATCTCCTCGACAACTCGCAGGTTTTCCGAGACCAGGCCGAGGTCCGCCTCGATGAAGAAGGCATTCGCCCCCGACCCCATCCGGTCTGCTTCCTCGAGGAAGCGGCGGCCCTTCGCGGCATCGCGGCCGATGATGACCACGCGGTCGCCCCGGTCGAGGTAGCTCGCTGCCAGCTCTCGACCGATGCCCGCGGTGCCACCCGATACAACCCTGGTTCTCGAGCCGTCCTCCTCTGCCCGATGCTCACAGCTGCTGCGCGGTGTGCTGCGAAGGTGTTGTGGTCTCGCGCGATCGTGTCGTCGCGGAGTGCATCCGATAGGCCACGATCGTTGCCGGAATGATGATCAGGACCATGGCCAGGAAGGTGTCGGAGAATGCCGCGCCCTGATCGCTGAAGTGCAGCGGGTTGATGGCCGCACTATCGCTGTGCTGGCGTGCTGTGAGCAGTACGCCGAACAGGGCCGGACCCGCGCCGGCCCCGAGGAATTGGGCTCCCTGGAGGATCCCCAGGCCGACACCGACCTGGTCGGGAGGCAGTACGCCCGCGGAAGCGTTGATGAGGGGGGTGATGACGAGCACGAAACCGACACACAGGCCGAGTGCTCCCGCGCCGGCCGGGACAACAGACGTGGATCCGGCGGATATCGACAGGAACAGTGCGGACAGGCCCATCACCGCCAGGCCGGTCAGTGCCAGCGCGCCGGTGCCGATGCGATCGGTAAACCGGCCGATCAGTGGTGAGAACGCCGCGACCGCGATCCCGGCGGGAATCATGACGAGGGCCCCTTGGCCGGGATCGAGATCGTTGACGTCGATGACCAGGAGCGGAACGAAGACCAGACCGCCCAGATTGACCACCATGGCCAAGAACGCGACGACGACCGCGGATCGGTAGGTCCGGTTGGCGAAGAGTGCGGGCGGGACGAACGGATGTGCCACCTTCACCGTGCGCCGGGCGAACAACCCCAGCGCAACGACGGCGACGAGGAGGCTGCCCCAGGTGGTGGGCGCGCCGATTCCGGCGGCCTGGGCCTGGGTCATGCCGAACAGGGCCAGGCCCGCGCCGACGCCCAGTAGGACACCACCGATGATGTCGAAACGGTTCGCGCCCGCCGGTGTGTCGCCGGGCAGCATCCGCCACGCCGCTGGAAGGAGAACGAGCGCGAGCAGGAACATGAGCCAGAAGAGCGCAGGCCATCCGAGCCACTGGCCGATTCCGCCGCCGATGGCCGGGCCGGCCGCGGTGCCGATGCCCGAGGCGGCGGAAACGACGCCGATGCCCATTCCGCGCTTGGATTCCGGCATCAACCTCGTGACCGCGATGATCGACAGCACGGGTAGTGCCGCGGCACCGCCGCCCATGACGATCCGGCCGATCACCAGGACCGGCAGATCCGGGGCGAGTGCGCAGACCAGACTGCCGGCGGCGTAGATCAGCAGGGCGGAGCAGAACAGGCGCCGCAGACTCACCCTGTCGGAGATACGTCCGTAGAACGGAATGCCGATCGAGAACACCAACAGGTAACCGGTGACGACCCAGGCCAACTGGGCCTCGGATGCTCCGAATTGTTCGCCCATCGAGGGCAGCACGAGATTGACCATGTCGGCTGCGATGACCGTCGCGAGCATCGACGTCATCAGCACCGCCAACAACGGTATCGACGAAGAACTGCGAACAGAGGTGGTCGACGTTGCCGTCATCAATGTTTCCTCCCCATATTTACTGATACCAATGCAGTTGCAGTTGAGGTATGAGAAAGGCGGAGGGTGCCCTCCGCCGTGGCTCGATCAGTGCTGTTGTGTTGCGAGTTCGCGCTCTTTGGCGAGCACTTGCCGGACCAGGTGCGCGATTGTCGTGCGGCCGAGTTGTTTCTCGATGGCCGCCTCGGCGTCCTGGAATTCCTTTTCGAGGAGCGCCTGCATATGGCGGCCCACCTCGCATGCGTCGCTGGCCGGATGGGCGTGTCCCGACAGAATCGGCCTGCGCTCGACCGCGGCGAATGCGTCGCACAGAGTGATCGTGTGCGCGGCGCGAGCGAGAACCCAGCCGCCGCCGCGCCCCTCGGTGGACTCGACGAGACCAGCTTCGCGCAGGCTGCCGAGGATGCGGCGCACCAACACCGGATTGCTCGCGAGACTCTCGGCGATTTCCGCGGAGGTGAGCGTGCGATCGTCCCAGCGCGCCAGCATTGTCAACGCGTGGGTCGCGACCGCGCTTCTGCTGCTGAGTCCCACTCCGCCTCCTCGGTGGCCGCACTGCTGCCGCATCTGCCGAACTGCAATCAGAATAGTTTCAGTTGAGGGCCGGGGTCAACGACGATCGACGGTATCGCTGTCCTCCACCGTGTTTCGAGATGTGCACCGTGACCGCCCGTGCTCTCCGCCTTCGGGGACGGATCTAGCTGTGAGCCGACTGCCGGCCGGTGGGGTCATCGGTGGGTGTCACGAGGCGCCGATGGAACAGCTGTGCTGGTAATCACAGCGGTACCGCTCTATGGAGCATCCTCGTGGCAACAGAGTGCTGGCGAAGCGGCCTTCCCGGGGTGCGCAGTGCGGCTCGGACGGGGACTTGGTGCCCAGTCGAGAGGGGTGGACGTGGTGGCGACCGATCGGCAACCTCGTATCACTGGTCATCGCTTGACCTTCCGCCCGGGCTCTCTTCCAATTGAGACGGCTTGTAGTTGCCGGACGCCATATCCCGCTCGCGACAGGTGGCGGGTGTGGTGATCGTTCGGCAGCCATCGGTTCCGCGCCGACAGCAACATTGCCTGCAAGGGGTCGAAGTGCACTCCTGCTCCGGCAGCTCTCCGGGATCCTCGATCGAAGCGCCGAGTCGCCGGGAGGGGATCTACTTTCCCGGCATCACCGGTGATCGCCACCGGGTCCGAGGGCATTCCGGACAGGTATTGCCCGGCACTTCGTATGATCTTGCCGAGACTGCCATTCTGGGCCAGGTACAAGGGGCGACCGTGTCCAGTTGAAGCCCGGGGAAGGCGCTTCCCTCCGTTTGTGATCCGAGGGAGAGAATCGCCCTCCCCGCATTGCTTTTTATGGGAATGGCGAGTGCGCGCTGAAGTTCGTGAGCTGCCCGTCCCCCGAATCACGTTTACGCCGTGCTGCCGCCATCGGCCAGCAAGGTGCTGCCGGTCATGAACGCCGACAGGTCGGATGCGCAGAAGAGAGCGACGCGGGCGATATCGTCGGGGACGCCGAGACGGCCGACGGGAGCGGTGAACATGAGCGGGGTGGGCGGGGCGTCGGCATCGCCGCCGCTCGGGGTGGCAGCTGCCGCGGCGATCATATTGCCTTCCGTCGGGACATAGCTCGGTGCCACCCCGAGGACGCGGATGCCCAGTGGGGCGAGTTCCAGAGATAACTCACGAGTGATGCCGCGGGCGGCGTGTTTCGATCCGACATAGGCAGCGAGGCCCGGTGCGCTGCCGCGGAAGCCGGCGGTGGAGATGATGTTGACGATCACACCGCCGGAGCCGGCGGCGGCCATGTGGCGAGCCGCCTCGCGGGCGCCGAGGAACACGCCCCGGGCATTCACCGCGAATACCTGGTCCCAGGTCGCCTCACTCATCTCGAAGACGGAGACGCTGGGAAAGACGCCGGCGTTGTTCACCCAGATGTCCAGGCTACCGAGATCGGCCACCGCGTGGTCGGCCGCCGACGTGACGGAGTCCGCGTCGGTGACGTCCATGACGACGCCGAGCGTCCGCACCCCGAAGCGTTCGCCTATCTCGGCGGCGGCCGCCGATGCCAGGCTTTCGTCGAGATCGCCGATCAGCACGTCGGCACCGGCTTCGGCCAGCCGGAGGGCGATTGCCTTGCCCAGTCCACGGCCGCCCCCGGTGACGACCGCCCGCCGGCCCCGGAGGGAGACGAGCTCGGCGAGGGATTTGTTCGATACCTCAGGGATGGACATGCATCTCCTTTGCTCTGGCCGGTCAAGGGAAGCGGCGTTCAGGACTACCCGCGCACGATCGTGCACCTTTAAACGGTAACCACCATGGTAACTTTTTACAATAACTACACTCGGGCATTCGAAAGACCGTGCGCACCTCGCGCCGAGCATCCGATCAAAGGACGTCCGTGACCTCTCCCGAAAATGCCGAACCGAGAAGACGGCGCCGAGGCCCGAACGCGTCGACTCCCGCCCGCCGTGCGCAGATCGTCCGCGCCGCGCTGGAGAGCTTCGCTCAGCACGGCTACGAGCGAGCGTCACTGCGGGACATCGCCGGGCGGGCACAGGTGACCCATGCGGCGTTGCTTCGCCACTTTTCGGGCAAGGACGAGCTGCTCTTGGCGGCGCTCGCCCAGCGTGAAGCAGATGAGGAGGCGCTGGCGACGCGGATCATCGAGGCCGGAGCGAGCAGGCAGCGTATCTTGAGCGAAGTTCTGCGCGACGAATTCGACGATCCCGACTATCAGCGCAATTGGATGGCGCTGACTATCGCGGCAACCGACCCCGCACATCCCGCCCACGAGTTCTTCGCCGGCCGACGCGAGCGGATGCGAACCAGATTCAGTGGTAGCCAACTTCCCACCTCGCGAGACAGCCCATACCTGTCGGCGGACGAGAAGGTGACCCTGGTACTCGCACTGATGGACGGCCTGCGGATCCAATCCCTGCTCGACCCGTCACGCGAGACTCTCGGACTGCTGGAGGTTGTCATGACGTTGGTCATCACGGACCCGGAGCAGGACTCCGACGAGTGAGTCCACGCCCGCCGGGGCGGGAGGCTGCCGTGCCGGGTCGGTAGATCGGCGCCGGACAGCGTGCACCGCGTACCGGCCGGCGTCGTCCTGCTCGATGACGAATCCGCGGATATCGATGTCGAGCCTTGTCTCGCGTCCGGGTGGAGGCCTACCGGACTATCTCTTGTTCAACTGACCGGCGTCGACCGGGATGACGGAGCCCGAGACATAGCGGGCATCGTCGGAGACCAGCCATGCGATGGCATTGGAGACATCGAGCGGCTCCACGAGATCCACCGGCATCGCGTTGGACAGTGCATGGGCCAGCGCGGGGTTGCGTTCCATGATCGCCTCCAAGTTGCCGTCACCGGCCATGGGTGTGCGGACCGCGGTCGGGGCGACACTGTTCACCCGGATACTGTGCGGCGCGAGGTAGTTCGCCCAGGACCGCATGAGCCCGACGACCCCGTGCTTGGCCGCGGTATAACCGAGGAATCCCGCCGTCGGAATGCCGACACCGATGAGGCCGCCGGTGGAGCTGGTGAGCACGATCGATCCACCCTTACCCCGCTCGATCATGGACGGGATCGCCACGCGACCGGTGTTCCACACGCCGGTCAGGTTCACCGCGACCACCTCCTCCCACTCCTGTTCCTCCGCCACCACCGCACCGCCGGCTCCGATCCCCGCGTTGGCCAGGACGATATCGACCGGCCCGAGCTCGGCGACACCCTCCTCGAAGACCTGGCGCAACGCGGCGACATCGCGGACGTCCGCCTGCCGGGCCACGATCCGGCGCCCCTGCTTCTCGACCTCCTCGACGGTCTGTGCCAGTTCGTCGGCGGTTCCCATCGAATAGTGCACCGAACCAAGTTGGGCGCAGATATCCAGCGCTATGACATCAGCGCCCTCCTGCGCCAGCCGGATCGCGTGACTGCGGCCCTGGCCACGAGCGGCGCCGGTGATGAAAGCGACCTTGCCGTCCAGCTTTCCCATACTTATCTCCTTGTGCATATGACGAACAGTTTTCGGACAGGGATCGGCAGACCGGGCAACGATCTGCCGAAGACAACAGCCGAGCGGCGCCGCTGATGCGGTATGCCGAGGCCGGGTAGTTCATGGCGGCGCCGCCGGCCACCGGGTGGATTGCGGCCACATTCGGCCGGCGATGCGAAGCGCCGATCGCCCTATTCGAGATCCGCCATGGTTTTGCCGACATCAGCGAGGGTGGTCGCGGCACCGTAGTCACCGGTGTACCGGTAAGGGGCCACATCGCAGCGGAACAGTCCTTGGTCGGGCGCGAAATCGGCCTGCCTCCACCCTTTCGAGGTGGCCTGCACGACATTGAAGCAGCGCGGTGCCGCGTCCTTGTCCGACAGATCGCGGGCGGTATGCAATCCGCCCCCGGTCCAGGCAGTCTCCGTGCCGGCCGCCTCGAAGACGCATCGGCGAGTGAGCTGGTCACCGCACCTGGTGGCGGCTTTGGCGAACAGCAACCAGGACGACAGGGCGCGTACCGAGCCGAGCGCGAGTTCCGCGTCCGGTGCGTACTTTGCGAACATATCGTGCATCTGCTTCATCGCCGGCGAGGCATCCGCGGCTTCGACCGGCACCGCGCCGGTCAGGTCGACGATATTGTTCTGGAAGCTCAGCGACTGCGCGGCGGCCCGAAGGAACTGTGTGTTGTAGGAGTTGTTGGTCGGGTCGATCCAGTCGAGTTTGTAGTTCATGCTGGTCAGAACATCCTCCAGCTTGCCCAGCTGCCGGAAGTCGCCGTAGAAGACCAGGCCCTTGACGCCCTTGCTCTTGATCGCCTGCGCGTAGGGAGTCCAGTCCGGGACTCCGGAGGCGGGGTAGAGATCGCTGTAGGTCACCGTCCCGCCGGCCGCCCGGATCGCCTCGACGGCCTTGTCGCCGAGCACCTTGGTGACCGGTGAATCGCCGTTGATGATCCCGATTGCCCCCGCCGAGCCCGGATATGCCTCGTTCAGCAGCCAGCTCCGGAAGCCGAAATAGGGCTCGTAATGTGCGTATGTGCTCGCCAGGGCGCTGATCTGCAAGTCCGACTGCAGATTCTGCGATTGCGAGACCTGCGCGGGAAATTCCGGCAGCAAGCACGAGAGGCGGTCCTTGACGCCGAGGCCGTCCAGCGCGGCGCCGCCGCCGACAAGTGCGAAGTCCTCGCGACAGGAGTCGAGCATCCGTTGCCGGACCTCCATGAGTTTCGTATCGCGGACTTCGAACACCAGTTTCCGGCCGTTGATACCACCGGCCGCGTTACACCACGACGTGAACGCCTTTGCCGCGTCCACGAATTCCGGTTGTTTGGTGAATCCCACATCGCTGAAGACGCCGACCTTGATCTCCTCGGCCGTCACCCCTCGGGCCGGAGCGCCGGTCGCCGACCCGTCGTGACAGACACTCGACAGATCACCGAAGTCTCCGGTTTCGACGTCATTCGGGCTCGCTTCCCGGCCGGAGCCGCGCCCGCTACATCCGGCGGTAACCAAGGCCATCGCCAAGAGGGCTACGGCAATTCGTCGTGGTTTCAAGGTGTTCCTCCTCAACTGGACCTCGTTGACCAGTTGCCGACCATGTCTTCGGCTCGGTCGAGCCTGTTCATTTCGCCTGTGTGTAGGTGATGTGCAATTCCCGCAGTCCCCGCAGGAGGAATGTCGGTTCATAGCGATAGCTGCGCTGCTCCGGTGTGCCGTGCATGCTGTCGTCGATGGCGATATCGCGGAAACGGTCGAGCATCCGATTGACGGTGACCTGGCCCTCGGTGCGGGCCAGCGGTGCACCGGCGCAGGTGTGGATGCCACGTCCGAAGGCGATGTGCTCGCGGGCGTTACGGCGATCGACCCGGAATTCATCCGGATTCTCGAATTTGCGTGGGTCCCGGTTGGCTGCGCCGATACACAACATCACCACCGTGCCGGCGGGGATATCGACGCCCCCGAGTTGCGTGCTCTTGCGAGCAAGCCGGAAGTCCACCTTGGTAGGGCTTTCGAAACGGAGCGATTCCTCGATGAGCGGACCGACCAGACTACGGTCCGCGCGTACGAGCTGCTGGAGCTCCGGCCGCTCGGCGAGCACGCGGACGGCCGAGCTGAGCAGTTTGGTGACGGTCTCCTGGCCTGCCGCGAAAAGGAAGGTGGCCGGGCGCACGATATCGATCACCTCGGGAACCGATCCGTCAGGGTAGGTCGTGGCCGCGAGTACGCCCAGGATGTCCTCGCGTGGTGTGGCCCGGCGATCGGTGATGTACTCGCCGAAGGTTTCTTCCAGCCACTCCAGCGGATTGGTACCCACCGGTTCATGGTCCAGCGCCCCAACCCTGGTGCCGGGGTCTTTGTGGCCGGCCAGCCGGGCCCGGAACTTGTCTCGGTCGGCATCCGGAACGCCGAGCAGGTCGGCGATGACGAGGGTGGCGAACGGCTTCGCGTAGTCGTCGAGAAGTTCGCATCGGTCCCTGGTGGCGATCTCGTCGAACTGCCTATCCGCCAACCGCCACATGTACTCTTCGTTCTCCTTGAGCCGCTTCGGCGTGAGCAGTCGGCTCAGCAAGGTGCGAGTACGTGTGTGTTCCGGGGGGTCCATGGTGACCATGTGCTCGAAGATCGGAAACTGGTGCCGGTGCTCATCGATCTGCGCGCCGATGTCGTCGCCGGCGGGTTGGAACGGAAGTGGCGGGAACGGACCGCCGATAGCCACGCAGGCGGAGAAGGCATCGGTATTGCGGAACGCCTCGTTGGCTTCCTGGTAACCGGTGACCGCAACGACCCCGTAGTGGGGTTCACGGAACACCGGGTTCCGGCTACGCAGGTACGCCAGATATTCGTAGGGGTCCTGAGCGACCAGTGCATCGGAGAAGTAATCGACAGACGCCAGATCGGTCATGTCAGCCTTTCGTGACAAGGGCGGCGAGCATCGGACGACCGCCTTGCACGCCGCGGTGGTGGGTAGGGTGTCGAGCCGGCTGGGCCGGGCTCAGCCCATCCCGATCCGAATGTTCTTCACTTGCAGAAACTCGTAGAGGCCCTCGAGACCACCGGTGCGCCCGAAACCGCTGTGTTTGTAGCCGCCGTAGGGGCCCTGCGGCGAGATATCGCTGAGCTGGTTGATCCAGACGGAACCGGCCTGCAGAAGTCGTGAGACACGATGCGCCCGGGTCAGATTCGTGGTCTGGATAAATGCATTCAGGCCATAGGGGCTGTCGTTTGCGATCCGGATCGCTTCCGCCTCGTCGGTGAATCTCATCACCGATACCACGGGTCCGAAGGTTTCGGCTCGCGCCAGGTCCGACCGGTTGTCGACATCGGCGAACACCGTCGGCTCGATGAAATAGCCTTCGGCCAGCTCACCGCCCATTCGTTTTCCGCCGGTGAGTAGTTCGCCGGCGCCGACGGAAACGGCTCGGTCGATCACTCCGAGGATGCGGTCGGCCTCCGACGCACTCACCACCGGGCCGAATACCACCGTCGGGTCGAAGGGATCGCCGACCCGCGCGGATTCGACGGTGGCGACGAACCGCTCCAGAAATGCGTCGTAGACGGATTCGTGGACCAGTACGCGGCTGGCGCAGGCACAGCTCTGACCGGATTGGACGATGGGCCCCTGATAGGCCGACAACTGCGCGGCGGCATCGAGATCCGCGTCCTCGAATACGATATTGGCGGACTTGCCGCCGAGCTCGGCCACCACCGGCACGAGATTCTCCGCGGCAGTCGCCAGTATTTTGCGCGCGGTCGTCCCGCCGCCCGTGAAGTGGATCTTGCCGATTCCGCTGTGCCGGACGAGCGCCGCACCGCCTTCGGGCCCGGCGGGCACCACGTTCACCAGCCCCGGCGGGAGCCCTACCTCAGTGCACAACTCACCGAACCGCAATGCCGCGAACGGCGCGACCGGCGAGGGTTTGAAGACGACGGCGTTGCCGGCCGCCAGTGCGGGCGCCACACACGATGCGGCCACGACCATCGCACCGTTCCAGGGGGCGATGACGCCGACGACGCCGTAGGGTTCCCGTTCGATCAGGTTGAGGTCGAACGATTCGGCCGCGGGGGTGCTGAGTCCGTGCGGTTTGTCGACATACCCGGCGAAGTGGCGCAGGAAGCGTTCGAGCAGCAGGGTGTTGATCGCCAGCGAGATCGGTACGGCGTAGTCCTGCACATTCAGCCGGGAGAACTCGGCCAGATGTTCGTGCACGGCATCGGCGAGATCGATCAGCAGGTCGCGACGACGGTCCGCGGTTAACGATATCCATTCGCGCTGGGCGTTCCGGCTCGACTCGACAGCGAGGTCGATCTCGGCGGCGCCGGCGAGCTGGACGGTTCCGTTCGGGCGGCCGGTCCCCGGGAAGATGTGTGCATGGGTGCCGCCGGAACTCCGATCGATCCGGTCGCCGCCGATCAACAGCGAACCCGGCAGTTCGACAGCAGAAGGATCGAGATTGTCAGTGATGGGGGCCATCGGTGCTCCTAGGAAGTCGGCGCGTCTTCGGCACGCCACTCGTTCAGGACGCGGGCCTTCTGCTCGTCGATCACCTGACTGAGGTGTGTCGCCTTCGGCAGGCCGGAGTAGGCGGCGAACTGCAGTGCCAGCTCGTCCATTTCCTCGAAGGACACATCACGGCTCTTCAAGGCGGCATAAACATGGGAGAGGATAGGAATCGGTGCGTCCTGGAATCCGACGCACGCCACGGTGATCAACCGGCGCGCTTTCATACTCAGTCCCGGGCGCAGCCACATCTCGCCGAAGACGAAATTGAGAATGCCGGCCCCCTGGTACGGATTGTCGCGGTCCGGGGCGAAGGGCATACAGTTGACCTCTTTGAACGACTCCACGCCGCGCGCCAGCCGCGCCTCCGGATCGCTCGGTGTCACCAGTGGCAGCAGGGGTTCGGGAGCAGGAACGGGGAGTCCACGCTCCTGGTGGATCCGCTCCCACTGCTGGTCGACGAAGATATTGAACCGTGACGCCTTCGGCCACCCTGCGTAAACGGCGAAATGTAGCACTGTCTCGCGCATTTCGGTGATGGAGATATCACCGCTGTTCAACGCCGCATACACATGTTCGATCAGCGGCTGTTCGGCGTCGGAATCGGCGACGCACGCCAGCGTGACGAACCGCCGGTCCCGGCGGCTCAGCACCGGCCGGGTCCATACTTCGGCGAAGACGAAGTCGATCAGGCCGTGGGACGTCGTCGGGCTCGAATCCCCCGGGGGCGCGAAGGTCATCACCTCGGCGAACTCGCGCCGGCCTCGTTCCGACCGCTGCGCAGTACTCGCCGCTGCGCTATCGATGGTTCCCATATCCTTCGCTTTCATCTGAGGGTGACACCGGCGTCGACCTTGAATTCCATCCCGGTCACGTGCCGGGCCTCATCGGAAATCAGGTACAGCACGGCGTTACTGATATCGATGGTTTCGGTCATCACCACCGGCAGCGCGTTACCGAACAGCGGTGCCAGATCCGGACGCTTCTCGGAGAGCAGACCGAACAACGACTCCGGGGACATACCTGTCGCCACACCGGTCGGGTGCACGGTGTTGACCCTGACGTTCTGCGCGGCCAGCTCATTGGCCAGCGCGCGACTCATCCCGACCACACCGTGTTTGGAGGCCGTGTACGGGAGATGCAACGGCGTGCCTTTCAGCCCCGCCGCGGAACTGATGTTGACAATGCTGCCACCGCGATCGACAAGATGCGGAAGTGCGGAGGCGCAGGTATTCCACGTCCCGATCAGATTGATATCGACCACTGTCCGCCACTGCTCGGCGGTGGTCGTATCCCATGTCCCGGCGGTCAGCACACCGGCATTGGAAACCGCCGCGTCCAACCCGCCGAGTTGCGCCACCGCCCCGTCCACCGCCGTCGACAGCTCTTGCGCGTCGCGTATATCGACCACCGCGGTGATGACGCGGCGACCGTGCTTTTCGACCAGCCGCGCGGTTTCGGCGAGATCTTCCGGCGTCGCCAGTGGATACTCGAGTTCGGGCAGCGACCGGCAGATATCTATCAGAACGAGGTCGGCGCCTTCCTCCGCCAGCCGCACCGCATGGCTGCGGCCCATCCCGCGTGCGGCGCCGGTGATCAGCACACGCTTACCGGCGACCCTGCCCGGCGGTCGTGAACTCTCGGTCATCGCATTCCTCACAACTTGTTGCAGAAGCCGGCGTCGACGGGCATGGCCACGCCGGTGATGTACTTGGCCTCGTCGGAGGCGAGGAATGCGATGGCCGCGCTGATGTCCTGTGGCTCCAACATCGCCACCGGCATCGGGTTCATCAGATGCGGGCCACCATCAGGATTGTCGGCGGCCCATTCCATCATCTGGGGATTGACAGCCATCATGGTATTGACCGCCGTCGGATGAACTGTATTGACGCGAATACTGTGGGCCGCAAGGTTATTCGCCAGACATCGCATGATTCCCACGATGCCGTGCTTGGACGCCGCGTAACCGAGCCCGCCACCGTCCAGCCCACCCATACCGACCAGGCCCGCCGTGGAACTGGTGAACACGATGCAGCCGCCCCGGCCGCCGGCGATGAGATGCGGAACCGCCGCACGGGCGGTGTGGAACGCGCCGGAGAGATTCACGCCGACCACATCGGCCCACTGCTCGAGTTCGGTCTCGATGGGAACCTCTTCCAGCGACAGCGGTGCGATGCCCGCGTTCGCGCAGACGATATCCAGGCGGCCGAACTCGGCAACGCCGGCATCCAGGGCCTCGCGGAGCCGGGGGAAGTCGCGCACATCGGCCACCGACCCGAGCATCCGGCGGCCTTTCGCCTCGACGAGCGCAACCGTCTCCTCGAGCTCTTCCCGGCTCGCCATGGGATAACTGTTGGACGCGATATCGGCGCAGATATCCACGCCGATGATGTCCGCTCCCTCCGCAGCCAGCCGGACGGCATGACTTCGGCCCTGCCCCCGTGCCACTCCGGTGATGAAGGCGACTTTGCCATCTAGCGAACCCATCGATCCTCGCTTCGGTGCTGAGCAGATCCGCGTCACCTCGGTTGACCCACGAGGGGCGCGGCAGTATGTGGAAAGAAAACTGCGGTTGAGCTGTGGTAATCTGATTACCACGTTGCGAGAATAGCAGTTCCGCAGTGGAGAGGGAAGGAATCGGACGAATTGACCGAACAGCGCGACGTCATCATGGAGTCTGTACTCGGCCAGGGCGAACAACGCATTCGCGAGGCCGTCGTCTCCATGCTCGAAACCGACGGATACGACGCGATACAGATGCGCGAGGTTGCCCGGCGTGCCCGGGTGTCGCTCACCAAGATCTACAAACTGCACGGCACCCGCGACGAACTCATCCTCGCCGCTTTGGACTGGTGGATGCGGGAGAACCGCTACGCCGAGCTGTCGAGCTACACGGCCCATCCGGGCGAGCCACTCCATACCGCCCTCATGCGCGTACTCCGACCGATCTTCGAACCCTGGGAGCGCCACCCCGGCCTGCTCGTCGCATACTTCCGCGCACGCGCCGCGGCGGGCGGCGAAACGCTGATCAACCACGGGCTCGAGGCCGTCGTTCCGGCCGCGATGACAGCATTGGCCGATATCGACCCCGAATTCATCCAGGACCTGGATGCCATCCTGACCAGCCTGGTATACGGGCTTCTGGGACGAGTCGCCGGTGGTGAGATCGACGTGACAGCCATCGTGCCCGCGGTCGACCGCGCCGTGTATTGGATGACCACCGGATACGAGGCCGCCCGGCCGCCTCGGTCGCACTCGTGATGCGCGCCGATCGGCAGTCGCCGATTCCAGGGTTCTCGCCCATTTGCGAGAGTGTCATTCTACTCTGGGCGAGAGTGTGATTCTCGCCCATTATGGCTCCATCCATCACCACGAAAGGCTGATGAGCACATGAGCGACCTGGCATCCGTCGACTACTTCTCCGACCCGGCCATAGCGCAGGACCCCTACGAGTACCTGGATCACCTGCGGAGGCGGAACCCGGTATTCCGTGAGCCGCACTACGGAGTCGTGACGGTGACCGGGTACCGCGAAGCTGTCGAGGTCTTCCGAAACCAGGACGACTTCTCGGCCGCCGTCTCGGTCAGCGGGCCGTTTCCACCGCTGCCGTTCCAGCCGGAAGGCGACGATATCGGCGCCCAGATCGAGGCTCACCGGCACCGATTCCGGATCTCCGAGCACATGGTGACCATGGACCCCCCGGATCACACCCGCACCCGGGGACTACTGAACCGGCTCCTGACACCCAAGCGGCTGAAGGAGAACGAGGAATTCATGTGGGATCAGGCAGATCGCCAGCTCGACGAATTCCTCGCCGACGGCCGTTGCGAATTCCTGGGGCAGTACGCCAAGCCGTTCGCCACGCTGGTCATCGCCGACCTGCTGGGCGTACCCGATGGTGACCGCGACGAGTTCCGAGCCAGACTGGCCGGTCAAACGACACCGGGCAGTATCGAGGGGGCGATGTACCACGATGCGCCCGGCACCAATCCGCTGGAGTGGCTCGACGACACATTCAGTGCGTACATCACCGATCGGCGCGCAAATCCCCGCAGCGATATCCTCAGCGTTCTGGCCACCACGATGTACCCCGACGGGTCCGAACCGTCGGTGATCGAACTGGTGCGGCCGGCCACGTTCTTGTTCGCGGCCGGGCAGGAGACAGTCACCAAGTTGCTCAGCGCGGCGGTACGGATACTGGGCGAGAAGCCCGAGTATCAGCGGATCCTCCGCGAGGACCGCAGCCTCGTCGGCCCGTTCATCGAGGAATCACTGCGCACCGAGAGCCCGACCAAGGTCGACTTCCGGCTCGCGCGTAGGCGCACCACCCTCGGCGGCGTCGACATCCCCGCAGGGACCGTGGTCATGTTGTGCATCACCGCGGCCAACCGTGACCCGCGTAAGTTCGAGGACCCCGACGAATTCCGGCTCGACCGTCGCAACGCCCGCGAACACATCGCCTTCGGCCGCGGCATCCACACCTGCGCGGGTGCGCCACTGGCACGAATCGAGGGGCAGGTCACGCTGAACCGCCTACTCGACCGCGTCACCGATATCGCCATCGACGACACCGTCCACGGCCCCGCGACCGACCGCAACTATTCCTACGAACCCACCTTCCTGCTCCGCGGGCTACGAGAACTCAACATCACCTTCAACTCATAGGCAGACGCTTCCACGAGAGAAAGAGTGGGCGCGCTGTCGGCGGCCTGCCGCACCTCGCGTTCACGTCGGCATCCGCGGATCATCGATCCGCCCGATTACCCACGCGGCGCGGTCTTTTCGAATGAAACCATTCTGATCACGGTCCGCGGCGGGCAGCGTGTCGACGACCTTGCGAGTGACCCGGTTCCGTACGGGCCGGGGCATCTCTTCCGAGAACCTCGCCCACCGTCGGGTCAGGCCACCAGTTCCTCGCCCGCGAGCGTGGTGCGGTGCATCAGTCGCCGTGAGGTCGGTTCGAACGGCATTGCGCGATGCAGCATTCCCGTGTTGTCCCAGATCACCAGATCGCCCTTTCTCCAGCGATGATGCAAAACCGACTCCGGTCGCGTCGACCAGTCGAGCAAACGGTCGAGCAGCGTGCGGCTTTCCTCGGGTGCCATCCCGATCACCTCGCCCGCGGTCGCTCCCACGAGCAATGACCGACGTCCGTTTCGCCGGGTCCAGACCAGTGGATGGGTTCTGGTGGGGACCCGGTCCCACGCCTGCCGCTCCTGCTCGGTGGCGGAAGGATTGGCGCGGGCCTGGGCCGCAGCAAAACTGTGGATCACCTGCAACCCCTCCAGCCGGGCTTTTTCCTCGTCCGGCAGCGCGTCGTACGCCAGATAAGTATCGGCGAATTCGGTGTCGCCCCCGGCCTCGTCGACCTCACGTGCGGTGAGCAGGGTCGCTCGTTGCGGAGTGTGGCCGGTGGCGCCGTCGATATGCCAGAGGAAATTACCGCGCCGATACGACGCCAGGGTGGCGGCAGTCTTCGCCGGGTCCAGCGTGATGGTTTCGATCTCGGAGAGGCGGTGCTCTCCGGTGCGGGCGGCTACCGGCCGGCCCAGCGCCCGGGTCAGGGCTACAAGGTCGTCATCGGTGATGTCGAGATCGCGGTAGATCACGACCCCGTACCGGTCCAAGGCGGCCTGGCACTCCGCGGCCGCCGCTCGGCCGGTCAGGTCGCTCCCGTGGGCTCCGATGATCTCGACGCCGAACGAGGGGAGGGGATTCACCGTGGCGCTCATCTCTGCTCCTTTATTGGTGATACGTATAAGAAGACAATATCTCAATTGTGAGAGTATTATTTCCGTTCATGGAGAGTGAACCGATGGAAGGAGCCGGACGGCGGCGGCGCGTATCCGGGCGAGCATCAGCGGGGGCCGTGGCCGGTCGCGGCGGCACCGAGCTCGGCGTCGAGCGCACGAACTCCGCGCCCGCTGCGCGTGGCGTCGGCTCGCGAAGTGCGGGAACCCGGGCCGAGCTCATCTCGGCGACCAGGAGGCTGTTGCTCGCGCAGGGATATGCCGCGGTCACCTATCGCAGCGTGGCAACCGAAGCGGGGGTCACGCCCGGACTCGTCCAGTACCACTTTCCACTCATGGACCAGCTGTTCGAAGCCGTACTGGAAACCGGAACGGACCGGCTCGTCGAACGGCTGGGGCGGGCAGTGGAATCCGAGCAGCCGTTACGGGCGTTGTGGGCATACGCCAGTGACCCGGTGGGCACGGCATTGTTGCTCGAGTTCATGGCCCTGGCCAGGCATCGCAAGTCCATCGCACCCGCGCTCGGCGCCGGCGGCGAACGCCTGCGCAAGGCATTGCTGGCCGCGCTCGAGCCCGCGCTGCGGCAGTATCGCTTCGACGGCCACGACGTTGCGGCGTCGGCAATCGTCTTCCTGATGTCGGCGATCCCGCGAATGATCCATCTCGAGGAGTCTCTCGGCACCTTCACCGGGCACGTGGAAGTCGTGGACCTGATCGAGAAGTACCTGGACCAGGTGGAACCGAAAGCGCAGGAACAGCGATGAGGATTGTCAGCCAGCGGCGTTTCGGTGGCCCCGAAGTCCTGGAGACTGCCCAGGCTCCACTGCCGGTTCCCGGACGGGGGGAAGTCCTTCTCCGGCTCGGCGCCACCGCGGTGAACCCGGTCGACTGCAAACTCCGGGCAGGCCGGGTGAAATTCCTCGGTGACCCACCCTTCACTCTCGGCTTCGACGTCTCCGGGACGGTTGTCGAAGCCGGAGCCGACGTCACCGGAACAGGCCCGGGCGACAACGTTTTCGGAATGATTCACAGCCGCACCGGAACCTACAGCGAGTTCGTGACTGCGCGCGCCGACCTGCTGGTACCCCACCCGCCGGGCTTGGACCACCTGACAGCTGCTGCCGTGCCCACCGCCGCACTCACCGCCTGGCAGGCTCTGGAAGCGGCGGACCCGAAGCCCGGCGAGACCGTTCTCGTGCACGCCGCCGCCGGTGGGGTCGGGCATTTCGCCGTCCAGTTCGCCGAACGCCGCGGCGCGCACGTCATCGGCACCGCACGGGCCGGCAACCATCGGTTCGTGCGCAGTATCGGCGCGGCCGTGGTGGTCGACTACACCACAACCGACTTCACCGAGGCGATCGACCGGGTCGACGTTGTGCTGGACCTGGTCGGTGGTGAATACGGCAGGCGATCGCTGCGTGTGCTGCGAGACAGCGGTCGCTACATCACGGTGCAGGAATCCGACGCCCATGGTGATCCGCGCTACCGGATGGTCACCGGGAAGCCATCGCCTGCCATGCTGACGGAAATCGGGTCAGCAGTCGCTCGGGGGCAGGTGCGAGTCCATGTCGACCGCGTACTGCCGATGAACGAGGTACGGGAAAGTCATCGGTTGAGTGAATCCGGACGAGTACGCGGAAAACTCGTACTCACTCCGTGGTCTTGACGCTGGTTCGGATGGCGGCTGCGCGCCGGAGGTGATATCGGTCCCGACGGAGGAGCGGTTGACCGGGTCAGCGAGGTAGGGCACCGCGGCGGCGACCTCGGCCGGGGCGGCTAGGACGTCCCGCCGGATGCCTGCCCCGGGGGCCAGCGGTCGGTGATCATCTCGGTCATCTCGTTCACCCAGGTGTCGTCGAGGGCGGCGTCGTGACGGATAAGAATGCGGAAGATCGCGGTGCCCGCCACGACCTCGGCGAGCATGGGCAACTGGTCGTCGTCGCGGCGCTCCTGGCCGTAGCGGGATTCGAAAGCGGTGAGATTGCCGGCCAAGCGGGCGATCATCATGCTGTGCACTTCGGGGGAGGCGACGGTGTCGGCGATCAGCCCCGGTAGTGCCAGCCGCACCTCCGGTCTGTCGAACATCGCGCGGACCGTCTCGACCAATGCCCGGATGTCCTCGCGGAGATCGCCGGAACCGTCCGGCGTGGGAATCGTTTCGGCGGACAACACGGCCTCGTGGACGAGCTGTGCTTTGCCCGACCAGCGTCGGTAGATGGCGGCCGTGGTCGTTCCGGCTCGCGCGGCGATCGCCGACAACGACAGCGCGGGGTAGCCCGTCTGCAGAATCAATTCCCGGGTGGCCGCGATGATCGCGGCGTCGATCCTGCCGTCGCGCGGTCGCCCCGGCGTGGATGGCGCAGACCCCTTGCCTTCTTTGCGGCCTTCTGCTGTCATGATCCCACCCTAATTCCAATACGGTGCGCATCATATTTGAGGGAGAGCGTGTGAACCTGAGCCCACTCGACGAGTATCCGATTCATCAGACGCCCGCGCCCCTCACCTGGCCCGCCGGCTCCGACCGGAATTTCTACGATCGTTCGTACTTCAACGTGCTCGATCGGGACGGCCGCTTCATGGCACTGACCGGAATCGGCTACC